>JBNJFS010000099.1:0-7821 GCA_051747085.1 Bacteroidota bacterium
GTAGAATTAGAGCAACAAGATGAGATTGGGATGTTAGCCAAAGCCCTTAATCGGATGGTTGTTCAGTTGCGGGATATTGTTGAAACAGTTGACTTAAGTGCTGATAACATAGCTTCGGCAAGTCAGCAAACAAGTTCAGGATCTCAACAATTATCACAAGGTGCCAATGAACAGGCATCATCGGCCGAAGAAGTTTCTTCGTCCATGGAAGAGATGGCTTCTAATATTCAGCAAAATACTGATAATGCACAGCAAACCGAGAAAATATCTGTAGAGGCAGCTGAAGGAATCAAAAAAGTAGCAGAAGCTGCACAAGAAAGTTTAACCTCGATTCGGCAAATTGCTGATAAGATAGGGGTAGTAAATGATATTGCTTTCCAAACCAATATTTTGGCATTAAATGCTGCTGTTGAGGCTGCCCGTGCCGGTGAGCATGGTAAAGGATTTGCTGTGGTAGCTGCCGAAGTGCGTAAACTGGCCGAAAGAAGTAAAGTTGCTGCCGATGAAATTGTCGGATTGTCTGACAAAAGTGTTAAGGTTACAGAAGATGCCGGCAAGTTTATGATGGAAATAATTCCTAATATTGAAAAAACCGCCAAACTGGTTCAGGAAATATCAGCAGCCAGTATGGAGCAAAATTCAGGGGCCGACCAGGTAAATAATGCCATACAGCAACTGAATCAGGTTACTCAGCAAAATGCAGCTGCATCTGAAGAACTGGCTACAAGTTCCGAAGAACTGGCCAGCCAGGCTCAGCAACTTAAGGAAAATATAGCCTACTTTGTTACAGGTGAGAAGAAGAAAAAAATTAAGAATACTAATTTTAAACTAGAGACACCTGATAGTCAACAAAAAGCAGAAAAAAAACAAAAACATCCATACAAAGAAAATCAGGGTCAATCCAAAAAATCAGAAGGGATTGATTTAAAGATGTATGATAAGAAAAATGTTGACGACGAATACGAAAAGTTTTAAAAATGGGGTATTTTCATAGTTGATTTTTTAGGTTAGGGTATTAAAATGCTGTGCATTTTAGGCCAATGTAATAGTAAGGGGGATTGCCCCATCCCCCTTTTTTATTAAGTTTTATTTTTAATTCAATGGTAGACCAGACATTAAACCAGATTTTTAATGCGAAAATGACTTCCGATGATTTTAATCGGTTAAGCAAATTTATCTTTCAGCAGTCGGGCATTAAAATGCCTCCGGTAAAAAAAGTGATGCTCCAAAGCAGACTTCAGAAACGATTACGGGAGCTTAAAATTACTACGTTTAAAGAATATGCCGATTTTGTTTTTAGCGATGACGGTCAAAAAAAAGAGCTTATCCACATGTTGGATGTAGTAAGTACCAATAAAACTGATTTTTATCGGGAACCCATACATTTTGATTATTTAACAGACACGATTCTTCAGGAATATATGGTTTCAGATCGGCTGAATAAAAATTTTAAAGTTTGGAGTGCCGGATGCTCAAGTGGCGAAGAGCCCTACACAATCGCTATAACATTAAATGAATTTAAGCAAAACTCCCCCCGGTTTGATTATTCCATAATGGGGACTGATATTTCTTCGCAAATACTTCAAAAAGCTGTATTGGGTGTTTTTAAAGAAGAAAGAGTTATTAATATCCCGTTGGAGATAAAGAAAAGATATTTTTTACGAAGCAAAGATCGTATCAATAAAACGGTACGTGTAATTAAAGATTTAAGGGATAAAGTGAAGTATCAGCGATTGAATTTTATGGATGAAACCTATAATATCCCCGATGTTTATGATGTAATATTTTGCCGTAATGTTTTAATTTATTTTAATCGGGATACACAAGAGCAGGTAATTAATAAGTTGTGTAACAAGCTTAAAAAAGGAGGCTACCTATTTATCGGTCATTCCGAATCAATTTTAGGAATGGATGTTCCGCTTCAACAAATAAAGCCAACCATCTTTAAACGAATTTAAAACTATCATAAAAATCTAACTTATGAGCGAATTAACCGACCAGGAACTAATTGATGAACTGAAAAAGCGTTTTCATCAGAATAAAAAAGCCCTGAAAGAAGTTCAGGAATTGAACAATGAACTTAAAAAAGTGAATAAAAAGCTGGAAGATTCTGAAGCCCTGAAAAGTCATTTTATTTCAAACATCACCAATGAAATAATTAATCCTTTTGCTTCAATTCTTGCTTTGTCGAAAAATATCTTATCGGTAGAAAAAGAAAACTGGAAGAAGGTGTTTTCTATGGTTTCTTTAATTTATTCCGAAGCTTTTAATCTTGATTTTCAATTGAGGAATATTTTTGTAGCAGCAAAAATTGAAGCAGGAGAAATTTTTCCGGAGATATTAAATGTTGATGTCCGGCATTTGCTTGAAAGTGTAACCGATTCGTTTAAATATGAATGTAAAAAGAAAAAATTAAATCTTGATTTACAATTTGAAATTCCTTATTCGGAAGAAAAACCTTTTTTCTTTAAGACCGATCCTGAAAAATTACGGTTAATTGTATCAAACCTTGTAAGTAATGCTGTAAAATTTAGTTTTGAAGATAATAAAGTCATTATTAGAGTGTGGATTGATAACAAAAAGTTAAAAATTTATGTGCAGGATTTTGGTACAGGAATATCACACGAGAATCAAAAAATTATTTTCGACCGGTTTAAACGTTTAGATTCAGGAATTAATTCAGTAAACCGTGGGCATGGGTTAGGGTTGTCTATTAACAAAGCGCTTTTAGACTTGTTAAACGGTGAGATTGAGATTAAAAGTGAACATGGAAAAGGAGCCAAATTTACCATAACAATTCCCGAAATAGAGTCAGATATTAGTGGCTTTGCTTTTGATGGCAATGAAATGTTTTTCGATGAGGATAAAACTTTCGATGATACAGAAGAAACGTTTTAGATGTAATTTTTGAAGATGAACAATTATAATTCACATTTTTTATTTCCATCGGCATTGTATGCCAGCAAGGACCCTTTTCAGATAAATACTATTTTAGGATCTTGTGTAGCTGTATGCCTTTATGATCCGGTATTAAGATATGGGGGAATGTGCCATTATATGTTGCCTCTATGGAATGGAGACGGGTTGGCATCGCCAAAGTACGGAAATATTGCTATCGAGAAGTTGTTGGATAAAATGATAAATTTTGGCAGTAAAAAACATAACATTAAAGCTAAAATTTTTGGTGGAGGAGAGGTTATTGAAACCAAAAGCCCACAATTTAATATCGGACAAAGAAATATTTCATTGGCAAAAGATATACTTGCCGAGACAAATATCCCTATTGTAAGCTCAAGTGTAGGAGGGAAATTGGGCAGGAAAATTATCTTTTTTACGGATACCGGTGAAGTTAAACAACGTTTTGTACAAAGACAAAATACTAATTATATAAAATAAGGAATGAGCTGAGATTTTTAATTTTTTTGTAGTTTTAATCATCTGTCATCTAATTCGTTTATAAAATGTCAAAACCAAAGATTAAAGTTTTAATTGTTGATGATTCAGCTGTAGTACGGCAAAACCTTACCGAAATTATAAATTCTGATTCCGGCCTTGAAGTAATGGCTACCGCCTCAGATCCATATGTTGCTGCCAAAAAAATTAAGAACGAAGTTCCGGATGTAATAACCCTCGACATTGAGATGCCTAAGATGGATGGACTGACCTTCTTAAAAAAGATTATGTCACAGCATCCTATGCCTGTTGTAATTATCTCAAGTTTAACAGAAAAAGGTACCGAAACAGGTTTAAAAGCTTTAGAGTATGGAGCTTTAGAAATTATCACCAAGCCCCATATGTATACCAAAGAATTTATCCTGGAATCGAAACTCAGAATCTGTGATGCTATAAAAGCTGCTGCTCATGCTAAATTAAAACGTCGGAATATTCCTTCTTCATCCATCCATGTAGAGCCAAAACATACGGCTGATGCTGTGTTGCCGCCATCTCTCAAACAAAGTATGATAAAAACGACCGAAAAAGTTGTGGTTGTTGGAGCATCAACAGGAGGAACAGAAGCACTAACCGATTTTCTTACCGTTTTACCGCCCGACTCTCCGGGAATTGTTATTGTGCAGCATATGCCCGAAAAATTTACTTCATCGTTTGCTAACCGCTTAAATGAAATTTGTAGAATAACCGTCAAAGAAGCTGAAAATAATGATACAATTATTCGGGGCAGGGCGCTTATCGCCCCGGGAAATTTCCATACCCTGGTAAAAAGGAGTGGTGCACGATATTTTGTTGAAATCAAAGAAGGTCCTTTAGTTAACCGGCACCGTCCTTCGGTTGATGTATTATTTCGCTCAACGGCCCGTTATGCGGGGGCAAACTCTGTTGGGATTATCATGACCGGTATGGGTGATGATGGTGCTAAAGGACTGCTGGAAATGAAAGAGGCCGGGGCAAAAACCATTGCACAGGATGAACGTTCATGTGTGGTTTTTGGTATGCCAAAAGAAGCGATAAAACTTGAAGCAGTTGATAAAGTTCTTTCACTTGAACAAATAGCACCCTTTATGTTAAAAGCAGCGCATTAATTTATAGTCATTTCTTGCTGTTAATAAGCTAAATAAAATTTATTTAGAAACAGTATGGGATTATTATCGTATTATCTATGAAAAAATTATATATTGGGGAATAGAAATTTGTTGAAAAGATTTATTATTTTTAATTTCTCAAAAAAATATAACCCTTTTTTATGAAAGATAAAAATTCACAAAGTATTGTTTTTAAGTATACAATTAGTGGTTTCATTATAGGATTAATAACCGTTCTGTTTATCTTAACCGTTGATTTTTTTATTAAAAAAGTTAGCTTCTCTGAGGTTTTGGAGATCCATAAGAATAATCCGGTTTATTTAATTTTAGACTTATCTCCATTTGTTTTGGCTTTTTATGCCTACCTGATTAGCCGGAAATATGCTGATACATCACAATCACTTCATAGAGCATTAAAACAGGAATTAGATAAAAACCAACGAATTTTTCGATTTGTCGAGAAAATCCGAATGGGAAATATTGACTCAGAATATAAAGTGCAGGGACAAGATGATGTGTTAGGTCAATCTATTTTAGATTTACGTGATAATTTAAAGAAAAATAAAGAAGAAGAAGAACGAAGAAGAAACGAAGACCAACAAAGAAACTGGATTGCGGAAGGATTAGCAAAGTTTGGCGATATTTTACGAAGAGATATCGATAATATTGAAGAGCTTTCCTACAATTTAATTAGTAATCTGGTTAAATATATTGATGCGAACCAGGGAGCATTTTTTATTATTGAAGATGAAGACGAAGCGGATACTCATTTAAAAATGACGGCTTGTTATGCTTACGAACGACGAAAATATGCTGATAAGAGGCTTGAATTAGACGAAGGAATTGTTGGTGCAGCCATTTTAGAACAGGAAACCATTTATATGACTGATGTTCCTGAAAGTTACGTAAATATAACCTCGGGTTTAGGCCAAGCAACACCTGGTAGTTTACTCGTTGTTCCTTTAAAGATAAATGAAGAAGTTCATGGAGTAATTGAAATAGGAGCCATAAATCCGATAGCAAAACATTCGCTGGACTTTGTTGAGAAAGTAGCTGAAAATATAGCATCTACGATTTCAAATGTGAAAATTACTTCCCGTACGGCAAAATTATTAAAGGAATCGCAACAACAGGCCGAGGCATTAGCTGCCCAGGAAGAGCAGATGCGCCAAAATATGGAAGAGCTGCAAGCTACACAAGAAGAAGCAGCACGTCAGAGTGAAAAGTTTATTACATTTACCAATGCTGTTAACCATACATTACTTAGAGCTGAATACGACCCTGATGGTACATTGATTTATGCGAATACAAAATTTCTTAAAAAATTAGGGTATGAAAAAAACTCAGAGGTAGAGGGCAAGAATATTTCTTTGTTTATCAATGAAAAAGACAGGAGCTGGTTCGATAAATTATGGACAAACTTAGCTAATGGAGGGAAACATTTTGAGGGGGATATGAAACATGTTACCAAACAAGGACGTGATTTATGGACGATATCTACTTATACTTGTATGAGAAGTGATGATGGAGGGGTTGAGAAAATTTTGTTCTTGGCTATTGATACCACAGAACAAAAGAAAAAATCGCTTGATTACCAGGCTCAAATTGATGCTTTAAATAAATCAAATATTAAGGTAGAATTTTTGCCTACCGGCGATTTACTCGAATGCAACACAAAGTTTATCGAATTAATGACATACCCTCTTTATGAACTTAAAGAAAAAAGTATTTTTGATTTTGTAGATAAATCTGATTTGAATAAAATAAAAGAAATTTGGGAAAAAGTTTCTCATGGTGAAAGCTGGGAAGGAACCCTGAGACAAAAGACAAAAGACCATAAAGATGTATGGGTACATGTATCATTGTCTGCTGTAAAAGATATGTACGAAGATATTTCAAAAGTAATATACATTGCCAATGATATTACCAATGAGAAATTAATGGAAATTGAAACCCAAAAACAAACCGAGCTACTGAAACAACAGGAAGAAGAATTAAAACAATCCAGAATCGACCTTAAATCACAATTGAAAAAAGCTCGCGAAGAAGTAAAACAACAGTTTAAAGAAATTGAAAAAGTACAGAAAAGAACTGAGCGTACACTGGAAGGTGCTTCCGATGCGATCTTAACATTTGATCAACATGGTGTCATTAAGTTCTTTAACAAAGCCGCTGAAGAACTATGGGAAATTGACCGGGATATTGTTCTCGGCAGAAAGATTAGTAAGCTGTTTCCTAAAGATACGTATGATGACGAATTTATTAATGCATTGCTTGACCCGAATGCCGAAAAAATGGTGGGCGAACGAAAAGAGGTAACGATTCAGAGTATTAAAACAGCAGAAGAAAAATCTGTAATTATCTTGTTATCCATGGCACGATTGGAAGATGAAGTATCCTATACCGCTTTTATACAAAATATTTCGGTTGACTTGTTTTAAACTTTTGTATCCGGTTTTTTTGTAGGAAGTGTAAAAGAAAAAGTGCTGCCTTTTCCGGGTGTACTTTCTACTTTTATTTTTCCTCCATTTTTCTCAACAAACTCTTTGCATAAAATTAATCCTAAACCCGTTCCTTTTTCTTTTTGGGTTCCGGAGGTAGTATAACTTTCATCTATCCGAAAAAGCTTGTGGATATTATCCTCATCAATACCTACTCCGTTATCTTTAATAAAAATTTCAATATACTCCGGGAAAGATCTGCTTTTAAGCTTTACGTATCCACCGGTGTTGGTGTATTTAATGGCATTTGATATTAAATTGCGAACAATTGTATGTACCATATTCTGATCGGCATATACTAAAGTGTTATTGTTAATCTCCGAAATGGTGTTGATATTTTTAGTATGAGCTGTAGAATGTAAAAGTTCAAGATTGTCATCAATGATTTTTTTTACATCGATAATCTCAGGTTTATACTTTAATGAACCGGTTTGTGTTCTTGACCATTCCAATAAATTTTCAAGCAATCCGTAGGCCAGTTTTGAGCTTTGGTGGATAATTTGTACAAATTGTTCAATTTTATTCTTGTCGTATTTATGAATGTTTGTGGCAAGTAATTGGGTAAATCCGATTAAATCATTAAATGGATTTTTTAAGTCATGGGCAATAATGGAAAAAAACTTATCCTTGGTGGCATTTAACTCTCGGAATTTATGTTCCGAATTTTTTAAAGTTTCTTCTGCTTTTTTCTGGGCTGTTATATCTGTCAAAACACAATGGCTTCTCAGAAATGTTCCATCTTCAGCATATTCTGCATTACCATTATAACTACCAAAAATTAA
>JBNJFS010000100.1:0-7780 GCA_051747085.1 Bacteroidota bacterium
AATCATACCTTTGCACAACCCGAAGATTTATCCGTAAATCAGGTTTATCAGTTTGAGCTGTTTGCTAAACTGGTAGACATTGATGTGGATTTGTATGATACAACCCTTACAGCCGTTGAATTTTTAAAACCTGATTTTGATCTGGGCAGTGATGTGTTTGTTGAAGCAGAAGAATATATCATAGATGCCGGAGCAGGGTATACTTCGTACCTTTGGTTTGATGGTTCAACAGCACCAACCTATACCGTAGATATCAACAATCAAAAACCCAACCAGTACTATGCGGTTACGGTTACCAACAGCGATGGCTGTGAAGCCTCCGATTCGCTGAAAGTTACTTTTAATCTCTCTCCGGATATTGCTGTAACATATATGTATTCGCCCGTAGAAACTTGTTGGGTCGATGGTGAATCGCAACCGGTAGAAATTGAAATTACCAATGCCGGAGCTGTTAATATTACTGCCGGAAGTGAGCTCCAGGTAGGGTACCGAATAGGCAATGAAACAGCTTTTACGGAACCCCTTCCTTTAGCAGCTGATTTAGCCGCCTCGGAAAGTATAAATTATACTTTTAGCCAGGAAATTACATTTCCCGAAGGGGATGAGTATATAATAAAAACCTTTGCGAAATTACCCATTGATGAAAGTCCTGCCAACGACACCCTTGAAACTTCCGTTAATATAAGCTCTCCCGATGTAAGCCTGAGTCCTGATGACACAATTTATTTCAGCAATCAGGTAACCTTAAATGCGGGTAATTGGGAGTCATACCTGTGGCAGGATGGAAGTACAAACCAGACTTTATTGGTTACCACAGAAGGGCTATATTCGGTTACCGTAACCGATTATATGGGTTGTCAGGGTTCCGATGAAGTGTACTGTGCGAAATCAACAGGTATCGATAATGTAATCCTTGCTGATGATTATAAGATTACTTACTTCCCTAATCCGGTAAGCGAAGAGCTACAGATTATTATCAACGCTCAACGAACCCTTGACATTCATTTAGACCTTGTCAATACTCATGGACAGGTTATTTATAACCAAAAGCTG
This sequence comes from Bacteroidota bacterium, assembly GCA_051747085.1. Classification (GTDB taxonomy): domain Bacteria; phylum Bacteroidota; class Bacteroidia; order Bacteroidales; family UBA12077; genus UBA12077. The sequence continues at coordinate 1,054 of JBNJFS010000100.1, forward strand.
AGCCGTGTAAGCGATATGGTAGAAAAAATTAAGGTCAACAATTATGCTCAGGGAGTATATTACTTACGCTTCAGGATTGACGAGGAGTTTTATGTGAGAAAAATTATTATTCAATGATGAGTATAAAAAAGAAAGTGTTCTAAAATTTGTATTTCATTATTCCAAGGAGGCTTACCCTTTAATTTTCTAAAGGGTAAGCCTCCTTGGAAATTAATCCTTCGTTCATTACAAGACCTTATTGGAGGAGCAATCCTGATGTGAAATGATTATCCTTTGACAAAAATCGCTTTTATAATCTGGCTGGCCATTTTGGGATTTTCTTTTAAACGGCGGGTTGAATATCCAAACCATTCTTTACCAAAAGGAACATACACTCTCATGCGATGTCCATCGTCGACAATTTTTTGGCGCAGATGAGGAGTTACTCCATAAAGCATCTGAAATTCGTATTTTTCTTTAGGTACATTGTATTTTTCAATCAGTTGATATGCCCCTTCAACAACGGGTTTGTCGTGTGTAGCAATCGCCGGATAAACACCATTTTGAAAACAGAATTCAATATCTTCGATAAAGTGTTGATTCACCTCTTCGTACTTTTTATAAGCAATTTCTTTAGGTTCAACATAAATACCTTTACATAACCGATAGTTTAACGGGGCATCTTCGGAGTGCAGATCCATTAAATTTTCCAGATCAGAATAGGTTCTTTTCATATATGCCTGAAATACTAAACCTACATTTTTGGGGAATTCAGCTTTTAATTTACGAAAAAGTTCGATTTCCAAATCGGTACAAGATGAATCTTCCATGTCGACACGAATAAAATTATTGTATCCGGCAGCTTTCGCTACAATTTCGCGGATGTGACGATAACAAACATCTTTGTCAATCAATAAACCAAACATGGTTGGTTTTAAAGAATAATTGCCGTCAATCTTTTCTTTTTCGATACGGTCTATCAATTCGAGATACTCTTTTTTGTTTTGCTCAGCTTCATCAAGATTTTTAATAAACTCACCAAGGATATCAAGGGTTACCATGATTCCTTTATTATTGAGATCTTTAGATGCCTTGATTGCATCTTCTACAGTCTCACCTGCGATATAAGCTTTGGAAAACAACCATACAAATTTCTTGGGAAAGTATGGTAAAATGGCTGCAATAAATTTATTAAACATAGAGATTCAATTAATTAGTTATAATAACAAACGTTAAACATATAAACATCTAAATAGTTTGGCATAATTAAAAAAAAAATTCTACATAATCAATTTTCAGCAATAATCACAAAAAAATATTTTGTTAAATACGATAAACCTTGAGGATGGCTTACATAGTTTATGCCCTGAAAGGACAAAAGCCAGGGAAGCAAAACCCGTGAGTCACCGCAGCAACTGTCCATATTTATTTGCCTGCAGCAGCCTTTCATGCTGGGGAAAATACAGAATCTCATGAGTAAATTCGTGTTTTAAGTGAAGGCTTCTTATCAATCGAAGCCTGCCATCGGAGGATAAACCCTCACTCATACGTAATTTCTTTGGAACTGTTAAAAAACGTTAAGATTTTTATTTTTGTCTGTCGCATCTTAAAAATTGGCAACTAAAATTTTTTGCTTGAATGATATTCGATTATATTTGCTTAGTTAAATTAAATCGAAAAAATAAAAATATTTATCATGAAAAAAACAACACTTTGGTTAAATATTATATTAATACTTGCAGTGGCAGGTATTTATGTATTACATTTTACAGATAAAGGGGGAGAGGGTGTAATGAGTGATACATCAGGAGCTAAAGAAGAAGTAGAAGGAGAAATCATAGACCGTGGTTATACTATTGCATATGTTAATATAGATACCATTATCTCAGAATATCAATTTTTTGTTGACAAACGAGAAAATTTAGATGAAAAAATGGGAGAGTCTGAGGCTGAACTACAGGTAAAATCACGAAGCTTTGAAAGAGAAGTGCGTGATTTTCAGGAACAGGTTAATAAAGGACTAATCACCCGAACCAAAGCTCAGATGTTACAACAGGAACTTGCTCAAAAAGAGCAGGAGCTATATTCTACACGCGATAATATTGCCCAGCAATTGTCAGAAGAAGAGCAGGTAATGTTACGTCAGGGGCTTGATCGTATTATGAAGTTCTTAGAAGAATACAACAAGGAACACAACTACCGCTATGTGTTAAGCAAAACATTTGGTAGCCAGGTGTTATATGCCGACAAGAGCCTGAATATAACCCGTGATGTCCTTAACGGACTGAATGAAAAGTACGAACAGGAAAATAAGAAGAAATAATTTTTATCCTGAAAAATGAGTTTTGCTGATTTTTACTTTAAACGACAAAAGAGTTTTGAAGTAAAAATCAATGAATCCGTTACAGAAGAGTTAAAATATACTATTGTTATACCCTGTTATAATGAGGATAACATTGTTGAAACATTAAATTCCGTTTGGAATTGTCAACGTCCTCAACAGGCTGTTGAAGTTATTATTGTTATCAATGAACCGGAGACAGTCGATGAACAGATAAAAAAACAAAATAGCAAAACTTATAACGAAGTGCAGCATTGGATAAAATCTCATTCCGATATTGCCCTTCGTTTTTTTGTGTTCTATGCCCAAAATATCCCTTTAAAAATTGCAGGAGCCGGATATGCCCGAAAACTGGGAATGGATGAGGCATTGTATCGTTTTAATCAAATAGCTCAGCAAGAGGGTGTTATTCTTTCGCTTGATGCTGATGCAATGGTTGCATCCAATTATTTAACCGAAATTGAAAAGCACTTCGAACAAAATCCCAAAACAAATGTGGCTACGATTTATTTTGAACATCCTTTAAGTGGAGTAGAATATTCTCCACAAATATATCCGGCCATTACAATTTATGAATTATATCTAAGGTATTATAAGCATGCTTTTCAGTTCATAAGGTTTCCTTACTCTTATTATACTGTAGGATCCTGCTTTGCCGTATCAGCAAAAGCATATGCTAAGCAGGGAGGAATGAACAGTAAACAAGCCGGAGAAGACTTTTATTTTTTACATAAAGTTTTTCAATTGGGACACAGTTATGAAATAAATACCACTTGTGTATATCCCTCACCAAGGATATCAAAAAGAGTACCTTTTGGTACCGGTCCTATGGTCGAACAAATCATTAAATCAGGAAACAGAGACTTACTAACCTATGATTTACGGGCTTTTATCGATTTGAAAAATTTTCTGCAAAACGTAAGTCAGCTGTACAACTATTCATATGAAGAATTGAATGATTTAATGTATGAACTTCCACTACCTGTAGCAGATTTCTTACATGAGAACCATTTTTTTACAGCCATTGAAGAAATAAAACAAAACAGTTCCGGTTTAAATTCATTTACCAAAAGATTTTATGTTTGGTTGAATGCCTTTCAAATACTAAAATATTTGAATGCAACCACAGAAAAATATTACCGAAAAACAGCGTTGCTACCTGAAGTAGAGAAACTGGCAGAAAGGTTAAAATTACCTGTTCCGGAATCAAAAAATCATAAATCATGGTTGGAGGTATTCAGAAAGGTGGATCGGGATTTTTAATTCTCTTCAACTACCACAAAAATATCTTCGTCTGTCTTTTTCATGAAGTATTGTTCGCGGGCAAATTTTTCCAGGTTTTTGTTGTTGGTTTTTAACTGTTCCAGACGTTTAGAATCTTCGTCAATGCGTTCTTTAAAATATTTTTTGTCTTTTTCCAGCTGATTGTAGTAGCTAAGATCTTTAATCCTGTCGACCAGATTGTTTCGATCGAAGAAAAGCAGCCATATCAAAAAAACAAGAAAAGTAATAATGTACTTATTTTTTATAAATGGTAGAATCGTTTTCCATATTTTTACTGCAGTATTCATTTCAGCTACATTCTTTTTTACAATATTAAAGGATTTTAGGCATCAAATCAAAGAAAGTCTGCATAAAATATAAAAATGTTATCCACCGGTAACCAGGTGCAATACCGTAACATCATCGCCATTTTTTACTATGGTATCTTCGTAGGCATCCTTTTTAACCAGTTTGCTGTTAACTTTAACAATTAATAATTTGTATGAAAAATTACTAAGTTCCAGCAATTCACTAATCGTCATCTTATCTCTGTCAAAAGTCTCTTCGTTATTATTTAGTATAATTTTCATTTTAATCCTTGGTTTAATAAAATTTCCAAAACTGTATTGGCCTGCATGTTCGCTACAATGCTTACTCTTGGTGCCAGTGGCGGATTGTTATCAGTTGTTTCAGACTCTTCATCGCCGCAAATATATAAATTTCCGGATTTTTTGCATTTTATTTCATTGCTTTTTCCCCAGCCGGCCATTCCTGAACCTATAACCATTGGTTTGTCAGGAAATTTAGTAATACATGTTTCAATAATCATTTGTTTCATTTCAGCCAAATCAAAGGCTTCTACAATAATATCACAATCCTTATAAAGGTCAACAATATTATTCTCGTTTAGTTTAATATCATGAATGATTACCTTAATATTGGGGTTAATTCGTTCGATATTTTCTTTTAATGCACGTACTTTCTTTTGGCCTAGTTGATCATGAAAGAAATACTGGCGGTTAAGATTTGTTTCATTCACCACATCAAAATCGGCAACAATAAGGTTTCCTATACCTACTCTGGCTAATGCTACAGCGCAATTAGACCCTAATCCGCCTGCACCTGCAATACCCACGGTGTATTTTTTTAGCTTAATTTTTATTTCATCGAATGTCATGGTTTAAGGCTTTAAAAAAACTTTGTTCATAAATGGAAGAAACTGTTTTGTGCCGCCTCCATTTTCAATAATTTTCAAAGTATTGATATCATTAGGTTCAAATACAGAGCCAAAAAGAAGTTTTATATTGCGGTATTGAAACATATCCGGATGCATGATGGTTGATGGGCCTAATGTATAAATGTCACATTTATCTTTTGTGCCCTGTATCAATTCCGAAAAAGTGTGATTAAAAATAGTAGTGGATGAAAGGACCACAGCATCCGTAGTAGAGATTTCTTTTAGTTGTTTTGACATGTCACTCAATTTATCGTCTTCAACAAGTTTGTCGAAAACCGTTAAAGAGATATTTTCATCCTCAAATTTTTTTACCAATGATCGAAAATAACCAATCATTACAATGCTGGAATAAATTGTAAAATCTATTTTGTCAAAAATATCAATCGTATAATCATACTTGTTGTTGTAATTAAAGGCAGCATTGAAATAGGCATTGAGCACAATTCTGTGTTGTATGTTATCTAAATCAGGAAACCTTAAATCCTGAATGGTTACATTAACATAATGTCCCAGTGTAGCACATACGCCAATATGCCCGTTTTTAAGCCATACGGCCACATATTTTTCACCGCAAATAATCTGTTTGATTTTTTGAAGATTGAGCCCGTATTTTTCAAAAAAATAATGAAGAGGTTCTTGCATTGCTTTTTTATTTTAAACGCAAATTTATAATATATTCATTTTATTGCAATGATATTTTTTTTTGAGTTAAAATCTTTAATTTTTAAATTCTTATCTTTTTATTGAAAAGAAGAGCGATATGTAAATTTCAACATATTGATTTAAGTCATTTTATACTTCAAATGCTTTCTCTATTTTTATAACGTTTAAAATAGTAATATTGTAGTAAATAAGTAAAACCGAAATAAACGTAAAGGAGAATTAAATATGGATGTAAAAAAATTAAGAGCAGCTCAGCAAAAGCTTAAAGAATTTAAGTATGAGCTTCGTCCGTTAGAAAGAGGTTATGCCAACCGAATTCTATATATGAATGTTGGAACCAACGAGATTAAAGAAAAACCGGTTTCCGAAGAAATGAAAGAAAAATTCATTGGAGGAAAAGGTTTTGGATTACGATTATTATGGGATGCAACCAAACCAGATACTAAATGGAATGATCCTGAGAATGAAATTATTATTAGTCCGGGTCCGGTAGCAGGAATAACTCAATATTCAGGTGCCGGTAAATCTCTTTTAGTATCCATATCGCCACAAACCGATTCGATCATGGACTCTAATGTTGGAGGTTTTTTTGGTCCTTTCCTGAAATTTTCAGGGTATGATGCATTAGAGCTTCAGGGAAAAGCAGACAAAGACGTTATCATTTATATTGATGGGACAAAAGGTACTGTTGAGGTTTTGGATGATCCCGGATTCTCAACCGACTCACATATCCTTGCTGAAGAGTTAACCGAAGCTTTTGCCGAAGATGAAAAAGATTATAAAAATATCGGTATTGTTTCAACAGGAGCAGCAGCTGAAAATTCATTAATCGGAATGATTAACTTTACTTTTTACGATTCAAAGCGTAAAAAAGTAAGGCTTAAACAAGCCGGTAGAGGTGGTTTAGGAACGGTTATGCGTGATAAAAATATCAAAGCCATTGTTGCCAGGATAGAAGGAGTTAAAGGAAACCTTAACAATGTAGCCGACTTAGATAAAATAAAAGAGCGTGGACGCAGATTCCAGCGTGAAATGCGTGAGCTGGATGATGATCAGTGCCAGATGCGTAAAAAAGGTACGGCAAACATTCTTAATGTAATGAATGATTACGACCTGCTGCCAACACACAATTTTAAATTCGGAAGCTCTGTAGATGGTCAAAAGATTCATAGTGATGTTTTCCGGGATAAATATTTTACTCAGAATATACCTGATGGTTGCTGGATTGGTTGCGCTATGAGTTG
>JBNJFS010000101.1:0-7738 GCA_051747085.1 Bacteroidota bacterium
CCTTCAATCTTTAGCACAGTAACCCCTGCATCAAGTATTTTATTGATAAATTTTATGGTACTTAAATCCTTGGGCGACATAATATATTCATTATCAATCTCCAGCTCATTCCCCGACTCTTTTTCGGTAACAATATAGGCCTTGCGGCAAGTCTGTAAACAAGCCCCCCGGTTCGCCGAATAATTTTTTTCGTGCAGACTTAAATAACACTTCCCGGATATAGCCATACACAAAGCACCATGAACAAAAAGTTCAATTTTTACCAGGTTCCCCGACGGGCCCGTGATATTCTCTTTTTTTATCTGTTGAGCTATTCCCGATACCTGTTCCAGGGTTAATTCCCGGGCTAATACAACAACATCAGCAAATTGAGCATAAAAACGCAGGCTTTCAATATTGCTGATATTCAGCTGGGTTGATATGTGAACTTCAACGCCCTGCTGCCGGGCATAGTTGATTACAGCAATATCCGATGCAATAATCGCGGTCACGTTATTCGCCCTGGCTGCATCAACCACTTCCTGCATCAAAGGTATTTCATGGTTGTAAATAACCGTATTTACCGTTAGGTAGGATTTTAATCCATGCTCATCACAAATCTCAACAATCTTTTGTAAATCATTAAATGTAAAATTGTTGGACGAGTGGGCACGCATGTTCATTTTTTCAATACCAAAATAAACGGAGTCTGCACCACCCTGAACAGCTGCCATGAGCGATTCATAAGAACCAACGGGAGCCATTATTTCTATATCTTTTCTTTCCATTATCGCGATAAAAAATATTGATGCAAATTTATATTATTCTTATGATAATCAAATGATATCATAAAAAAAAGAAAAACCGGAAAGGGTCGAACAACTATAGCTGATAACCTGCCATCTCTTTGGTCTTTTGCAATGAATACCGAATGGGTATTAAGTTTTGAGGAATAGAAGAATTATCCTTTTTAAAAAAATTAACAGAAAATAATAATACTTCTGGTAAAGTATTTGATATACAATCCAGGGAATTTGTATTTTTGCAGGCATAAATATTTAGATATTGTGATTCGAACCATTAAATCAATAATTGTTGGATTAATTCTTGGAACGGTAATATTGCTTATTACTTCAGCGGTTATTACCTGGGTCTATAAGGATAAGGTTAGCTTGTACCTTGTTGAGGAGCTGAATGACCATATTTCAGCCAAAATTGAGGTGGAAAAGGTAAAATTCTCTGTCTTAAGAAAGTTTCCTAAAGCTTCCTTAGAGTTGGAAAATGTAGTGGTTTATTCTCCTCAGGGATATTTCCCGCAAATACAGGAGTATCGTACCGACACATTGTTTTCTGCACAAAGTGTTTTTGTGCAATTCAATGTTACCGATTTGTTTGATAATAATTATCAAATAACCAACATCCACCTTAATGGTGGTGATATTCGATTATTTGTGGATCATCTGGGACATGCAAATTATATTTTCTGGGAACAAAACAAAGGAGATGAAAATCCCGAATTTAATATTGATTTAAAAGGAGTGAAAATCACCAGTTCAAAATTGCTCTATTGCAATAATATCACTAACACTACGTTAAAAACCTCAATACACAACCTCGACTTTGAAGGGAACTTCTCCCATAAAAATTACCTGATGAAGATTCGCTCTGATTTGTTTGTCAATCAACTTGAGGTGGAAAAAATAAATTATTTGGAAAACAAGAATGTATATGCCGATTTAACGTTAAATATTATTGACAAGATAAACTATATTGAAGATGGGATACTTACGATTGAGGATTTAAATTTTAATGTTGCAGGAGAAATTGATAATACAGAAAACAAACAAATGGATTTATCCATAGCAGGGAATAAGCTATCCTTAAAATCCACCCTTGAAAATCTGCCGTCATCTGTTATGAAAGATTTTCCGCTAATACAGGGGCAAAAGGGGTATGTTTCGATAAATATGAATATTAAGGGTGAAAATATTACCGTTAATCGTCCGCAGATAAATGCCGGCTTTTTTGTAGAAAAGGCACAGTTATACGATGAAAAAAGAAAAACCCGTATTGATGATATTTTTGTTGAGGGAGATTATACCAATGGGATTAATAAAAATCCGGGCTCTACGCAGATTAATTTCAAAAACTTTAAAGCTACGGTTAAAGACAGCAGGCTTAACGGGACCTTAACATTAGAAAATCTTTATGATCCTGATATTGATGTTGAGCTTTTTGCCGATTTAAACCTGGAGGATGTTCATGATTATTTTAAAATTGATACCCTGGCCTTACTAAACGGAAATGCTGAAACACTCATAAAATACAGGGGTAAGTATAAAACATTGCAAGACATGCAATTTGCCGATTTGTTTACCCCGGATTATTCGGTTGATTTAACACTCTCTGATGCATCGCTTCAGTTGAAAAATAATCCTGTAAAACTTGAAAGGATTAACGGGAAGATTGAGCTTTACCGGAATTTAAAAGCAGAAAACCTGGCATTTAAAATACAAGACAATGATTTTTTTATCAATGGTTATATTTCCCGGCTGTTTGAGTATATTCAACATCAAAAGATGTTTAATGTAAATGCCACGCTATCTTCCAACCATATAAATCTTGATCAGTTATCCCTGTTGTTTAAAAAAGAGAGCTCCAAAAATACAAAACCTGTTTATCGATTACCCGAGAAAGTTGCATTATCCTTAAAACTTGATATAAAAAACTTTGAAGTAGGGAAATTTTCAGCCCGGAATTTACGTGGAGACTTAAATTATAAACCTAAAATGTTCTCAATACACGAAGTCTCCTTTTATTCGATGGATGGATATGTAAAAGCAGGAGGTGTTATTACCCAAAAGTTTACCAATGATTTCCTTGTTAAATTACAAAGCCGCTTAAATCAAATTAACATCCATAGTTTATTTTATTCGTTTAACAATTTCGGTCAGGATTTTATTTCAAATGATAACCTGAACGGAAATCTAACCGGAGAGGTTTACTTTTCTGCGGAATGGAACGAGCAGTTAGAAATTTATAAAAATACGGTTCTTGCTGAAAACAATTTTACGATTACCAACGGAGAGCTTATTAATTTTGAGCCTATGCTGGGTTTATCCCGATTTATTGATGTACAAGAGCTGGAACACATTAAGTTCTCTACCCTGAAAAACCAGATCACAATTGAAGATGAAAAAGTTTATATTCCACAGATGGATATTGAATCATCGGCGATTAATATTGCTGCCTCAGGAATACATGGGTTTAATAATGACTTTACCTATCGTGTTAAAGTATTATTGTCTGATGTTCTTTCAGGCAGACTGAAACGTTCGGTAAAGAGGCATGGTGAATATGAAAATGTTGCCGATGACGGACTGGGCAGAACCTCTTTGTTTTTGTTAATAGAAGGAGACCCGGATGATTATAAAGTTAAGTATGACAGAAAAGCTGCCAGAGAAGAGCTAAAACAGAATATTCAGCAAGAAAAATCGACCTTGCAGAAGATTTTCCGGGAAGAGTTTGGTTGGGGAGGAAAAGATTCTTCAGGAGAAAAAATAATAGAAAAACAATCGAACGATAATTTTGAAATTGAGTGGGAGGAGGGGAAAATCGATCAACCAACAAAAAAACAAAAAACCGACACGAATAAGCAAAAGTTTATTATTGAATGGGAAGAAGATACCATTCATTAAATAGCATACAGGACTTAATATCTTTTTGATTGAGTTCGCGTTACATGAATAAAAAACGAACCTAAAAACGTATAACATTGAATATTTATACCAAAAAACAAAAGTGGAAACTTCTTCTTTTAATCGGAGCCCTGTTAATTGCTGCCGCATCGATTTTTATCACCAATAACCTGGTCAAACAATTAGCAAAAGAAGAACGCAAAAAAGTAGAACTTTGGGCCCTGGGAATGCGCGAACTTACTGTTTTTGATAACAGGAATCATAACGATACGTATATCCTGGAGGTTATCAAAAGCAATGAAACGGTACCGGTAATTTTAACCGATAAAGACGGGAATGTTGTTTCTACACGGAACCTTGATCCGAACCGTGAAAATGACCCGGAGTATATAGAGCGTCAGCTTGAAAAGATGAAAAAGGAAAATGAACCCATTGAAATTATCTTGCTCGATGGAAACAAAAACTATATTTACTACAAGGAGTCTATTTTGCTAACCCGGCTGTTTTATTTTCCTATCATTCAGTTTGTGGTAATGGTGATTTTTTTATTGGTAGCCTACATTGCTTTTAGTACCTCACGTAAAGCAGAACAAAATCAGGTATGGGTTGGGATGTCAAAAGAAACGGCTCATCAGCTGGGAACACCAACCTCTTCGCTTCTGGCTAATTTAGAGCTGCTCAAACTGAAAAATGCAGATCCCCGGATTGTCGAAGAGTTTGAAAAGGATATTAATCGATTGGAAAAAATAACCGAACGATTTTCTAAAATAGGGTCGGTACCAAAGCTTAAAAAACAGGATATTGTTCCGGTACTTTTAAATGCAGTGAATTATATTAAAACCCGATCCTCCGATAAAGTTAGCTTTCAGTTTAATTTTTCGGAGAATGATCATATTATGCTTCCTTTAAATGCTTCGTTGTTTGAATGGGTAATTGAAAATTTAGGTAAAAACGCGGTCGACTCCATGGAAGGAGTTGGGACAATACATATAAATATTGACGACCGGGTGCAGTTTTTATATATTGATGTTAAGGATGAAGGAAAAGGAATTCCCAAATCGAAATACACGACCATTTTTCAACCCGGATTTACCACCAAAAAAAGAGGCTGGGGATTGGGATTATCACTGTCTAAAAGAATTATTGAGAGTTATCATAAGGGTAGAATTTTTGTTTATCATTCGGAACTGAATAAGGGGTCGATTATCCGAATTGTATTAAATAAAGGGTAAGCAAAAAATATTTAAAAAAACCCAATGGTAAGCTTTGGTGTTTTTTCTTTTTTTATTCAAATATAAATTTATACTTTTGCACGATGTAAATTTTTGTGAGGTGGACTTTTTAAGTAAATATAAAATTGATTTTCAGGGATTAAGTGAGGGTGTGCATGAATTTGTTTTTGATGTGGATAATGTTTTTTTTGAAAGTATAGATTATTCTGACATTCAGGAAGGCACACTTAAAACATATGTTGTTCTTACAAAAAAGACACAATTACTTGAGCTGGATTTTAAAATTCAGGGTTTTGTAAATACTGTTTGCGACCGTTGTCTTGAAGAACTAAAAATGCCCATAGATTTTGAGGGACAGGTATTTGTTAAGTTTTCCGAGACAGAACAAGAGGATACCGACGAGGTCATTTATTTATTTCCCGGAGATTATGAACTAAACCTGTCGCATTATATTTATGAAAGTATACGGTTAAGTTTACCCTTAAAATGTGTACATCCTGATGATAAAGATGGGAATAGCACCTGTAACCCTGAAATGTTGAAGAAAATTGAGAATTTAAAATCAGATACATCTGCCGAAGAGTTGATTGATCCAAGGTGGAGTGAGTTAATTAAGTTAAAAGAAAATTAATATAAATTAGAGTAGAAAATGGCACATCCAAAGAGAAAAACATCGAAGCAACGAAGAGACAAAAGAAGAACTCATTACAAAGCAACAGCTCCAACAGTTGGAACATGTTCAAATTGCGGTGCTACACACGAATATCACAGAGTTTGTCCCGAGTGTGGATATTACAGAGGACAATTAGCTGTAGAGAAAGAAGTTGAAGCATAACGTAATTTATTTGTATGAGAATTGGAATTGACATTATGGGTGGCGATTTTGCTCCTGAAGCGGCTGTTTTAGGAGCAATTTTAGCTCATAAGGACTTGTCAAATGATGATCGTCTTGTCTTAATTGGTGATGAACGTCAGATTAAAGAAATATTACAGAAAGAAAAGGTACGTCCCGAAAACTTTGATATTGTACATTCATCACAGGTCATCGAAATGAGCGATCATCCTGCGAAAGCTTTTGCCAAAAAACCCGATTCAAGTATCGCAAAAGGCTATAAGCTGCTTGCATCAGGAGAGATAGACGGATTTGCCAGTGCCGGTAGTACCGGAGCAATGCTGGTGGGTGCTATGTTAGCCATAAAAGTTGTTCCCGGTATTATTCGTCCGGTAATTACGGCATCTATTCCAAAACCTGATGGCAAATTTTCGCTCATCTTAGATGTAGGCATTAACCCCGACACCAAACCGGATGTTTTATATCAGTATGGTATTTTGGGATCATTATATGCCAAACATGTATATAACATAACCGACCCTAAAGTGGGACTAATGAATATTGGTTCCGAAGAAGAAAAAGGAAATTTAGTCGTTAAATCGGCTCACGAACTAATGAAAGACACTTCGGATTTTAATTTTATTGGCAATGTGGAAGCCAATGAAATATTTAACGAAGATCGCGTGGATGTTATTGTTTGTGACGGGTTTGTCGGGAATGTTATCCTGAAGCAGGCTGAAGCATTTTATACGCTGCTAAAGAAAAGACAAATTGAAGACGAATATTTTGATAGATTTAACTTTGAAAGTTATGGTGGAACTCCAATATTGGGAGTAAATAAAAATATTGTTATCGGTCATGGAATCTCTCGGGAAGTGGCTGTTAAAAACATGATTCTCCACACAAGGGAAGTGGTTGAAGCAAAACTTTCTGATAAAATAAAGGAGGCATTTAAATGACAAAATTAAGAGCAACGATTACCGGTATTGGAGCATATGTTCCTGATTATATCTTAACCAATGATGAGCTGAGTAAAATGGTCGACACTTCGGATGAGTGGATCATGACCCGGATAGGAATCAAAGAGCGACGGATTATAAAAGAAAAAGGGGAGGGGGCTTCTTTTGTTGGCTCAAAAGCAGTTAATCAACTACTCGAAAAGACCGGGACATCTCCCGATGAGATAGACTTGTTGATTTGTGCAACCGTTACACCAGATCACCCATTTCCGGCTACCGCAAATATTATTAGTGACAAATCAGGTATTAGAAACGCAAATAGTTTTGATTTAAATGCCGGATGTTCTGGTTTTCTCTATGCTTTAGATACTGCATCTAAGTTTATAGAAACCGGGTCACGCAAAAAGGTGATTGTTGTTGGGGCAGAAAAGATGTCTTCTATTGTTGATTATCAGGACCGGGCAACCTGCCCAATCTTTGGAGATGGTGCCGGAGCTGTACTTTTAGAACCCACTACCGAAGATGTAGGAATCGTTGACTCTATCGTTCAGTCTGACGGTGTCGGAAGATTTCATCTGCACCAGAAGGCAGGAGGTTCCGTAAAACCTGCATCGCATGAAACTGTTGATGCCCGCGAGCATTTTATTTATCAGGAAGGTCAGCCTGTGTTTAAATGGGCGGTATCTAAAATGGCTGATGTTTCGGTAGAAATGATGAAACGGCATGGAGTATCGCCGGATGATTTAAACTGGCTGGTTCCTCACCAGGCCAATATGCGCATTATTGAGGCTACAGCCAAGCGTATGGGAATTAAACGGGAACAGGTAATGATTAATATCCAGCGATACGGAAACACTACTGCCGCTACTTTACCACTATGCTTATGGGAGTGGGAAGATCAGTTGAAAAAAGGCGACAACCTTATTTTAGCCACTTTTGGTGCCGGATTTACCTGGGGCTCCATGTATGTTAAGTGGGGATATGATGGCAAAGAGGTGAAGAAATAATATAGTTACTACAAAATATTTTTAAGCATCC
>JBNJFS010000102.1:0-7715 GCA_051747085.1 Bacteroidota bacterium
AAAAAATCGTATTTTACCGATTCTATTACCGATTTGTTTTTACAGGGCAAAGCATCAGATATAATAGCAAAAATGAGTAATCAACTAAAAATAATTAAATGATAATATTTAAATTAGAAGAAAATACAGAATTTATAGAACTTATTAAGCTTTTAAAAGTTACTAATATATGCTCAAGTGGAGGAGAAGCCAAGCATATGGTTGATATGGGCGAAGTTAAGTTAAATGGTCAGGTTGAGAGCAGGAAACGGGCAAAATTAAGAGCCGGAGATAAAATAGAAATTTTTGATAAGATTGTTGAAATAAAAAAATAAATTTAAAAAATTGACATTATGGCATTTATTGATTTAGCAAAACAACGGTATTCTTGCAGAAAATATTTAGATAAACCCATTGAAAAAACATTATTGCTCCAGGTGCTGGAATCCGGACGTGTTGCCCCTTCGGCTAAGAATAAGCAACCCTGGCATTTTGTGGTTATTAACGATAAAGAAAACCAGGAAAAGATTAAAAGTTGTTATGGCCGGGAGTGGATAAAGTCAGCACCAACAATCATCGTGGTTTGTGGAGACCATCGCGAAGCCTGGCGACGCTCTGACGGTAAAATTCATACCGACATTGATATAGCTATTGCCATTGATCATATGACCCTGGCAGCTGCTGATATTGGCCTGGGTACTTGCTGGGTATGTAAATTTGATGTGATGAAATGTGCTAAAATCCTTGAACTACCTGAAGGTGTTGAGCCTATAGCCTTAATTCCCATTGGATATCCGGCTGATGAGGTGGATTTGAACCGACACGAACAATTAAGAAAACCTATCAATGAAGTGATTCATTGGGAAAAATTTTACTATAAACCGTTTAAACGATAATTTGTACATTTTTGATTAAATTTTAATATGCCGGAGTATTCATTCCGGCTTATTTATTTTTAGATGGGTATGATGTAGGGTAAATAATAAAATATATACTACCGGCTGATGTTATGGATTAAGCGTTTTATATCTTCGTAATGAGAACCTTCCCAATAAATTTTTTGGCAGGAAGTGCATTGATAAAACCGGGTAAAATAATTTTTCGTTTTTTCTAAAAGCAGATGTTCAATTTTCTTTTTTTCTACTTTCCTTACCATCCCGTTGCAAACAGAACAACGCGAAAAGGGTTTGATTTTGTCTTTTAAATCAAAACGTTGCATGACCTCTTTTAGCTGGGTTTTGGAATCCTGCGAACGAACAAAATATCCGTGCGTAACTTGTTTATGTTTAAGAATTCCGTAATCGCGGGTTAGGATGATTCGATTTTCATCGATTGATTTATCAATAATTTCCGGATCGCTTAAATGATTGGTATAGTAAGTGTCGAATCCTAATAAACGTAAATATTTAGCCAGCTGTCCTAAATGAACATCTAAAATAAATTTTGTTTTCCGCAAAGGTTGTTTTCTTACTTTTGTTACTTGCGAAATGTCTAAGCTCTCGAATTTAGGGTAAACAGAAATATAATCGTTGGATTTAAGGTTGTAATGAAAATCAACAGGTTGACTATTTACTAAAATCAGATCCACCTCGGTGTGAGGTATACCCAACGCTTCAATCGTGTCTTTTACCGATGAGTTTACCTGCACTTCGAAAGGAAAAGACTTCTTTCTTTTTTCAGCAGGAAGAAAATCATTTAATTCTTCGTAAAACCGTACGGTTATTTGCATAAATTAAAATAATCAAAACAACCGACTATAGGCTGTTGCTATATGTCCTGATCAAGATTAGTTTTTAAATAATCTTTCATCAAATCAATATCCACTTCTTTGATGCCATGTTTTTTTAAATATTGAACATCTTCATCAAAAGTAGCTTCAAATAATTCATCATTATTTTTTAACAGCTGATAAGCCTGACGATAGAGCTCAATAGCTTTTTGAGGATTTTTAGTACACCAGTAAACATGACCTAAATGGATGAGGTCAAACTCATTGTTTTGCTTTTGTAATGTTTTGGTATAGTAATTAATGGCTGTCTCAAATTTTCCAAGCACAAAGGATACCCAGGCAATGGGACGCTGAATTTTTTCATTGGAAGGAGCCAAATACTCTACCTTAAAGTAATATTTTAAAGCATCCTCGTATCGCTCTAATCGCATTAACGAATGGCCAATGTAGGCTTGAATATATAAGCTTTCGGGTTCTGTTTTTTCTGCTTCTTTATAATATTCTAATGCTTTTTCATGCTGATTTAAATACCGGTAACACAAAGCAATTTTTTTTGTAATCCAGGTTTTATTTGTTTCCAATAAATCAGCTTTTTTATAGTAATTCAAAGCTTCCTGGTAATCGCCCATCTGCTGATAGCAGTATCCAATTTTTTCAAAAAGTTCAGCATTTGGCGTGTCTTTGGTTTCTAACGATTTAAAGATATCTACAGCCTGGTTAAAATGTTTGTTTTCAAAGTAAAACTCTGCAATATTGCGGATAATCTGGTCATCTTTAATTAAATGATTAAAAAATTTCTTATGCTGGATATCAAAACGCCACTTGAAGATATCCGCAAATTCACTTTTATAAGGATGTAATTTAAAGAACCGGTATAAATCCTGAAGATATTGTGTAATAATACTTTTTGAAATGGCAAACTGATTCAATAAATTTTCGTCTTTTGCTATTTCCTCCATGCTTTCCATTTCCTGATTAAACATATCCATCATCATGGATTTATGCGATTCGGGAATAAACTGAAGATTTAAACAAAATGAATACTTATCCGAATTACACATGTAATGTGATTTCTCAAGCTGTTCGATAAAGGGTATTAGGTTGGTTTCTTCCTTTTCCGAAATTAAATCGATGTATTCATTTTCTTTGTAGAAAGGAGTAAACCAGTTAGCCATTTCATTAAAAAACGGAAAATGTTTTAATTTGGAAAAGGCGCTCATAAATACATCCGAACCTTCGATTTGCATTTGAGAGAAATCCTGGAGCTTATCCAGTAAATCCGGAGAATCTTTGAACACATTTTCCCAGTCGGGATTTTTATCTTCCATGAATTGGTCGGGAACGATATTTTCCAAATCCAGATTTTTTTCAATTTTGGGCTGCATCTTTAACATTTCGGGTAATATCTCTTCTTCCCATTTCTTGGTAATCTTTTCGGTATCTTTCGACTTAAATATTTGAATGATGATTGTTTCCAGTTCTTTCCCTAATTCAGAAGATTTCGATAATTCGTCCAATTTCTTAATTAAATCAGGATAAAGATCTAACCGGTCATCATATTTATAAAGCGTTAATACTATTCCGATGAGAGCTCTTTCCCAGACTTGTTGTTCTTTCGTAAAATAAAAATCGAACAGAGCAAAAAACTTATTCTTATCAAAGACTCGCAACAGGCTCAAAGTTAATGCACTAACTAATAAGCCTTTATCGTGCCATGGAATTTTTCCTGAAGTGTTTAACGTTTTTAAAATCTTTTTTTCTGTTTCCTGGTAATAATCGGTTAACCATAAATAATTGAAAAGTTCTTTTATGGAATCTTGTCTTGAAATATGCTTGTCTTCATCTACGTTTTGGCTGAAATTGATATGGCTATCTTTTAGAATATTATGCAGTTCTTTATCGAAAGTCAGGTTTTGTACTAATGAAAATGCTTTTTCGGATTGTTGTCCCAGTCTTTTTTCCATCGACCATTTTAACTTGTATATGGTTAACCCGGATGTTTCCGTAAGTAAGCTCTCCTTTATGGAGTCGGTCAACTCGAGAAGTGATTTTTTCAGGTTTTTGAAAATTTTGTCCCGCTCGGGGTCTTCAATATTCATAAAGGAATGTTTGAGAATATTGAGGTAGGTTTCTTTTAATTTTTCAATTTGAATGGTATGATATTGTTTTTTTTCCTGTTCAGCAAATTGATTCAGTTCATTTATTGCATCTATTATTCGGTTATCAAAAATATAATGAATAATCTTACGATAGAGATGAATAATTTCTTTGTAATGCATAGTATTTTATTTTGGTGCTAATTAAGCATGTCAAATATTATTCCTAAATTGATTTTGAGAAAAGATTTCAGGTAAATTTAGATTTTTATGCTAAAATGACATTATCTGTTTAACATTTTTATCTTCAAAATTGGATAATTTCATTTTAATCATTTTATTCATTGAATTATTTTTGGGGTTTTTGTTCGTTTTTTTTCGGTTTTTTATCTTTTTTCCTGTACACCGATTGTTTTAAACGTTATTTTTTTGGTTTGGAGATATAACTTGTATTCATTTAGAATCGTATACTAAAAATAAATACGTATATGTTAAAGAATATATATTTTTATATCGTAAAGCATTTATTATATAATTTAAATTTTCTAATTTGCATTTTTATTCATAATACATAATCTTAATTTTTTCGTTATGAAAGTAGAAGGTTATAAGTCGAAAATAAATTCAGCCCAAACAGTTATTGATCAATTAAAAACTAATATTCTGGAAATTTTCTGGAATGAAGATCCTTTTGAATATTGCAGTTCACGATCGATGCTTCCATGGATACAGGAAGAAGCAGAATATTCGATTAAACGATTGCATCTTAAAAAGAAAGATCAAAACTACTATCTCCGGAAAGTTAATAATATGCTGGGTGAATATTGCGAAGATTAAATTTAAATATCCTTTTTGATATAGAATTCACAATGCTACTTTATTGATATACAACTTTTTACAGTCACAACGCAACGTAAAGGGTAAAAATCACATCTAATTTTCTGAAAAGGTGATTATTTTATCATTTTCAGACCAAAATATTTATCTGAAAATTTTTGGGGTTAGTAAGATATTCATTATCTTTAATTTAAAATAAGTTAAATGTTTTGGTCTGGTTTTTGTATCAATCAGAAAAAATTAAATATTGTATGAAACTTACATGTGTTAAAAACGGAAAAGAGTTAAAGCTCAAAGATCCATTAGATTTAGAATATATTGAATACGAAATTGTACAGGATTACTTAAAGGTTATCGGACACTTAGAAAGCAATCCTTCCGCTCGAATTGAGATTGACTTTACCGAACCCTACCTTCCAAAATATAATCTGGTAAATTGCAATCATACCTTTTCAAAGAGATTTTATAAAGTAATTAATCGAAAAAAACTGGCTTAAACAGGTTATTTTTTTTAATGAAAAGAACTGAAAAAGCACTTAAATATTATGCCGAAGGCTATAACTGTGCACAATCAGTTATTGTAGCCTTTACGGATGTTTTAAATCTTCCGGAAGAAACAGCCTTGAAACTTGCTGCAGGTTTTGGTGGTGGAATGGGACGTTTGCAACAAACATGCGGTGCAATTACCGGCTCCTTTATGGTCATCGGTTATCTCAAAGGTAATTATCAGCAAGATGAGGAAAGTGAGCACTCCCGGGGAATAACCAACCAGTTAATTCAGGATTTTTCACGTATTTTTGCACAAAAACATGGTAGTATCAATTGTAAATCGTTAATAAATATCGACTTAAACACCGCAGAAGGTCAGGAAAAGGCTAAAGAGACCGATGTTTTTAATAAAAAATGCACTTTTTTTATCCAAACAGCTGTTGAACTTCTCGAAGATACCTTAGCAAAGGATTTATCTCCTCAAAAGTAAGAGAAATATTTCCTCTTACTTTTGAGTGCGTTCTTTTTGATTTTTATTCATATCTTAAACATGATGCCGGATTTAAACGTGCTGACTTAATGGTTTTGTAGCTAATCGTTAGAATGGCAATGACAATTGCAATCAATAATCCTAAAAAGAAGAAACCAATCCCTAAAGGTATTCTGTATTGATAATTTTGCAACCAGTTTTTTGCAATAAAATAAATAACCGGCCAAGCAATAAGGGTTGAAATAAGAATCAAAGTAATAATTTCTTTAGTAATTAAATAAAATATTGAACCTGCAGAAGCACCCATTGCTTTTCGGATACCTATTTCTTTTGTTCTTTGCTCGGTAGTAAATGATGTTAATCCTAATAAGCCTAATGAAGCAATGAAGATAGCTAATACAGTAAATATAACGGATAGCTTTGAGTTTCTGGCCTCTTCTTTATACAAATTATCAAAAGCTTCATCAACAAAGAAATATTGTATTGGTTCGTTGCCGGTAAATTTTTCCCAAATTGTTTCAATATTTTTAATTGTAGTTTGAATATTTCTTGTTGAAATTTTTGCGGTTACATATCTCCAGTCTATGTTTTTATCTTTAAAATAAAATATGTAGGGAGTAATTGGTGTTTGTAACGAGCGAAAATGAAAATCTTTAACCACGCCAATAACAGGGACATATTCAACATCATGGATATTATCCCCCGTTAAAAAACGGGTTTCATGGGGAGGGTTAAAGTTATAATGTTTTACAGCCGTTTCATTAATAATACAGGCATCAACATCTGTAGGATAATCTCTATCGAAAAATCGGCCTGAGGACATTTCCATTCCAAATGTTTTTAAAAAGTCATAATCAACCCAGTTGGTTTCCAGTAAAAGTGTTTCGTCAGGCCGTCCCTCAACCATATGCCCGTTGTAATTATTATTAAAGGCAGGTAATGCGGTAGATGCAGTAACATTTTTTACTTCATTCTGATTTAATAACTCTTCTTTAAAAGATTTAACCTTGTCGCCTAATACCTGGGCTCTTCGGATTACCAGTAATTGTTCTTTGTCAAACCCCAGGTCTTTATTTTGCATAAAAGAAAGTTGACTATACATGATAATTGAGCCTATAATGAGTATTATGGATATTGAGAATTGGAGAATTACCAGGATGCTGCGTAATTTCCCATTTTTCATTGCATCTTTAGTTTTTCCTTTGAGTACACTAACCGGTTTAAAAGCAGATAAGTAAAATGCAGGGTAACTGCCTGCCAAAAAACCTACGAATAATGAAATGGTTATGAGTGCAGGAATCGTATACCAGTTACTGAAAAGGTTTAATTTTAATTGTACTTCTAAAAGATTGTTAAAATAGGGTAAGGTTAGTTGAATAATAATAATTGCTACCAGAAGAGCAATAAAAGATAAAAGTAACGATTCGGTTAAAAATTGTTTTATGAGTAAACCCTTGGATGAGCCACTGACTTTTTTAATGCCTACTTCCTTAGCACGTTTTGCAGCTTGTGCAGTAGCCATATTCATGAAGTTTATCGCTGCAATAATGATAATTAATAGAGCAATGCTTCCAAAAATATACAGGTATTTTGGATTATTAGCTGGTTTTGTTTCTTGCTGTATTTCAGGCTGTAAGTGAATTTTATTGAGGGGTTGTAAAAACATGGAATATCTATTTCCCTTGGATAAAAATTCGTCCAGTTCAATTCCTAAGAATTGTTGAAGTAGTGGACCTACATACTTAGCAATTAATGCAGGGATTTTATCTTCAACATCTTGTTGACTTGTTCCGGGTTTTAATAACAGGTATGTAGCGTAACTGTTTGATAACCAATCGCTATTAAGAGCTCTGGCGTTTGATATAAATGAAGAAACTAAATCGGCTTCGATATGGGAATTATCGGGCAAATCTTCAAAAATCCCACTCACTTTATAAAGCGATGTGTCATTGCCAATTTTTAGCATTTGCCCCATCGGATCGTTATTGCCAAATATCTTTTTAGCCGTTGATTCGGACAAAACAACTTTAAAAGGTTCGTTTAGGACGGTATTAATGTTGCCTTTGATTAACGGGAAGTTAAAAATCTTAAAAAA
>JBNJFS010000103.1:0-7625 GCA_051747085.1 Bacteroidota bacterium
CAAAGTCAATTTTTACTCCCCAAACAATATAAATAACCATCCCGTGAAGCGATAAAAATCTTGCCGTTATACACTATAGGTGTAGATTCAAACGATCCCGGTTTTTTATCTAACAAAACAAAATTATTTTGTTGGTCATATTCAAAAAGATAGATACCCCAATAGGTGGCAACAATGAGTTTATTGTCAACAAATACAGGCGTGGAAATAGAGGGACCGGTATGGTATTTAAAAACCAATTGAGGAGTACTATGAACCGTTAAACTATCGGGACCCGGAACTTTTTCCGAAGAATCAATTTTTTGGTGATTTACTACATGTAAATACTCATCAATACCAACAAAAGCAGCCAAATGATTTTGACTTTCATCAATATAATTGTCATTTATTCCTACCGATCCAATAACGCCTCCCTCCCATCCTGCAAAGTCATTATTTCCGGTTGGAAAATACCAAACAACAGCTTCCTGCGGTTTTTTATCGGGATTAAGTTTAAAAATACCTCCCTGTCCTTTTATATACTGTTTTTCCACCGACACTAAGATACAACTATCAGAGGTGACTACTACAGAACCATCCATATCAGAGCCGATAAAAAAATCCCAGTCCATTTCCCGGGTGTTTAGATTATATCCAAAAACATGCCCCGAACCTGATGCAACATAAATCTTGTTCTTCAGTAAAGCAGGGGACGATTCCGTTACCACATTATGATTATGACGATAAACATCATCCATCGTGTATAATTTTATTTCCTGGTAAATTTCAGGCTGTAACATTCCATCCTTGATTTTTGCCTTACGATAATCAGGGTTAAAAACCGTAAACAACGAATTTTCTAATCCCAGATAAGCTGTATCGTTTAATATAAGTGCTGAACCATCAACATCGCGTGAGTAACTATGCGTCCACTTTTGATCCATTCGCCACAATTCTTTCCCTGAATAATATGAAATCGCCCGATAACTTGGGATATGTTTGGCATCCAGAAAATGTCCGGTTCCCAGACGACTTCCTTGCAAAATGACGAACTTATTTTCTAATGAATCTGCCTTTTTGTTTACCCAAATGGTTCCGGTACCTTTAACCACATCGTCAAATTTATATTGCCAAACCAGCGATCCGTTTTCTGCGTCTATTTTTTTCAGATGATGATCGTAAGCACCCTGTATTAAAAAAAGTTTATTACGCTCTTTTACCAGTAATGGCTGACCGGTCCAGCCGGCACCGGCCCATTCTTTGGTACCGATATTTCTGGAAATAACGGTTTCCCCTTTTCCCAGATAATGTTTCCAGATTACATCAAGCTTATCGGGAGGGTTTTCGCCATAATAATTTCGTTGCCAATTCCCTAAAAAGGTTCTAACAATAGGATAGGTTGATGAATCATCATCCATTGTCTCATTCATACTATCGCTTAGTAAACTTAGGGTATCTGTCTGTATTGAATCATTTTGAGCATTGAGATAAAAAAAATTCCCTGTAAAAAGGGAAAGTAAAATAATTGGAAGAATCTTAAACATAAAAACAATTTTAATCGAATGACTGTCCGCTATTAGATGAAATAAATATCATTTTATCAAACTCTTCGGGCGTTAAGTCATTGAAATAATAATGTACCGGATTTACTTTTTTGTTATTTTTAAAAACTTCGTAATGCAAATGAGGTGCAGTAGAAGTACCTGTAGAACCAACAAAACCAATCACATCGCCACGCTTAACTCGTTGCCCTCTTTTTACATTAAAATCATTTAAATGAGCATACAATGATTTATATCCAAACCCATGATTGATGATAACCCGTTTACCATATCCTCGTAATGAATTTTCTACAACTTCCACCACCCCATCTCCGGTTGCGTATATTTCAGTACCTGTAGGAGCTGTAAAATCCATTCCATAATGAAATTTCCGTATTTTATAAATAGGATGTATTCGCCATCCCCATCCGGAGGCTGTACGCGTTAAATCTTTATTTGAAATGGGCATAATAGCAGGAACACCGGCAATCATCTCTTCCTTATTTTTTGCCATTTCTATCAGGTTATCGTAGGATTTGGATTGTACATAAAGCTTTTTGGTTATTTTATCCAATCGTTGAGCCGTTTGGATCACCAGGTCAGAATTATCATATCCCTGCAAATCGACATATCGATTCGCACCTCCATATCCTGCTGAACGTACTGAAGGAGGTATGGGTTCTGTCTCAAATATCACACGATAAATATTATCATCTCTTTTCTGAAGGTCGGTAAGGGTTTTCTCAACCAGTTGAAACTGATTATTTAAAACTTCGTACTGCGTTAATAATTGCTGATTTTCTCTTTTCAACCCTTTCTCTTTTGGGGTATCAAAAAATATTGAAAATAAAACATTATAGATAAGGGCAAAAATAAGTGTTGCAGTTAAATACGCCAGAAAACGATAGAATTTTTGTCTTCCGGTAAGGACAATTTTATCGTATTTTAGCGACTGATGATTAAACTTATATTTAACTTTTGCCATAAATAAAAAAAACTTTATGGTTCAAATATAAGGATTTATTTTAAGATTCTAATCCATTGGTGTTCTTCTTTTAGAATATGTAGCAATCATTAGGTCGTATTGTTCCGGGGAAAGATCATTAAAATAATAATTAATCGGGTTTACGGGCCGGTTATTTAAGCGTACTTCGTAATGCAGGTGTGCCCCTGTTGAACGACCGGTATTTCCCAGCGTACCAATAACATCACCACGGGTTACTTCTTGTCCTTCTTTAACATTAATGTCTTTTAAATGTGCATAAACAGTTACATATCCGTAGCCATGATCAATCGTTACCCGGTTTCCGTATCCATAAAAAGAGTATCCGGCATCAACTACTACTCCATCTCCGGTTGCAAATATATGAGAACCTTCAGGGCCGGTAAAATCCATCCCGTGATGCATGGTTCGTTTTCCTGTAAAAGGATCATTTCGTGATCCAAAATAATCACTAATCCGGTTAAAATCCTTTAAAGCAATAGGCTGTATAGCAGGAATAGCTGCCAGCATCTTCTCTTTATTATGTGCGTACTCAATAACTTTATCAAACGATTTGGTCTGGACATATAATTTTTTAGAAAGGACATCTAACTTTTTGTAGGTATTAATCAATATTTCCGCATTATCTAAACTTTCAAATTCAGCATACCGGTTTACACCACCAAAACCAGCTTCTCTTATTGATGGAGAAATAGGTTCCAGTTCAAATATTGTCCGATAAACATTGTCATCCCGGTGTTCAATTTCTGCTATAATATTATTCTGTTCAGCAATTTTCGCATTTAAGATATCATATTTGGCAAGAATTATATTTTGCTCCTCTTTGAGCATAGCCACCTTTGGCGTTTTATGAAAGGATGTATAACCTAAATTAAGAAATAAGGCAGCAGAACCCGTAACGAAAAGAAAAAGTGCAAATCTTAAAAGAATCTGTTTACGAACTAACTTAACTTTTTTAAATGTGAGTGAATGAGAATCAAACTGATATTTGACCTTTAGCATAACTCAAATAATATAATTTACATTAAAGACTAAAAAAAACACAACGTTAGCGACAAATCTAACTTAAAAAATTTAATTTTACAACCCGTAAATATATTAAATAAAATTTATTTCTTTATTTAGTTAAGTAGTTTTAACTGTTTTTAATATAGATTTTTATGAATTCGAAAGAAATCAGAAATACTTTTTTACAATTTTTTGAAAGCAAAAAACACACGTTAATTCCTTCTGCACCAATGGTTGTTAAAGACGACCCAACCCTTATGTTTACCAATGCAGGAATGAATCAGTTTAAAGATATTTTTTTAGGAAACAACGAAGCCAAATATAACCGGGTAGCCAATTCTCAAAAATGTTTGCGAGTATCAGGTAAACATAATGACCTGGAAGAAGTTGGTCATGATACCTATCATCACACCATGTTTGAAATGCTGGGAAACTGGTCGTTTGGCGATCCTGCCCGACCGGCAGGCGGGTATTTTAAAAAAGAAGCTATCGCATGGGCTTTTGAATTTCTGGTTGATCAAATGAACATTGATCCGGAAAGATTATATGCTACTGTTTTTGAAGGCAGCAAAGAAGATGGACTGGATTTGGATACCGAAGCCCAAGAACACTGGAAACAATTTCTGCCTGAACAAAGAATTTTAAACGGCTCGAAAAAAGACAATTTCTGGGAAATGGGTGATACCGGGCCATGTGGTCCCTGCTCAGAAATTCATGTTGATTTAAGAAATGATGAAGATAGAAATAAGATTTCCGGTAAAAAACTGGTAAATAAAGATCATCCCCTGGTCATTGAAATATGGAACTTAGTATTTATCCAATACAACCGCAAAGCAAATGGTACGTTAGAACTGTTGCCACAAAAACATGTGGATACCGGTATGGGGTTTGAACGACTCTGTATGGTTTTACAAAACAAACAATCGAACTACGATACCGATGTTTTTCAACCGATTATTCAATCCATTGCAAAAGCATCAGGAAAAAAATATGGAGAAAATCAACAGGCTGATATTGCCATGCGTGTAATTGCCGATCATTTAAGAGCTATTAGCTTTTCTATTGCTGATGGGCAACTACCTTCGAATGTTAAAGCCGGTTATGTAATCCGAAGGATTTTACGAAGAGCCGTAAGGTATGGATATACTTTCCTGAATTTTAAAGAGCCTTTTATTTATCAATTACTGCCTGTATTAATTGACATTCTTGGAGATGCTTATCCTGAACTAAAAACACAGCAGGAGCTTATTGAAAATGTGATTCGAAAAGAAGAGTCCTCATTCTTAAAAACGCTTGAGACAGGAATTCGTTTGCTCGATAAAATCATTACAAACACCAAAGAAAAAAACTATAATGTGATTCCCGGGAAAGTAGCTTTTGAATTGTATGACACTTATGGATTTCCATTGGATTTGACCGAACTTATTGCCAGGGAACACAAACTGGCCGTTAACAAAAAAGAGTTTGAGGAAGAGATGGAATCGCAGAAAAACCGTTCGCGAAGTGCTTCTGCAACGGATACTGACGATTGGATAGTGCTTTATAAAGATGAGGTGGAAGAATTTGTGGGGTATGATTTTTTGCAAACGGAAGTTAAAATTACCCGGTACAGAAAAGTAAAGCAGAAAAACAAAGAGTTTTACCAGCTCATATTTAATATTTCGCCCTTTTATGCAGAAAGTGGCGGACAGGTTGGTGATACCGGTTACATTGAAGCCAATGGGGAAAAGATTCCTGTTATCAATACCATAAAAGAAAATAACCTGAATGTACATATCACCAATAAACTGCCCATTGATCCTAAAGCAACGTTTAAAGCTGTTGTAAATACCCAAAAAAGAGTGGCAACGGCCAACAACCATACAGCCACTCACCTGTTACATTATGCCTTACGTAAAGTACTGGGTGAGCATGTTGAACAAAAGGGCTCATTGGTTCATCCCGAGTATTTGAGGTTTGATTTCAGCCATTTTCAGAAGGTAACCGATGAACAAATTAAAGAGATAGAACAAATCGTAAATAAAAAGATACGCGAAAATATTGAAATTCAAGAACGCCGGGACATCCCAAGAGATGCAGCTTCTGAAATGGGCGCCATTGCCTTATTTGGCGAAAAATACGGAGATACCGTACGCGTAATTAAATTCGATGATTCAGTTGAGCTCTGTGGTGGTACACACGTAAACAATACCGGACAAATAGGGTTTTTTAAGATCCTTAGCGAAAGTTCTGTTGCGGCAGGTATTCGAAGAATTGAGGCCATTACCGGAGAAAAAGTGGTTGAATATGTCTTTGAACAGATCAATGAACTAAATGAGATAAAAAGCCTGTTAAAAAACCCAAAGAAACCGGTTGAAAGTGTTCAAAACCTGGTAGACGAAGTAACCAAGTTGAATAAACAAATGGAAGAGATGGTGAATCAGCAGGCTCAATCGATAAAAAAACAATTAAAAGAACAGGTTGAGTCGTTCAATGGAATACATTTTATTGGTTCCACAGTGGGCCTTAATTCTTCATCGGCAATAAAAGACATTGCTTTCCAGCTAAAAAACGAGGTCGACAATCTTGTTTTAGCCATTGGAGCCGAGATAAATGGCAAAGCCAATTTATCCATTATGATTTCGGAAAACCTGGTGAAAGCGAAAAACTGGAATGCATCCCAGATGATTCGGGATGTGGCTAAAGAAATCCAGGGCGGAGGCGGTGGCCAGCCATTCTATGCAACTGCCGGTGGTAAAAATCCTGCCGGATTAGAGACGGCCATTCAAAAAGTAAAATCAATGATTCGCTAACTCAGAACATTCTTGTTCTATATAAAAAGAGGGTGTCCAAAAAGTATTACAAGTGTCATTGCGAATGCCGTGCCTGCCCTCCTATCGGCGGGTAAACCGACAGGCAGGCTTCACTCGTTCCTCGTTCGCAATGACTTTTTCTGGCTTTTTGGACAGTTCCTTTTATATAAACAGGTATAATATTATCTTTACTCAACCAGATTCGATGGAACTTGTGGGGTAGAAATAAGGTATTCAAACGTTTTCCATCTTTCTGCTTCCGATTCACCTCCATTTTTCTCCATATATTTGCTTACCATATCCAATCCAACATTATAGTTTATTACATACGATCGGTAGGTTTCGATAAATCTTACGCTTTGCTCTGCTCCTTTCCTGTCACGTAATGCATATTTCACAAGCCAATCAACCGTTTCTTCCTTGGATAATTCACCATCGAGATAGGCTTCAGCAGCAGCATTTCGTACATACGAAATTTGCGAAACCAAATCTAAAACCTGATAATACTCTTCTACTTTATCAGGATTTAATCCTGCCAAAGGGAATAACACCTCCTTTTCAAATTTTATCTTTTCATCACCGGGAAAGGCCATTTCAATGCCATAATTAGCCGTACCTTCAGCAATTAAAGATTGTGGGCTAAAAAGCGGATAAACAGAATACTCTACCCAACCTTTATCATTAACCATTCTGGATTCGAGCAAACAGGCAAATACATGATGTCCGGGATACCCTTCATGACTTGCCAGATCGATGGCCCGATCAATATAAATCGGCAAATCCGTATTTATCTGAATCAAACTAAAATTGTTGCCTTTATACCAGTTATAACCACCCCAGGGCTTATCCGATACAAATTCAAGCACAAAATCTTCATTCGCAGGTAAATCAATAAATTTTAACGTTCTTTTACGGGCTTCCTGAATAGCGGTATGAAAAACCGTATCGAGTTTATTTTCAGGAATTATAAATTCTTTTTTAAAAGCGGTTAGCCTGTCGGTAAGACTACCGGTCCCGGGCAGCAACTGGTCCAGTTCATTAATTAATGATTCAAAATATTCTACGGTATAGTCAGGAGTAACAACATCATATAGCCTTTGGGTTTCTTCATCAAAAGTAAATGCTTTGCCCTTTAGCATTTCAATTCTTCCGCGAACTGCTTCCAGTTGTTTTTGTAAAAACATTTGACGTAAGCGCATGGACTCATCAAAATCTTTATTTTTTAGCGTTTTTACTCTATTGATATATAATGATGATTTCTCTAAAAGAACATCATACGGAGGGTTTTCTTTTGCTTCATCA
>JBNJFS010000104.1:0-7612 GCA_051747085.1 Bacteroidota bacterium
GTCATGTCAATAGCTTTTTTATAAACTGCACTGACTCCACAATATCTTTCTTCTGAAAGATTAACCGCTTTCTTCAATTTATCCACAGGCAAATCATTCCCTTTAAAAGAATAGATTACATGCATTTTATAATAATATCTGGGGTGTTCTTCTGTTTGGTCTGCCTGCACTTCAACATCAAAATCATCCAATTCCACACGCATTTTACCGAGAATACTAATAACATCTAATGCCGTACATCCTGCAAGAGATACAAGCATCAACGGCTTGGGAGGGGGGCCCTGATCATCACCTCCAACTTTAGGAGATGCATCTATTGTGATTTTATGACCATTTACTTCGGTCTGAAATTGCATTTTATTTACATGTGATAACTTAATTGAGGTGTCCATAAGATTTAATTATTTTAAACATTTAGAAGTAAATACAACAAAAATATATTAATTTTGTTGAAACTGTAATAACTTCTAAGAATCTAGATTTTTTAATAAATCTATAATTCTCAATGTCAAGGAATTTAAACCTGCTTAATAATATGGATTGCATTAATAGTTATGATACAGTATTCAGACATCTTACCAAAGAACAAAGGGAAAAGCTGGATGAAAATAAATCCTGTAAAAATTATAAAAAAGGATCGGAAATTTACCAGGAAGGAAGCCGTACACACGGCTTATATTGTATCAACGAAGGAATTGTAAAAATATATAAAACCGGCATAGATGGAAGGGAACAAATTATATATTTTGCTAAACCCGGTGATATTATTGGTTATCGCTCCATCCTAAGTGGTGAGCTTGCCTGCTCTTCAGCTAAAACAATCCAGGAAAGCACGCTTTGTTTTATTCCCGGTGACTTAATTATTTCGCTCATAAAAAACAATGGCGACTTTGCCATGGATGTGCTGCAACAAAGCTGTAAGGAACTTGGTGAGGCCAATTCATACATAACTGATATTGCTCAAAAAACTGTAAGGGAAAGACTTGCGGAGGTTCTTATCAAATTAAAAGAAAACTTTGGTCTGGATGAAAACAATGAATTACAAATTTCTTTAACCCGTGAAGAGATGGCAAATATTGTGGGCACCGCTACTGAATCCGTTATTCGTCTGCTTTCAGAATTTAAACATGACCAATTAATCGATTTAAAAGGAAGGAAAATTCGATTGCTTGATATAAAGAAACTCGAGAAAATATCCAATGCTTTTGGGTAATATATATTATCCAGAATAACAGGGTAAAATTCTATTTGTTTTTAATTATTAAAAAAGTCGTTTCTGTCCATTTTCCTTATTGTATTCCCGGTTCAAGTGCTTATATCCCAAAAACGTTACTTCTCTTCCCCGTTGAGTCCTTTGCAGATATCCTTCTTTTATAAGAAAAGGCTCATAAACCTCCTCCAAAGTTCCGCTGTCGTCTCCAACAGCCGTAGCAATGGTTGTAATTCCCACTGGTCCCCCATTAAATTTATCGATAATGGTTGTCAGAATTTTATTGTCCATTTCATCAAGTCCATGTTTATCAATATTCAAAGCTTCAAGGGAATATTTGGCAATATCCATATCAATATATCCTTTTCCTTTTACCTGGGCAAAATCTCTGACACGACGCAATAGGGCGTTGGCAATACGGGGTGTTCCCCTGCTTCTGGAGGCAATTTCCTCAGCGGCATCATCGTAAATGATTACATTGAGTATTTTTGCTGATCTTAGAATGATGCTCTTAAGTACTGTATAATCATAATACTCCAGGTTAGCCTTAATACCAAATCTAGCTCGTAAAGGACTTGTTAAGAGACCAGAACGTGTTGTAGCTCCAACCAGTGTAAATTCATTAATGTTCAATTGTACTGATCGTGCACTGGGTCCCTTGTCAATAACGATATCAATATGAAAATCTTCCATGGCAGAATAGAGATATTCTTCCACCACAGGAGTTAAACGATGTATTTCATCAATGAAAAGGACATCACCGATTTCAAGATTTGTCAATAACCCTGCCAGATCTCCTGGTTTGTCCAGGACGGGTCCGGAAGTGATTTTTAAGTTGACTTTCATCTCGTAAGCAATGATGTTGGCGAGCGTAGTTTTCCCCAGCCCGGGCGGCCCATGTAATAAAACATGATCCAAAGCATCGTTCCTCATTCTAGCAGCTTCCACAAAAACTTTCAGATTCTCCACCACTTTTCCCTGACCCTGAAATTCGTCAAAATAGGAGGGGCGGAGTTTTTGCTCAAATTCCGTTTCCTTCTTGCTGGATCCTTCCTCACGGATGTTAAATTCTTCATCCATAATGTATAAATTTTAAAGGCCCAATTCTTTGGAAATCTTAAGCATTCTGTCAATGGGTTTTCTTGCAAGTTCAATGGTATTCCCATCCAATTCTACTTTGGGTCCTTCATATTTCAAACTGTTATATATCTTATTCATGGTGATCAGTTTCATAAAATTGCAATCGCTGCAACCACATGTAGAATCTTTTGGCGGAGCTACAATAAAATACTTCTCCGGATTTTGTATCTTCATTTGATGTATAATTCCTGATTCAGTGGCCACAATATATTTTTGGGCATTGTCTTTCCTTGCAAATTTCAACAATGAAGAAGTTGATCCAACATGATCAGCCATAATCTGAATGGGTTTTTCACATTCCGGATGAGCTATAAGCTTTGCATCGGGATACTCCTTTTTAAGCTCTACAATTCGCTGTGTTGAAAATTCCTCATGTACGTGACATGCTCCCGGATAGACGACCATATCTTCACGCCCGGATATCCGTTTAATATAATTTCCCAGATTTTTATCCGGAGCAAAAAGAATTTTTTCATCTTTCGGAAGATAATTAACAATATGCAATGCATTGGTTGAAGTGCAGCATATATCCGTCAAAGTTTTTATTTCGGCCGTTGTGTTTACATAAGAAATAACCGTGTGATCCGGATACTGATCTTTAAATTCCCTGAATTTATCTGGAGGACATGATTCAGCCAGAGAACATCCTGCGTTAAGATCAGGTATGATCACTTGTTTTTCCGGGCTTAATATTTTAGCGGTTTCAGCCATAAAATGTACACCAGCAAATATAATCATATCTGCATTCGTTTCTGCAGCAACCTGAGAGAGTTTTAAACTATCACCGAGATAATCTGCAATATCTTGTATATCGTTGGTTTGATAATAATGTCCAAGTAAAACAGCATTTTTTTCTTTTTTCATTCTTTCTATCTCTCCAACTACATCGATATTGGGATCTATTGTTTTGTCAATGAATCCCTTTTCTTTTATTTTATAATTGTTAACATTCATATTATTATTATATTTTTAGTTTAAATCTATAATGATAATGAATATATCCGGTTAATAATGTTTGTTTTTTTCTTGAATATTTTTTTGAAATGTAAAAGTTAAATTTAAATTAAAACTGAATTAACACCTATTTTAATTTTTTGCATTTGATATAAAGACAATAGCAATCTTTTAAACAAATGGTGAATAACCGGTCGCGTTGATAAAAACCGGTTTTATTTCATAAACATATTTGTTCAAACAGGTGTTTAATATATTTTGGTTAAATCTCAAAAATATTTTTTTTCATTTGCAAATATTTTTTATGTAAACAGGGAATCTATATATCCAAACAAAATAATTCACAAAAATACCACAAAAGTTGACAACAATTTTAACCGGTCCTGTTAATAAAAACGGGGAGATAAATAAATTTAATTCATTAAATACCAATAAGATAATCTTATTATTATTTTTTTCCCAATGTATAGGTATATTGGTTAATTTTGGATAATTTTGTATGAAATAATTCATTGTATCATGTTAAATATAAAATCTATAGGAATTGCCAGCGATCATGCGGGATATTATTTGAAGCAGAAACTTAAGCTTTATCTTGAAAGTACAGGTTATGATATAAGGGATTTTGGGAGTCATTCACCTGAAAGCTCTGATTATCCAGATTTTGCACATACTCTTGCGTCTGCTGTTGAAAGAGGGGAATGTGATATTGGCATTACCTTATGCGGAAGCGGCAATGGAATAAGTATGACTTCCAATAAACACGCAGGAATACGATCAGCCATTTGTTGGGAGCCCGAGGTGGCAGAATTGGCAAAGGCCCACAATAATGCCAATATTTGTGCATTACCGGCACGGTTTCTTGACTATGACCAGGCCGTTGATATTGTGGAAATATTTTTGAATACTGAATTTGAAGGCGGAGGAAGACACGAACGAAGAATAAGAAAAATTCCCATAAAAAAATAGATATTCTATGTCCATTTTATCCAATACATGTAAATATGCCATTCGTGCTACTACCTATCTTGCATTAAAGGAGGGCGAAGATCATAAAATCGGAATAAAGAAAATATCAGAAGACCTTGACATTCCAACGCCGTTTTTGGGAAAGATCCTTCAGAATCTGGTAAAACGCAAAGTGCTTTCCTCTACTAAAGGACCTCATGGTGGATTTGGGCTGGAGAAAGATCCTGCTGACATTTCACTTCTTGAGATTATTGAAATTATAGACGGGATGGATATGTTCTATGAGTGTTTAATCGGGCTTCCCACGTGCAGAGATCATGATCCGGATTTTGTGCCTTGTCCGCTCAACAAAAAATTCCGGCCCCTTGGCAAGCAATTGTATGAATTGTTTAAAAACGAAACCATTGCCAATTTAAAGGAAGAGATTCAAAATTCGGATGGGAAAATTGGCATTTAATCTGAATAAACCGATTTATACCATTAATTTTTTTTTAGAAGAATAATAAAGAAAAGCAAAGAAAAACGCCAGCCCGACTCCGATTATATTTGCCAGAAAGTCCCCAGCTTCTGCTTGCCTGTCTTGCGTTATAAGATATTGTAAAAATTCCATAAACAAACCATAGCTTACAGGGGCCACAACCACCACAACATAAACTTTCCAGTTTTTGAAGATACCGGTTTTTTTTACCATTCCATAAATAAGGCTTATGGTTAAGAGAAAATACATGATGGCATGCATCAGTTTATCAGAATTTTTAAAATGGAAGATCTGAAATTCCTGTGCAGTGTCTCCCGGGCTCAAACTTCCATAAGTGATGGCTGCCAGGATTATCAGGAAAAACAAGAATGGTTTAATTGTGTTGCTCATATATTATTTTAAATTTTTGCCAAAAATAATTCATCATTTTTTATTTATTGCGCTTTTAACCTAACAAAAATCAAAGGGATTGTAAATTTTAACATTCGTTTATAAAAGAGTATTCTGATTTATATTCAGAAAACTATAATGTTAATTTTTTGTTCATTATATATTAATAATTTGTTTAATCCATAATGTTTCACGTGGAACAAAACGATAATATTGGATGAATCCTTATTTTAAATGAGAAAAGATGGCCGGAATATATATTCATGTTCCTTATTGCAAAACAAAATGCCCTTATTGTGATTTTTTTTCTGTAACCGGGATGCACAATAAAAGTAGCTTTCTCAGTGCCCTTATGGAAGAGATCCATCTTCAGAAGGATTATTTCGGAAACCGAAAGATTCAAACCCTTTATTTCGGTGGGGGTACCCCTTCCTTACTGCGTATGGAAGAACTGAAATTAATTTTTGCGCGTCTATACGCCACCTTTAATATAGCTGAAGAGGCTGAGATCACCGTTGAATGTAATCCCGATGATGTTTCTCCTGATTTTTATTCGGAATTAAAATCTGTTGGATTCAACCGGTTGAGCTTGGGAATACAAAGTTTCAATGAGGAAGATCTTCAATTTCTGGGGCGTAGGCATACTGTTGAGCAGAATGCTCTGTCCATTCAGTGGGCCCTGCAGGAAGGCTTTGAGAATATAAGCATTGATCTCATCTATGGTTTGCCGGGTTCCACGTCCGATAGTTGGAAAGAAACCCTGGAAACGGCTTTTGGATTTCCGTTTAAGCATCTCTCTGCTTATCATCTTACAATTGAGCCTGGGACAGCTTTTGGTGAAAAGCTCAATAAGGGGGAATGGAATGAGATATCGGAAGAAAACAGCCTGGAACAGTTTCACATCCTGATTGGTTATGCCCAAAAAAAGGGTTTTGAGCATTACGAACTATCCAGTTTTGCTTTACCTGGCTATTATTCCAGGCACAATACCGGTTACTGGTGGCAGAAACCTTATCTGGGCCTGGGTCCTTCTTCCCATTCCTACAACGGCGATACAAGACAGTGGAATGTTGCCAATGTCAACCTTTATGTCAAGTCGGTATTAAATGGAAAGATTCCCTGCAAAAAGGAAATTTTAACAATGCAGGATCGTTTCAACGAATATCTGATCACCCGGCTAAGAACCCAATGGGGAGTGGATTTGGCTGCAATAGATCGGAATTTCGGACCCGGTTATAAAGATTGTCTTTTAACAGCAGCACGTTCCTTTCTGGATCGACATTATCTGGAACGCAACGGCAATATTTTATCAATGACCAATAAGGGGAAGTTTATATCGGATGCCATATTTCGGGAGATTATTTTGAGCAGGGAGTAAATATGGCATAGAGCATAGAGCTTGGAGCTTAGGGGAAGAAGGGATTTGTTGATTGGGTGATTGGATGACTGGTTTACTTTGATCCATTGTTCGGTTTCCAGGTCTACCCCATCACTGCCACTTATTCTTGCGATGATGATTCCTATTTTCATAACTTTGCCTTTATGGATGCAATAAATTTTTTAGAACGCAACAATATGATGAAATATTCAATTGTCCTTGTTTTGGTGATCATAATTTCCTGTAGTGTTCAGAAACAAGAAAAAGAGGTACATTGTCCCCGGATCATTCCGGAAGATTTTTATGTACGGATGGAAAGCAATCCGGATGTGATGATTTTGGATACCCGTGTAGAGAGTGAATACGCAGAGGAAAGAATTCCCGGTGCCCGCTTCGCGGGGAAGCAGGAAAAACTGGATCAGATGGTAGATACTTTGGACAAAAGCAAAACCATCTTCATATATTGTGAATATGAAGACCGCAGTTTCACGGTTTGCCGGATTTTAAAAGATGAAAAGCAATTCACGGATGTTTATATCCTGGAAGGGGGATATGACATGTGGAAAAAAGTAAACCTGCCTGTTGACACAAGCCATAGGCAGGTTTATTAATCTATTCCGGGGTGAATTTATTTTTTCTTTTTGTCTTTGGGTTTCTCTTTTTCGTCCTGTTCTTTGGTTCTTCCGGCTTCTTTCCTGTATCCTTCCAAAATACCTTCCAGCTTGTCTATTTCTTTCTTTTTCTGCTGTATGATCTTTGACTGTTTGTTGATGGAAGGAACAGAAAAAATAATTCCCAGGATCACTCCAATAATGACCGTTATCAGGAGAATCAGGGACAAAGAGCCCTCCACCGGTTCTCCCAGGAAAAAGTGGATAGAAACCATTGCATCGTTCTGCAGGGCGAATACTGTAAGAATTAAGGCGGCAAGTAACCCTATGATTAATGATCTTTGCATAGCTATTTATTTTTGTTTGCGTAAATATAATCATTTAATTCGGCAAAGAAAAGATTTTTTCCGATTGGTTTTTGAGATGGGTTAATTGACTGGCCCCGGAGTTTTGGAAGGCGCAGAGCATAGAGCTCAGGGCAA
>JBNJFS010000105.1:0-7561 GCA_051747085.1 Bacteroidota bacterium
GGAGCAGACTGTGATGCAATATTTTTCGATTTTGATAACGAAGGCAATATTAAAATGCTCTCTTTTTTGGGAGGAGAGCAAGCTGCCGGTCATCTCGGAACGTATACTATCGAAGGGGACGAACTCCTTCTTAGCCTTACCCACGACTGGGCGGAAACACAAGGTAATGAAACTTATTTAAACTGGGTGGAAGCCCCGTTTGAAGTTGCCATTTATGTCGACATGTCATCCGATGGTAAGGTCTTGTCGGCCGGGCCTTCAGCCTCAGAATCATGGGAGGTAAACAAAATAGAATTGTCAGCTATTGATGATGGTTTTACAGGTTACTGGACGGATCTTCAAACGGATGATTTATGGCAAATAAATTCATCCTCAGACTATGAATATACCGCAACAAATTATTTTGAATCAGGTGATTTGCAGCAGTTTACTTTTATTGACGATAATACCTATATGTTAGCCAATACGACTTATTCTTCTGATGTTGGCGGGACTTGTGATGCCTATTTTGTTTGCCGTGCAGCATTAAACAATACGGAAAATGAGATGACTATTTGGTTCGGAGACTCTGAAATTGTATATGTCTCAGCGGCAGATTAACAGGTGTTGCATTTTAATGATGATTGATAACACCTAATACATTGATCAGTTTTTTTTAACGGGGCCTCTATAAGGGGCTCCCTTTTTTATTAAATGCCTTACTAACAACAAATATAGATTGCCTTCCAATTGTTTACCCTCTTGTATAGATTGTTCTATTTTTATTGCCCATTGATGGATCGGAAATATATGAATAGAATATCTATACCCTTAATTTATTCTCATTTAAGTTGAATGCCTAAAAATTATATCGTAAATTGCTATTCAATGCAAACTGCATTTATTGTTATTAACCAAAAATAATTTACGATGAGAAAATTAATTTATTTACCGCTGTTACTCGTTTTTTTTATTTCTATCAACCTGACTTTTGCTCAGGGTGATGCCGAATCCATTGCAGAAGAAGTGATAAAAGCATATCAAAACCAGGATGCCGATTTGCTTAAAAAACATGCAAGCGGTATGATGGTAAATGTAATAACCGATAGTTTTTTTGAGAGTAATGAGGCGAAACCGTTAGTTAAAATAGCCAAACAATGGGATGGTAAAATGAAAGAAATTCGCTATTCAAAAGGGGATGTAATGGGGAAGGATGTTTTGATGGCTTTGGCCTACTTTAGCGATAATCCCAATGGAAATCTTAATGTGGTTATTTTAAGTAGTTTCGATAATTCAGCATGGAAAGCTTTTGCCCTGGGTATTGACAATGTCTCAAGAGAAGAGTTTAACCAAGGTACGACCAGCATTGGAGCCGCTTCAGCCGAAAAGACTGCTGTTGAAAATTCTGCAAAGGCTAAAAAGGCAGCCAACAGAGCAGACTATTCGATTGAAATGGCCAATGGTAATATTTTTGAAAGTCCATCAGACAAAAAGATTAAAGAAGCCTTAAAATCACTAAACGACGATAATTTTTTTATGATTCTTAATGGTAAAGACGGGTTTATTCAAACCTCGACTTCTGAACAGGGATTTATTGTACAGTATAGCGATGAGGGAGGAATGTTCGAAGCAGAAGAATATTTTTCGCTGGATAAATTGGAAGATATTTTTATCGCTTACATAAATCAACAGGATTGGAAAGAAATGGCTACATGGATTGAAATGTAAAATTTATATTCTACTGATATTTTTAGAAAGTCAGCGGATGACTTGTAAATATATTGCTGTTGCCAATATTTAATGTAGCAGGATATTAGATACATTAGTCATCCGCTGACTTGTATTTACCAGCTTGTCAGCTGGTTTGCCCGTTTTTGGCCGGTTTACATGCCTTCGGCTAAAAATCCGAAGGGTAGGTTCACTAATTTTTTATTTTTCGAATAAACGAATTAAGTAAATGTGGCGAAAGTCCTAAGGATAAATAAAAACACTTGTTAATTACAAAAAAAATCGTGCTACAAAAAAATAGTAGCACGATTTGATATTTAATATTTATTTTAAGTTAAACTCATTTTTTTACACATCGCACATAGTAATAATCTCTTCTTTTGGCTCTACTGTTGAATTCAACTTTTCCTTTGGAGTCGATGTAATAATATCCATGGTCATCATCATCTAAGAAAAGATAATTGGCCGTATAAATATTTCCTTTGCCGGTTTCGTCCTCTAAAATTTCACCTCCTAATAAAAGGTTGAAACCGGTACCGCCAAAGGGCAATAAAATTTGTAAATTGTTAGCTGCTTTATTAATAAGTAAATATTTCCATTCGTCTGATGTGGGTAATCTCCATCCATCGGGACAAAAATACTCGTCGGTTTTAATGCTGTACATGTGGCCAAATAGTTCACAATCAACCTTAATATTATCGCGACACATACTATATTCGCCCATATCGTACGAAAGATTTTCAGCCATCCACGTAGTGCCGTCAATTTCTATCCACGGATATTCTTTGTTGTCTCGTTTATCGATAATCGTTCCGCGATTTAATTGTTTACTCTTTTCTAAATATTTCTTTTCGGCAAGAACACAACGAATTTTGGCTTCTTCGTGTGTTAACTTGGTAGTCCATTGTGCCATTCCACGATAATTCGTAGGGAAAGGGATGGTTTTTTTACTAACTTCCTTGTCATCATTAAAGATCCAGTAGGTATTGTAGGTATAATAAGGGATATCCATCCAATAGTCAGCATTTGAAAAATTCATTCCCCATGCACCCTCACTGCTAAACCGTTGGCTAAGTACTTCTTTTTCATTGGTTAGCTCTATCGAGGGCTTCATATCATTAAACAGGGCTTCCCAATCTTCTTTGGTAGGAATTTTCCATCCGGCAGGACAACGGCCATCAATTTCTGTATATTGGTAACTACCGGTAATATCATCTTTCATCCAGATATTATCGGCCCTGTAAATCCACTCCATTTCCTCGCCTGAAAAAGGATGATTTACTATACCCATTGTTGGTTGGGTAGTAATTGTTGCTTCAATTTGTTCCGATATTTTATCGGTAAACGTTGCGTTTTGTACACATCGCACACTTAACTTTTCTTTTTTGTCGCGTAGTTCTTTGCTGATTTTATTTTCGTTGAGCCGGATAATCCGCGCTAAATATTTATCTGAATAACCCAGGTGGAGCATTGAGCTGCCTGTACTTGTCCAAAAAGCAATAGCTTGCTGATTGGGATAAAATGACTCTTCATAATTACATGCTGTGAGTGAAAAACCTGCGTTCTTTAAATCTTCCGGATTAATCTCACGCAACCCGTGTTCTTTAGCTTTTTCTGCACGTATGCCAAAATTAGTTTCCAGTTCCATCCATTCTTCGTCCGATGGCAGGTGCCAGTTATCAGGACATGCATTTCTTGCCTCATAGTTGGTAAAAAAATGGCCACACGGATTATCCGTAGCTTTTGACCCTAAGTTTTTGGTCATCCATCGGGTTTGCCCTATTCTTAACCATGAATAACTTTCTCCTTTTGGACCGGTTAACATACCCTTCTTTTGCTGATCGACGTTTTCGAATGATGCAACAACTTTAAAATATAGTTGTTCTTGAGTATTTCCCAAATGATCAAGCCAAACCACTATTTTTTTATTGATACCCGGAACAATGCTGTCGCCAGTCTCTCCGTATGCTTTATCTACTTTCTCCCAACGATTGTTATCATCCGAAAAAAATAGATCGATGCTGAAAAGATTACTTTTTGTTTCACTGGTTAAATCATAAGTAAAAACAAGCTCGCCACCATTTTGTGACATCCTTAAATTCTCTACCTTCTGAGCCTGAACAGTCAGAAATAAAAAACTTAGCACGGGAAGTAAAATATATTTCATAGTATTTAAGTTTTGTTTACAATTGAAGAGATAAAGATATTATTTTGAATGTATAATTCAAAAAAGAATTTTGACAGAAAAAGATTATCCTTATATTTAATAAATTTATTTTATTTTTGATGTACATGATTATTCAAAAAGTTTATATGATAAGGTTTCTGAATCGTTTTAACGGATTATAATCCTTTCTGCTTATTTCCTCTTGTTTTAATTTTAATTAATCATTTACCAAAAATTATTAAACGATGAAAAATATTGTAATCCTTGGTGCTGGCATGGTAGGAAAAGCCATAGCTATCGACCTGTCAAAAAAATATAACGTTAAATCTATGGATATCGATCGTGAGGCTTTACATTTTTTATCCTCAAATTATTCTATTGAAACACAATTTTTAGATGTTACTCAGGAACAAAATTTGTCTGATGCCATTAAAGATTGTGATTTAGTTATTTCGGCTGTTCCGGGGTTTTTAGGATATCAAACGATGAAAAATGTAATACGGAGTCATAAAAACCTGGTAGATATCTCATTTCTACCTGAAGATGTGCTTGATTTGGATCAACCGGCTAAAGATAATGGTGTAACTGTAATCATGGATTGTGGTGTAGCCCCCGGAATGCCAAATATTATTGCCGGATATCATAATGAAATAATGACCATTGAGCGATTTGAGTATATGGTAGGAGGATTACCCAAAGTTCGTAGTTTTCCTTTTGAGTATAAAGCACCATTTTCACCCTGTGATGTAATGGAGGAATATACTCGCCCTGCACGATATGTAGAAAATGGGAATATAGTTACCAGCCCGGCAATGAGTGATGTAGAATTAATAGAGTTTAAAAAAGTAGGAACGTTGGAAGCTTTTAATTCAGATGGTTTACGGTCATTGATTTATACCCTAAATAATATCCCTGATATGAAAGAGAAAACATTACGTTTTCCCGGACATATCCAGATGATACAAGCACTTAAAGCAGCAGGTTTCTTAAATCAAAAACCCTTAAAAATTAAAGGGAAAGAAATGATTCCTTTTGATTTTACCTCTGAAATACTATATAATGCCTGGAAACTTAATCCCGATGATGAGGAGTTTACCGTGATGAAGGTAACACTCAAAGGAACGATAGAAGGAAAAGCAAAAACCATTGTTTATGATCTGTATGACGAATACGATCAGAAAGAAAAGATATCTTCGATGGCCCGAACAACAGGTTATACAGCTACAGCTACAGCCGATATGATCTTAAACGGAGTGTTTTCAAAAAAAGGGATGTTTCCTCCCGAACGTATTGGCAAATATCCCGAATGTTTTCATTATATACTGAATTATTTAAAGGAGCGAAATGTTATCTATAAGAAAACAGAAAAGCCCGAATAAACAATGCTGTAATTATTCATGTTGATATATAATCGTCGATTTTTATCATTAAACTTTGAAAGTTAAATAGAATCATATATTTTCGAAAACTTTAATGATTTGTATATTTATAATTGTAAATAATTGAAGTTGTGTATTTTAAAATTGAAGAATAAAAGATTTTTTAACCTTTTATAAACAATAATAATGAAAAAAAGCCCAGTACAGATTTTTTTAAACGGAGTTGAACGGGTAGGAAATATGCTTCCACATCCTGCCTCATTATTCGGACTTTTTGCTTTAAGTGTATTATTTTTATCAGCGATATTTTCTTTTATTGGATCATCAGCTATTCATCCCGGAACAGGAGAAGAATACCAGGTTGTTAACTTATTATCGCGTGACGGACTTCATATGATTTTAACCGAGATGGTTAATAATTTCACCAGTTTTGCACCTTTAGGAATTGTGCTTGTAGCTATGCTGGGTATCGGGTTGGCCGAAAATTCTGGATTAATAGCTGTAGTCAT
Organism: Bacteroidota bacterium; assembly: GCA_051747085.1. Lineage (GTDB taxonomy): Bacteria > Bacteroidota > Bacteroidia > Bacteroidales > UBA12077 > UBA12077. The sequence goes on from JBNJFS010000105.1 coordinate 5,763, forward strand.
AAGAAGTTTGGTCCTTTATTCGCCCGAACGATTGTTAACCTTCATTATTGTTTTTGCCGGTATTTTGTCTAATTTGGCATCCAGTGTAGGATATGTTCTTTTGGTTCCTTTAGCAGGTACGATTTTTATGGCGGTCGGCCGCAACCCGATTGCAGGTTTAGCTGCAGGTTTTGCAGGTGTTTCGGGAGGGTATTCAGCGAACTTAATTTTAGGTACGATTGACCCATTACTTGCAGGATTGTCCCAGGAAGCAGCACATCTTGTAGATAAGGCATATCATGTTAATCCTACAGCCAACTACTTTTTTATGGTTGTATCAACTTTTTTAATTGCTTTTTTAGGTACGTGGGTTACTGAAAAAATAATTATTCCACGATTAGGGAAATATAGCAATGACAATAAGCTGGAACAGGAAGAAATAAGCCGGTTAACTCCTGTAGAAAAGAAAGGGATAAAAAAATCATTATGGGTATTGGGAGGTTTTATGCTATTATTACTTATCGGTTTAATACCTGAAAATGGTGTATTAAGAGGTACTGACGGTTCGTTATTGAGATCACCGGTATTAAAAGGTGTTGTTGCTCTGCTGTTCTTAGTTGCGGGTTTAATGGGGGTCGTTTATGGAGTGGTAACCGGTAAATATAAAAATGATGCGGATGTAATGAAGGGGATGTCCGAATCGATGAAATCGATGGCTGCTTACATCGTGCTGGTATTTTTTGCTGCACAGTTTGTTGAGTATTTTAACTCGAGCAACCTGGGAATAATAATCGCTATTAAAGGAGCTCATGCCATAGAAAGCCTGAATTTAGGTTTAATTCCACTGGTGATATTGTTTGTTATTTTTTCAGGCCTTATTAATTTGGTTATGGGCAGTGCCTCGGCAAAATGGGCACTTTTAGCTCCTATTTTTATCCCTTTATTTATGTTTTTAGGATATACACCGGAGCTGACACAAGTTGTATATCGCATTGGCGATAGTGTTACCAATATGATTTCGCCTATGATGAGTTTCTTTGCCCTGATTATTGTTTACTTTCAAAAATACGACGAGAAAGCAGGTATTGGAACTATTGTGGCTACCATGTTACCCTATTCAGTCATTTTCTTTCTCGGATGGGTTGTTCTATTAATCGCGTGGTTACTTATTGGATTACCTCTGGGTCCGGGAGCAGGAGTGCATTTGTAATAAGATAATTATACTAAGAATGAAATGGTATGGGCACTTTGCTGATACCATTTTTTTATTTTAAATGTTTTGTTATTATAAATTGTTTTACGATTTTTACTTGTAATATGGTTTATGAATGACAAAAAAAAAGCGTTTTACTAAGAAAGAAGAAATTGCACATTCAATATCCCATGGGGTAGGTGCGGTATTTGCTATAGTAGCCTTAGTGCTTATGGCTGTTTTTTCGGCTAAATATGGTACGGTTTGGCATAAGGTTAGTTATGTTATTTATGGTTCATTCCTGGTTTTACTTTATGTGTCCTCTACATTAAATCATTCTTTACCCCTTGGTTCCAAAGCCAAAGATTTTTTCCATAATTTTGATCAGATAGCAATTTTTCTTTTTATTGCTGCAACCTATACCCCCATTGCTTTGGTTTTTCTTCGTAACGACTGGGGATGGGTGATGTTTGGAATAGAGTGGGGACTTGCTCTTACCGGTGTTATGATAAAAATATTTATTCCCAATAAATTTGAAAAAGGAGTCAATATATTTTATGTAATTTCCTATATTATCATGGGATGGTTGCTACTATTATTTATAGGGCCGTTATATCATAATATGCAC
>JBNJFS010000106.1:0-1976 GCA_051747085.1 Bacteroidota bacterium
ATATAATCAAAAAGTTTATTGGGTAATGCATAATAATAGTTCAATCCGATATTTTCTTCTAATGCAATCCCTAAATCAGCTTTTCTTGTTTCAGCAGGAAGCTCATGAAACGGAATGCGCCCTTTAATGGTAACTTTATTTTCCAGCGTTTTTTCTTTTATTTGCTGTTTTAAATGTTGGACAATATCTCCATCTCCAATAATTATAAAATGAGCATTATCAATAAACTGCATGGCATCAATCATTTGTTCTAATCCACGCCCCACATTTAATGAACCCTGATATAATATTAATTTTTGTTCGTTTCTTGTTTCCGGAGAATCTTTAGCGCTGTAATTATATAAGGGAACATTTTGTATAACCTCCATTTGTACCTTGTACAATCTGCTGTATGTGTCTGCTATTGAGCCGGAAACAGTGTATGCATATTTTAATCGCGGTAATATTAATCGCTCAATTAACAACCACACTTTCCTTGGGAAATTGCGGTTAACCAATTCAGGAACTTCCGTAAAAAATTCGTGGCTGTCATACACTATCCTTTTGCCCCGCAACTTACCTGCACAATAACTGGCAGGGAGGGTATCTAAATCGTTGGAAACAATAATATCAAATTTTCGAAAAAGAAGAAAAAGAAACAAACGAATATTATACTCGGCATAAAACACGACTCCCCTTTTAAAAATCATGGCAAAGCGTTTCGTTGAATAGGGTCTTTTTCCTACCGGAGTGTTATAAGATTTTTTAGCTCCTAATAAAATGATTTCTGCATCTGATTTTAATAAGGTCTGGGCAATTTTATGTACCCTGTTATCTGTAATTAAATCATTTGTAACAGCTATGTAGACTTTTTTCCCTATTCCCATTAATTATATCTGCCGTTTTTTAATTATAATAAATAATCAATCCTTATCTTTGACCTATAAAATAACAACATATGTTTGAAATAAAAGAAAATTTCCCATTAAAAAAATATAATACTTTTGGTATAGATGTAAAAGCCCGTTATTTTTCCATGTGTTCATCTATTGATGGGTTAACTCAATCAATCAATATTTATCAAAAAGAAAAATTACCTTTATTGATCCTGGGTGGGGGAAGTAATGTTTTATTTACAGGAAATTTTCCCGGATTAATTATACAACCCGCACTTAAAGGCATCCAGGTTGTTAATGAGAATAGCAGGGTTGTTCAGTTAAAAGTGGGAGCAGGAGAAGTTTGGGATGAGTTTGTAGAATACTGTGTGGAAAAAGGCTGGGGAGGAGTTGAAAATCTTTCTTTAATACCTGGAAATGTTGGTACTAGCCCTATCCAAAACATTGGGGCTTATGGAATGGAAGTAAAAGATGTGATTACTGAAGTTGAAACCCTTGAGATCGATACCTTAAAAACCCATCGTTTTAAGAATGCTGATTGTCACTTTGGTTATCGAGACAGTATTTTTAAAAAAGCATTAAAAGGGAAACATATTATAATACATGTTTATTTCCGATTAAACAAAAACCCAAATTATACCTTAGATTATGGAAATTTACGGAGTGAATTATCCAAATTTGATGAGATAAATTTGCAGAATATCCGAAAGGCTGTTATTGATTTACGCAATGCAAAACTTCCAAAACCAGAAGTAACAGGTAATGCAGGTAGTTTCTTTAAAAATCCTGTAGTTAAAAAAAATGTATTAGAACGCTTACAACAGGATTATTCCGAAATCCCCTTTTATCCGGTAAGTGATAATTTTGTAAAAATTCCTGCCGGATGGTTAATAGAAAAAGCCGGCTGGAAAGGTGAAAAATCAGGGAATGTAGGGGTACATGAAAAACAGGCTTTAGTGTTGATAAACCTTGGGGGTGCCACTGGAAAAGAGGTTGTTCAGATGGCCCGTACGATTCAACAATCGATAAAAAACCTGTTTGGTATTGCATTGGAAATGGAAGTTAATGTAGTTTAGAGTTTATCGTTCAAGGCTTGCCTGC
>JBNJFS010000106.1:2076-7514 GCA_051747085.1 Bacteroidota bacterium
TCGATAACTATCGGGAGGCAGGTTCAGAATTAAAAACGTATTATTTTAATAGCTGTTATATTCAACAATTTGGTCTATATCTTTTCTTCTTTTTTTCCGTTTTTCTCCGGCAGGATAGCCTAAGGTAATAATCAAAGGAACTCTTTTTGAATTTGGAATATTTAATAATTTTTTAACTTTCTTTTCATCGAACCAACCAATCATGCAGGTTCCCAATCCTTCTGCTTCGGCTTGCAGGCAAATGTTCTGTGCTGCAATTCCAATATCTATTAAAGGGAAATGTTTACCCTTAATTAAACTTCCGGCATTGGAAGTGAAGTTTGCTTTTTCTTCTACAATAACAATATGTATCGGTGCTTGTTTGGTAAAATGATTCAATCCCAGTATTTTGGTTGAAGTGCAATCGGCAATTTTATATTTTAAGTCCTGATCGTTAACTATAATAAATTTCCAGGGCTGTGCATTACATGCCGAAGGAGCTAACCTTCCGGCTTCTAAAATCCGTTGTAATTTATCTTTTTCTATTGGTTTCGTTAAATAGGCTCGGTCACTTTGTCTGTTCTGAATTACGTTCAAAAAATCTTTACTGTCTGTCATGGTTGTTATTTTCGGTGATATTCATTAAATCGTCTGATTCAAAAATGTTTTTTTCTGTTTTTAAAAAATAATTTTGTTGATTTGCAATATACATCATTGCTTTAGCTACCGTTTGAGCATGTATTCCTTTGTATTTTTTTAATTTACCCACAAACAAAAATCCAAAAACCTTCATTATAATTTTTCCAATAGCTTCTGCCGGGCGTGATTCTTTTCGGTTTCCTAACAGCATTGATGGGCGGACAATTGCCGGGTAACGAAAATCAAGATTAAGTATATCTTGTTCCATTAAACCTTTGGTACGCAGATAATAGTTTGAGCTTTTTGCATTTGCCCCAATCGATGAGATGGCTATAAATGTATCGCATTGATTGTTTTGACAAATGCGTGCAATTTGAACAGGCAAATCATGATCAACTGCAAAAAAGTTTTCTTTTGAGCCGGCCTTTTTCAAGGTTGTTCCTAAACAACAAAATACATCATCGGCTTTAAACTCATGACTATATTCATTTAACTGGTTATAATCAATCAGATGTTCTTCAATCTTTGGATTATTGTAGTTTTGTGTTCGGCGGTTAAAAATTTTAATTTTTTGATAATGGTCATCCCGGGTTAATTCTTTTACAAGATACGATCCGGTTAATCCGGTTGCTCCGAATAGTAAGGCTGTTTTTTGCATAATGATTATTTTACTGCAATTTAACGAATAAAAAAAAATCCCCAATCAATATGGAGATTTTTTTTGTATAAGTTGTATTGTTTTTAATACCCGGCTGCCTGTCCGTCTTTACGCGACTCGGAAGCGCCAAAATATACTCCGTTTTCTTCGTCGTACATAATGGCCTGATATCCGCCGTATCCTCCAACATCGAAAATAATTTTGTGGCCTTTTTTGGTTAGTTCACGAATAACTTCATACTCAATGCCAGATTCTAAATGAAGCGTTCCTCCATCGGTCATTTTTTCACCGGTAGGTTGCGAGCTGCCACCATGCCGGATTCTTGGTGCATCGCCGGCCTCTTGCAGGTTCATGCCAAAATCAACCATATTAACAACTATTTGTGCATGTCCCTGGGGTTGCATCGATCCGCCCATTACACCAAAACTCATAAAGGGTTTGCCATCTTTTGTAACAAAGGCCGGAATGATAGTGTGGAAAGGGCGTTTTCCGGGTTCGTAACAATTCATATGGTTCTTATCCAGGCTAAATAATTCACCTCTATCTTGCAGGATAAATCCTAACCCCTTGGGTGTCATTCCGGAACCCATGCCGCGGTAATTACTTTGGATTAACGAAACCATATTCCCTTCTTTATCGGCCACCGTTAAATATATTGTATTTCCCTGTTCCAACTCACCTGCCGGGAAATCTCTGGCTGCACGATTTTCGTTAATTAGTTTCCTTCGTTCGTTAGCATAATCCTTAGAAATTAATTGTTCTACCGGGATATTGTTAAAATCCATATCCGAATAATATTTTGCACGGTCTTCGAAAGCCAGTTTTTTAGCTTCGGTAAAAGTGTGTATATACTCCGTACTGCCAAATCCCATGGAAGCAATATCGTAGCCTTCCAGGATATTTAAAATTTGGAGTGCCGCTGTTCCCTGTCCGTTAGGTGGCAACTCCCAAACATCAAGTCCGCGGTAATTCGTTGATATGGGCTCTACCCACTCAGAGGAATGGCTGGCTAAATCTTCGTATGATAAAAAGCCTCCTTGCTCTTTCATGTAACGGGCAATTTCCCGGGCAATTTCTCCTTTATAAAATACATCACGGCCACCTTGGGCAATCTTTTCCAATGTGTTAGCCAGGTATGGGTTTTTAAATATTTCGCCTTTTTTGGGAGCCTCACCATCAATGGTAAATGTTTCGGTAAAGTTTGGGAATCGGCTTAAGAATGGAGCACTACGACCCCAGTAGTATGCGATAAGCTCACTTACAGGAAATCCTTCGCGTGCATAATCAATAGCAGGTTGAAGAATTTCCGTCATTTCCATGGAACCGAATTTATTATGCATCTCGAACCATCCGTCAACACATCCGGGAACAGAAACAGGAAGCGGTCCGTAGGCCGGAATTTTTTCATATCCGTTTTCAATAAAATAATCCAGCGTTAATGATTTGGGCGAGCGCCCGCTGCCATTTAGCCCGTAAAGCTTTTGGGTTTTAGCATCCCATATAATGGCAAAAATATCCCCACCCATTCCATTACCGGTGGGTTCCATTAATCCGAGGGTTGCATTGGCTGCTATGGCTGCATCTATAGCGTTGCCTCCATTTTTAAGAATATCTAAAGCAACCTGGGTTGCTAAGGGTTGACTGGTAGCAGCCATTCCATGTTTAGCAATCACTTCAGAACGGGTTGCAAACGTTTTGCCTGTAATTCTATCTTGTGCACACATAAAATTAATGCTTAAAATAAGTACAATAAATGTAAAAAAGATTTTTTTCATGATATAGGGTTATTTGAGTTATAAAGTTTTGACAAGATAATAAATCAAAAGTTTAATTACCAGTTGCTGACGATTTAATTAAAACAGCGTAATAAACAATACTCCCAGAATCATAATAACGGCCCCTAAAAGCCTTTCTTTAATTCCTTTTTCTTTGAAAACGACCGAACCAAAGACAACACTCAATAAAGCACTGGTTCTTTTTATGGAAATGAGGTATGCCACCAGGGTAAGGCTTATCGATATCATATGAAATACGATCATTAAGCCGTGGAAAACTCCTACAGGAACTAGTGTCTTAAGATTTTTGGGGATCTGCTTGATGTTTTTCCGGGAGTAAATAAAAATAAATGGGGTAATACCAATCGTAATAAACAAATTAATAATTACGCCCCAAAATAGTGGAGATGAATTCTGCAATCCTACTTTATCAAAATTGGAGGTTATACTCCATAAAAAAGCAACCAACAGCATTAATTGAGCACCTTTATTATTGATTAGCGCTTTAAAAGGAGCAAATAAGCCATTATTCTTTTCTTTGATATTTAAGATATAGGAACCAGAAACAATCAGAAATATTCCTATGATCCCAAAGATATTAGGAAATTCATTGACAATCAGCGGTGATGTGATCAATAAAAATAAAGGAGTAAATGTTGTTAAAGGAATTACGATGGATAGATCGGCTCGTTTAATAGCTTTTAAATAAAGAATGGAGGTGGCAATGTTTAAAGTTCCGCTGACCATTAATGCTATCCAGAAATTTGGGCCGATAGGAGGTATTTCAATAAAGAATAGTATAGGCAATAAAAAAGGGACCGAGAAAAAATTGAGTGCCCAGGCAACAATATATTCATCCATGTTTTTTAATCCGAACTTACCTGCTACATCGGTAAGTGAGCGGAAAAGTGCTGTGAGTAGTGCAAAAAATATCCAACTCATGCATTATTTTTTCTTATGAATGGACAAATATAGCTGATTTGAATATTTATCAAAAAGTCCAGACCAACGACAGCTGCGGGATATTGGTTTTCTGGTCGAGTTTAAAGCTAAACTGAAATGCCGGCTCATTGCCTAATACCGCATGGTTGTAGTCATGCAGCGACCTAAAAAGGAACGTCTTAGACAGAACGTGATAAGTGAAAGTCCCGGTTAAAAAGACAAGAATTGCTGTAGGTAAGTAGGCCGTTTGTTCCTCACGATACATGCTATCGTCAATGGCTTCGTCCCCGGTACTGGTTACATCTCCTTTATCTGTATAGTGTTTATAGGCCAACAAAGGAGCTATAACCCACATTTGTGCAATTCCGGCTGCCCTGGTTAAAGTATATATTTTAATATTTTGATAAGCCATAGAATCCGGTTTTGCCAATGGCTTTACATTTTGACCGAACATACCTACATCTTGCCAGGTTTCTCCTTTATCCGGCGAAAATTTGTGGTCGACAAAGAAAAAAGGCGTTAACGTTATCCAGTAAGTCTTACTTTTATAATGAAGCGAATCAATGCTTTTGTTTCCAATATTTACGGGAACCTGGGCTTGCAAAAATTTTGCAGCCAGCATAATGATAAACAATGGGATGATAATTTTTTTGATCATAAAACACCTTCTTTTTATCTTATTTTACATAAAAATAGGATAATGGTTTTAAAAGATACAATATTTTTTTGTTTTTATTACACATTTTACTTTTTATTAAACTTTTAAAGTATTTTTTGGTCATAATATATAATTGTATAACCCCTAATAAATGTGAAGATGTTTAGAAAAATAATTTTATCCTTATTGTTATTATTTGGCACTTATAGTCTTAGAAGTCAGGAGTTTGATTTAAATTCTTTACCTGAAACTTTTCATTCTATATCGAGTCATGAGATTTTAGATTATGCTAAAAAGCTTTCTTCCGAAGAATTTAAAGGCAGATTATCCGGATCGCCTGAATTTATGCAAGCAGCTAACTGGGTAGCAAACCAATTGGAGAGCTGGAATGTAAAACCAATGGGGGATGATGGTACATATTTTCAGTATTTCGATAATCCATATACCGAGATTTACAGCAGTGGGTCTGTAGAATATATTTATAAAGATAAAAAAGGAAACAAAATCATTAAAGATTATCAATTTCCGGAGGAATACTTTCCGGGTCAGAATTCCGGGTCAGGTACCATAGAGTCTGAGTTGGTTTATGTGGGATATGGAATTACCGCACCCGAATTAGGATATGATGATTATGCCGGTGTGGATGTAACAGGTAAAATTATTGTTATGGAATCCGGTTTGCCGGTTGGCAGAAATAATCCGGACATGGAGAAGTGGGTTCCGTATGATTATCATCAATATAAATTTAATAATGCCGTTGAGCATGGAGCTATTGGTTGGTTATATA
>JBNJFS010000107.1:0-7470 GCA_051747085.1 Bacteroidota bacterium
CCTGCTCAACCTGACTAATCCCTAAATTAGCATAAAAAGGGAGCTCAGGACCAATAACATCTCTTAAATCGAAATGACTCAGGTATTCGTCACTTTCCAGTAAAGTACGGCACGATCCTAATCCCATGCCTAATCCAAACTCGTTACATGCTCTGGCTAAATTGGTATTGATGATTTTGGCATATTCGGTACCACCGGTCATACTCGAAATCCACAACGGATTTTTCATGGTCCTGCCCAAAAACGAAATGGACAAATCATCCTGTTTCGGATGTGGTTTTAACATCGGTTCGTAATTAAACCGATCGTCGTGCTCAATGGCCGATGACTGTGAATTCAAGGCCAGATCAATATGATCTTTCTTTCGTTTTTCCATAATACTCAGTTTTTATATCCCCATTTCTTTGCCGATAACCATTTTTAAAATCTCGGAAGTTCCTTCACCAATACTTAATATTCGCTGGTCGCGATAAAACCTTTCGATATCATTATCTTTAAATAAACCATATCCACCAAAGATCTGAACGGCTTCATCAGCAATTTCACGGGCAATTTCCGATGTATACAATTTAGAAATAGCGGCTTGTTTGGCGAATGGCATTTCATTATCTTTTAACCAGCAACTGGTATAAAGATAGTTTCGTGCCAATTCTATTTTTACTTCCATATCAACCATTTTATGAGAAATAACCTGAAACTGATTCAGGCTGGAACCAAATTGTTTCCGTTTAGTAGAATATTCTTTGGCCATATCCAGAGCACCTTGTGCCAAACCTAGTCCAATAGCAGCAACAGAAAGCCTTCCGGCATCGAGTGTTTCCAAAATAATTCGCAACCCTTTACCCTGATTGCCTAACAGGTTTTCTTTGGGTACTTGGGTATTTTTAAATGTTAACCGCCCTGTATCAGCAGCCCGCCAAACCATTTTGTTTTTAATACTTTCAGCTTTATACTTTGAATTTTCTCTTTCCACTAAAATGGCTGAATATTCTTTCCTGGCTGGATCACTGCTTGTATTCGCCAATAATGTAACTCCCATAGAAATCGCTGAAGCCGAATTGGTGATAAATATTTTTTGCCCGTTAACCATCCAATAATTATTTTCTAACCTGGCTTTGGTTTCTATTGCTTTAGCATCGGATCCGGCATTGGGTTCTGTTAAACCAAAACCCCATACATATTGTCCGGTAGTTAATTTGGGTAACAATCGCTGTCTTTGATCATCCGTTCCGTATTTAAAAATTGGCGATAATCCTAAGGAGTTATGGGCAGCAACCGTGGCTGCTTGCGAACTATCGATCCGGGCCAGCTCTTCAACAGCGATAATATAAGATAGGGTATCCAGTTCCTGCCCGCCATATGCTTTTGGAATAGTAATCCCAAACAATCCCTGTTGACCCATTTTATGAGTGATATCTGCAGAAAATTCCGAGTGCTCATCCAGTTTTTGAGCGATTGGCTTAATTTCTTTTAATGCAAACTCCCTGACTTGCGATCTTAAATTCTCGTGTTTATCCTGTATTAATGGATGATATATATTTCTATTCATTACTTATTTCAATTTTAGAATATGAATTAAAATCATTTACTGGTGTGCCATTCTGGTTTTCTTTTCTCTAAAAAAGCAGAAATGCCTTCAAATGCTTCTTCCGATATTTTTAACCGGCCAATTGAATTTGCCGTTAAATCATTCATTTGATCATGATTCAATCCCTTTTTTAGTTCTCTGATTAAAAATTTAATTTCTTTTATTCCGTTTGGTGATGCGCTGGTGATGTCGTTTATTAAGGATTCTAAAGTCTTTTCTATTTCATCATGAACTAAAGCAAAATCAACCAGGTTATACTGCAAAGCTTCAATCGATGTTATTCTCATACCGGTAAACATCAATAATTTGGCTTTGTGTTCGTTTAAGCGAGTCAGCACATAAGGCAATATTGTGGATGGTGCCAATCCTATTTTTACTTCAGAAAATGAAAATACAGAATCTTTTTCGGCAAGAACAATATCAGCTGCAGCTAACAGTCCGTTCCCGCCGCCAAAAACATTTCCGGTTGCCACTGCAATAACTGGTTTTGAACAATGGTAGATCTGACTTAAGCATTGGGTCCAGAGTTTTCCATCTTCCAAATTTTCATCAAAGCCTGATTTGTTCTTTTCCAGCATCTTTTTTAAATCTGCTCCGGCACTAAACGATTTGCCTTTTCCCCTTAATATAATTACCCGAACATTACTATCCTTATTGAGAAACTGAAAACTTTCCGTCAACTCCTGAAGCATTTCGTTGTTTACCGCATTCTGCACATCCGGCCTGTTGAGCCATACCGTTGCGGTATACTTGTGAATATCGACTTGTATGGTATGATAATCTTTCATTCTGCTACATTCTGTAAATTCCGGGTTTGTAATCAGGTATTTCTTTATTGGCTGCGATGGAAAGTCCCAGGGCAATCATCTTTCGGGTATCCACCGGATCAATAATCCCATCGTCCCAAATTCTTGAAGTACTGTAATACGCTGAACCTTCACGCTCATATCTTTCAGTAATCTGCTTTTTCAACGCTTCTTTATTATCCAAACCATTTTTCTTAACACTCCATAACACTTCTGCTGCCTGTCGGCCACCCATCACAGATATTTTAGCATTGGGCCAGGTAAACAGTAGATTCGGATTATAAGCTCTGCCCGCCATGGCATAATTTCCTGCACCGTGCGATCGCCCATAAATGATGGTAATTTTAGGAACATTGGTATTGGCTACGGCATGTACCATTTTAGCTCCATCTTTGGCAATTCCTTTATGTTCGGCATCTTTTCCTACCATAAACCCGGATATATTATGCAAAAAAACGAGTGGTATTTTTCGAATACTGCACATTTCAATAAAGTGTGTTCCTTTTAATGCCGATTGGGAAAACAGTACACCGTTGTTGGCAATAATACCAACCGTTTGCCCTTTAATCCTGGCAAAGCCGGTAACCAACGTTTTTCCGTAGTTGGGTTTAAACTCCTGAAACCTGCTTCCATCCACAATTCGGGCAATAATTTCGTAAGGATTCATCCATCGTGAACTCTGTGAATGAATAATACCATATAACTCCCTGGCGGGATATAAAGGTTCTTCAACTTTTTCAGCGCGTTGGACTGACTTTTTGGGCTTTGGCAGATTTTCAAAAATGTTCCGGCAAATCTGAATGGCTTCGTTTTCTGTTTTTGCCATATAATCAGCAACACCTGAAATATGCGTATGAGCATAAGCTCCACCCAGATCTTCGGCCGAAATGGTTTCTCCAATGGCTGCTTTTACTAGGGGTGGCCCGGCCAGGAAAATAGTTCCCTGTTTTTCCACAATTATCGATTCGTCGCTCATGGCAGGAATATAAGCCCCACCCGCTGTACACGATCCCATAACCATAGCAATCTGGGGAATTCCGGCTGCCGATAAGCGGGATTGGTTATAAAAGATCTTTCCAAAATGATCCCTGTCGGCAAAAACATTGGCCTGCTCAGGAAGAAAAATCCCACCCGATTCAACAATATAAATACAAGGTAGATGATGCTCATAAGCTATTTCCTGTGCTCTTAAATGCTTTTTGATGGTTTCGTTAACATAAGTTCCTCCCTTAACCGTGGGATCGTTAGCAATAATTATACTCTCAATACCCTGAATGATTCCTATTCCGGTTACAATTCCGGCAGAGTGGAATTTACCATCGTACAAATCGTTGGTTGCCAAAGCTGAAAATTCGTAAAATTCTGTTTGATTATCAATGAGTGCATTAATCCGTTCTCTGGCTAACCATTTCCCTTTTGATTTATGCTTCTGAACGTAGGGATCATCATTCCTTTCGGTTACTTTTTTCAACCTTTTTTTGAAATCATCAATAACCTGAATGGTTTCGTTATAATTGCTTTTATACTCGTCTGAACCGGATTTTACATTAGATTTTAAAACCGTTAAATCGTTCATCTCATTCGTTTTAAAATAGTTGAGTGTTGCGGTTAAATTCATTTTATATCGTCTTTTTTAAACAGGAATATGCTGAATATTACTTAGCAGGTAATACCCAGCATTCCTTTTAATTCAAGTATTTACACTAAAAAATCATGCAAACACATAATTTTTTTAAACCAGTTTAAAGATTACCACATCGATGATTAATCCTACCAAAAACAACATTCCAAAGGATCTGTTAAATACAAATGCACGATGCACCAAATACAATGGCCACCCCTGCCCTAACTCCCCTTCGGGTGCTTTATCGGGTCGTTTTTTAGCCATCACCTTGGATTCTTTGATAAACTTTGGAACAGAAAGGATTACCAATAAAATAGCAGGTCCTAACTGGCCTGTAACCACAAGGTAAATAACGAGTGCATATTGTAAAATCCACAATCCGATAACAGAATACCGGGATGCTTTTTCACCAATAATTACCGGAAGCGTCTTTATTCCTTTGGCTTTATCTTCTTCGAGCTTATCGGTATGCTTTCCAAGCAAAACAGTTGTCGGGCCGAAAGCATATACAAGGCTTACCAGAGCAACCCAGTTACTCCATTCGCCACCCGAAACAACAAAGTAAGTACCGCCAATCATGAGTGGCCCCCAGACCAAAACAACAGAAATTTCGCCCAATCCGAAATACTTTAATGGCCAGGTATAAAAAAGCAGGAAAAATAATCCGGGAATTAAAACCCACAAGGTCTGCAATCCTACCTGGTAAGTAATCATTAAGCCGGCAAATAGAGCCAACAAACCGGTTACCACAATAAATGCAATATACTTACCTTTGGACATAAATCCATTTTCCAATGGATGTGGCCCATACTGTGCCCGGTAGTAATTATCTTTATCTACCCCTTTTTTATAGTCTACATAATCGTTTAGCAAATTATTGGTTGCATGCGCCAGCACCAAACCAAAAAAGCTTAGCACAAATATCGGCCATGAAAAATTCCCATCGCGGTAAGCTAATAGTCCGCCAATACCTGCAGCAATGGCTGTCATAATAAATACAGCGGCACGACTGGCAATAAGCCAGCGGGAAATTAAGTCGTAACTATTCCATTCTTCCTTGGTAACCCTGGGAATCACTCTTAAAGCATTTATCCATACTTTGAACATATCTTAATAATTTAAATTAAACCTAATTTTATCTCTTGTTTTGATAAACAACCAAAACCAATAAATGTTAACAGATATTAGGATTTGTTTATCTTTAAATAAAAATATTTTACTATTGGACTGAATAGCAGAAATTTTATCTTTATATAATCACAATAGAATATAATTTTCCAGAAATAATTTTGATTTTAAAAAACATGTACGTATAATTGCACCATCGAAAAGACAAAAAAATGAATTTACAATTTATACATACAGTTCATCATCACCATCATCACGTTGGTACGGGCACAGTATGCAAAATTTTGTAGATTCCTAAAAATATAACAGAACAACTAAAGGGCTTGCAAATTTTGCAGGCCTTTTTTCATTTAATACAAATTAGACAAAAAATAACAACAATGTACACAACACAAAAACATCATCATATTCATCATCATTCGAGTGCAAACCACACCCGGCAGAAGATACTATGACTTGTTTTAAGGTTCGATAAAAGAAATTAAAAGGTCTGCAGTTCTCTGCAGGCCTTTTTTGTTAAACAAAAATCAACAAATTAAAAAATGGAAAAATTAAAAATTGCAGTACAAAAATCAGGACGACTAAGCGAGAAGTCCATTCAATTATTACAGGAATGTAATATTAAATTAACCAACGGAAACCGGAAACTGATATCCGTATCATCCAACTTTCCCATCGAAATATTGTATTTGCGGGATGATGATATTCCGCAATACATCAACGACGGAGTGGCAGATATTGGCATAGTGGGAGAAAATGAAATGCTGGAAAAGAATTATCCACTCACGATTTATCAACGGCTGGGATTTGCCAAATGCAGGCTTTCATTGGCCATTCCGAAATCAGAAAACTATCAGTCAATAAATTACTTCCAGAACAAAAAAATTGCCACCTCCTATCCTTCCATTCTAAAAACCTTTCTCGAAAAAAACAATATTAATGCCGAAATACACCAGATAAGTGGGTCTGTAGAAATATCTCCCAGTATCGGATTGGCAGATGCTATTTTCGATATTGTGAGTTCCGGCAGTACCTTAATAAGTAACGGGCTCAAAGAAGTAGAAAGAGTATTGGATTCGGAAGCAGTAATTATTGGAAATAAAGAACTAAAAGCCTCAAAAAGAAAAATACTGGACGACCTGCTATTCCGCATTCGCGCCATTCAAACGGCCAATTCTAATAAATACATTTTACTAAACGCACCGAAAAATAAATTAACCGAAATCATTGAAGTTATTCCGGGAATGAAAAGCCCTACCATCATGCCTTTGGCCGAAGATGACTGGTATTCGCTGCACTCTGTTGTTAACGAAGATAAATTCTGGGAAATCATCGACAAACTGAAAAATGCGGGGGCACAGGGAATCTTAGTTGTACCCATAGAAAAAATGATTCTTTAAAAACAGGACAACCATGAAAATAGTTGAATATCCAAATCAAAAAGAGTTACAGAAAGTACTTCAGCGCCCGGTTTTTGAGGTCACCAATCTCGAAAAAACAGTTCAGGAAATAATCAAAAAAGTGAAGACAAAGGGCGATCAGGCATTAAAGGAACTAAGCCGTCAGTTTGATCAGGTTGAGGTTAAAAATCTAAAAGTTTCATCAGAAGCGATAGACAATTCTGAACAACTCATTTCAAATGAATTAAAAAAAGCCTTACATCTTGCAGCAGAGAATATTGCCAAATTTCACAAAGCTCAAATACCTAAAGAAATTACGATCGAAACCACCAAAGGAGTTACCTGCCGGCAAAAGCCTGTTCCTGTCGAAAAAGCAGGTCTGTACATTCCGGGGGGGTCGGCCCCGCTAATTTCCACGGTGTTAATGTTAGCTATTCCCGCCCGGTTAGCAGGATATAAGAATATTATACTCTGCACACCACCTAATAAAGATGGAAGTATTAACCCTGCTATACTTTATGCTGCAAAAATTTCGGGTGTTACCGATATTTTCACATGCGGTGGAGCACAAGCTATAGCAGCGATGGCTTATGGAACAGAATCGATTCCTAAAACCGATAAAATATTTGGCCCGGGGAACCAGTATGTGACCATGGCAAAACAAATCATTTCATCAAAAGGAATAGCCATTGATATGCCTGCAGGCCCATCGGAGGTAATGGTTTTAGCGGATGAAACAGCCAATCCTGAATTTATTGCTGCCGATTTGCTTTCACAAGCGGAACACGGTGCCGACAGCCAGGTTATTTTGGTTACAAACAGTAATAACATAGCAAATCAGACTTTGATTTGTTTAAACAATCAACTGGAAGCACTGTCCAGAAAAGATATTGCAGAACAATCATTAGAATCGGGTGCCATTTT
>JBNJFS010000108.1:0-7304 GCA_051747085.1 Bacteroidota bacterium
ATGCCGTTATCGATGAAAAAATCACATTGATCGAAGTAGAAAAACAATTTGATAAAAAAATCAGGCTCATTGTTGATGGTTTAATTAAACTGGCTGATGTAGACTCAAAAGCCGCCCCCAACCAGTCGGAAAATTTTCGCAAGCTTCTATTGACAATGGTAGATGACGTGCGTGTTATTTTAATTAAACTGGCTATTCTGCTGGAACACATGCGTGGGTTAAATTATATGCCCGAAGATTACCAGGTAAAGGTTTCAATGGAAACCTTTTCTTTGTATGCTCCGCTAGCTCACCGGTTGGGCTTATACAATATAAAATCGGAGTTAGAAAACCTGGCCATGAAATACACTGAAAAAGAGCGTTATAAAGAAATTATCAAGAAATTAAAAAATACGACAACCAGGCGAAATCGCTTTATAAAAAAGTTTATTGCACCCATAGAAAAAGAGTTAAAAGATCAAGGGTTTCAATTTGAGATTAAAGGAAGGCCCAAATCAGTTTTTTCTATCTGGCAAAAAATGAAAAAACAGGGGGTAGAGTTCGAGGAGGTTTATGATATTTTTGCCGTACGTATCATTCTTGATTCAAAACCATCTAAAGAAAAGACAGACTGCTGGAGAGTTTACTCTATTGTTAGTGATTTTTACCAGCCCAACCCCAAACGTTTACGCGACTGGATTAGTGTACCGAAATCAAATGGATATGAATCGCTACATACAACCGTAGTAGGACCTGATAAAAAGTGGGTAGAAGTACAAATACGAACCCGCAGAATGGATGAAATAGCTGAAAAAGGATATGCTGCCCACTGGAAATATAAAGGCATAAAATCAGAACGGGGAATTGATGGGTGGATGCAAAAAATTCGCGAAGTGCTTGATAGCCCAAATCTCGATACAGCTGATGTAATTGATGATATCAAACTGGATTTGTACAACAAAGAAGTATTTGTATTTACCCCGAACGGAGATTTAAAAACACTCAAATCCGGATCAACGGTCCTTGATTTTGCTTACGACATTCACTCTGATATTGGAAATAAATGTGTTGGAGCAAGAATTAATAACAAAAATGTTGCGATAAAACAGGAGCTTACTAATGGTGACCAGATTGAAATAATTACCTCTAAGACGCAAAAACCTAAAAACGACTGGTTAAATTTTGTGGTTACCTCTAAAGCTAAAACAAAGATTAAATCGACCCTTCGCGAAGAGCTTTTTAAAGAAGCAGAAGTAGGTAAAGAATTATTAAAAAGAAGATTAAAAAACTGGAAAATAAAATTTGAAGACCAGCTGATTGATCAACTATTAAAACATTATAAATTAAAAGTTCCGGTTGACCTTTATTATTTTATTGCTACCGAAAAAATAGACATAAGCGAAATAAAATCGGTTATTACAAAAATATATCAACAAGAGCCGGCAGATAAAACTTCCGAAACCGATGAAGAAAAACAAATTGTTCAAGACGAAAAATCATCCGAGCCTCAGGGAGACTATCTTGTAATTGATGATAAAATTGAAAATGTGGATTACAAACTGGCAAAATGTTGTAATCCGATTTTTGGGGACCCCATATTTGGTTTTGTAACGGTAAGCGAAGGAATAAAAATTCACCGGACCAATTGCCCCAATGCCCGACAGTTGCTTGAAAAATATAATTACCGTGTGATTAAAGCAAAGTGGAATAAAACATCCGCACCAAAATCTTTCCAAACCATTATTAAGATTTCCGGAATTGATGATGTAGGGATTGTCAATAAAATTTCAAATGTTATCTCTAAAGATATGAATATCCGTATGCGTACTATTAACATTGACTCGAATGATGGGATGTTTGAAGGACAGATAAAACTTTTTGTCGAAAGCACCAAACATCTCGACATGCTTATCCGTAAATTAAAAAAAGAAAAAGAGATTATGAAAGTTACACGGGTGGAAACCATTGAAATAAATCAATAAAATTTTTTAAATTTGTAGTAAAACAAATCCGATAAATCGTTCGTTTAATGGTATTAAAAAACCACGTTAATTATGCGTAAAGTAATTATTCTTTTGAGTTTAATTTTTATGGCCTCCGCAGTTGAAGCTCAGGTATGGCCGTTAATGCCCAAATATTATCAGCCGATAGATTCATCGGTTTTGGCCAAAAACCAACCAAATAAGAATCGTGAGAATCATTCTTTAATGAAATTAAATAACGATAAACTATCTTATACTGTCACTATTGGAACAGGATTTAGCAGTCTTTCGAACAATATGTCTATGTCATCATCATATATAGCCCCCTCAGTAAATTACCGGGTAAATGATAAATTATTTGTATCTGTTCATGGCGTTATTATGCAAAATAATTTTAATGGATTTGAAAATAATTTTTTACCGGCTGAAGGATACTCTCTTAATCCAAATTCATCCAATTACGGTATAAATAGTCAGGCTTACTATCAGCTAAATGATAATATAAGCATTTATGGTGATGCAACCTATTTTGAAAATCAATCGCCTCTGTTTAGCAATTCCCCATCCAATGTATATAATACAGATTATAAATCAGTTTCTGTGGGATTAGGATATAAGATTACCGATAATTTACATGTTAATTTTCAGTACCGCTATTCAGATGGATTAAATCCAATGTATAACAGTTTTTCACCCTTTTATAATCCCTCTCCGTATCGTTCAGGATATAACATTTGGGGTTACTAGAATATAAACAGGCAGCCTGTGAATAAAAAATTATTAACATTCGTATTTTTGATTCTTACATCTATTGGCTGCCATGCTCAAAACCTTGTAAAACAATTTCCTGTTTTTCAATCCGGTGAAAGAATTTCCTATACGGCTTCCTATAACTGGGGATTTATATGGTTAAATGCCGGTTATGTTGAATTTAGTGTAAAGAAAAGTCACTTTAAGGATAATGAGGTGTATTTCTTTAACAGTTATGGTACCAGCATTCCTTCATACGACTGGCTTTTTAAAGTACGTGATTATTTTCAGTCTTATGCAAAAATGGATAACCTGACACCCCTCTTTTTCGACCGCAACACCTATGAAGGAGGGTATAGTGTGCATAATCGTTTTACCTTTGATTATACCGATAGTTTGATTTATTCACAAACCGAAAATTCCGATAAGCCTTATACCGAGGATACGTTACAATTGCCTCAAAATGTTTACGATGTGATTTCCGGGGTATATTATATCCGAAACATTGATTTTGATCAATACCAGGTTAATGATACCATTCCGGTTCGTATGATTATAGATAATGAAATCTTCGATTTATATGTGCGATTCCTTGGACGGGAGGTCATAAAATTACATAATAAGCAAAAATTTAAGACCATCAAATTTTCAGCTTTATTAGTTGAAGGTACCATTTTTAAAGGGGGTGAAGACTTATTGGTTTGGGTTACCGACGATTTGAACCGGATACCTGTTTTAGTCGAGGCCAAAATTCTAATTGGCTCCGTTAAAGCAACCCTGTTAAACACTGAAAATTTAAAATTCCCTTTAGATTCCGAAATTACAGACCAATAATCTGTTAATTATCATTTTTTAATCACTGATATTTATTATAAATTTATATCCGATTTTTAAATGACTAAAACTTAATTATTATGCATAATACCGTTAAAATAACCGACAAAGTATATTGGATTGGTACGAATGACCGCCGTACACATCTTTTTGAAAACATGTGGCCTTTACCTTATGGTATATCTTACAATTCTTATCTAATTGTTGATGATAAGATTGCGTTGGTTGATACCCTTGAACAGGGCTCATCTGATGATTACCTGCTAAAAATTGAAGAACTGATTGGGAAAGACCGATCTATAGATTATCTTATCGTCAATCATATGGAACCCGACCATTCAGGCGCGATGAAAGCCATTGTGGAACGTTATCCTGATATTAAGATTGTTGGCAATTTAAAAACTTTTAAAATTATTGAATCTTATTATGGATATAAGGAGAAATGGCATCAAATAGAGGATGGCAGTCAAATTGATTTAGGGTATCATAAGCTGAAATTTGTGATGACCCCCTGGGTACACTGGCCTGAAACAATGATGACTTATGATGAAACCGAAAAAATGTTGTTTTCCGGCGATGCTTTCGGAAGCTTTGGCTCGTTAGACGGGGGTATTTTCGATGATGAGATTGAGTTTGAAGATTACTATGAAGAAGAGATGCGCCGATATTATTCTAATATTGTCGGACAGTACAGCAATATGGTTCAAAAAGCTTATAAAAAGCTGGATGGCGTTGATATAAAATACATTTGCTCTACACACGGTCCGGTATGGCGTTCGGATATTAACAAAGTGATATCGTTATATGATAAGTGGAGTAAGTATGATTCCGAAAAAGGAGTGGTAATCATTTATGGTTCAATGTATGGGAACACGGCTAAATTAGCCGATTTTATTGCTCGAAAACTAGCTGAAAACGGAATAAAGAAAATTCGTATATATGATGCTTCAAAAACTCATCTGTCTTATTTAATCAACGAAATTTGGCGATACAAAGGGGTTATATTAGGAAGTTGTGCCTATAATTCAGGAATGTTGCCTACCATGGAACAACTAACTCGTACACTCGAACATATGGGAGTAAAAAATCACCTGCTCGGCATATTCGGCTCTTACAGCTGGAATGGCGGTGGTGTTAAATCATTGCATAAATTTTACGAAAAAATTCAATGGGATTTGGTTTCAGACCCTGTGGATACTAAGGGGATACCGGGTAACGAAGAATTTGAGCGTTGTGCAACCATTGCTAAAGAAATGGCCAAAAAATTAAAAGATAGTTAATCCTAAAAACTAATATTATGGAATTTAACGTAAAACCAGGGATGTCTTTTACCGCAACACAGGTTGTTGTATACGAAGATACTGCAGCAAAGTATGGTTCCGGACTGGTTGAAGTGTATGCCACACCCGCCATGATTGCTTTGATGGAAAATGCTGCACTAAAAGCGGTATATACTCATTTGCCTGAAGGATTTAACACCGTAGGATTTGAAGTAAATGTTCGCCATTTAAAACCAACACCTATTGGAATGAAAGTTGAATGTACTGCATCACTAAAAGAAGTGGATGGTAAAAAATTAGTATTTCATGTTGTGGCAAACGACGAAGAAGGAAAAATCGGAGAGGGGACACATACACGTTACATCATCAATACTGAAAAATTTATGGATCAATATAAACCTAAAAATTAAATAAACGATGAAAAAATTAAAATTTTTCCTTGCAATTGTTTTTATTGCTGTCACAAATATTTGTACAGCACAAACATTAATAGAGTTGCCAGAACCTGATAAAGCAGGAGGGATGCCCTTAATGCAAGCAATTAACGAGCGGCACTCGGCCCGTAATTTTGTGGATAAAGATTTAACCGAACAACAGTTATCCGAATTATTGTGGGCTGCTTATGGCTTAAACCGTCCTGAATCGGGAAAGCATACGATTCCTACTTCAAGAAACCGGCAGGATATTGAAGTATACATCACTACCCAAGATGGTGTTTTTAAATATTTGCCAGAAGAGCATGCTTTATTGCAGATTTCTGCTGAAGATAAGCGTAAAGTCTCCGGAATGCAGGATTTTGTTAAAGATGCTGCCGTTAATTTAATTTATGTTTCCGATTTTGATAAACTGGGTGACAGTTCTGAGGATGTTAAAACCATGACCGCAGCAACCCATTGTGGCTTTATCGGACAAAATGTATACCTGTATTGTGCTTCGGAAGGGTTGATTTCCGTATTCCGCGCAATGATTGATAAAGAAAAAGCTGCAGAATTATTGCAGCTGAAAGGCAACAAACATGTTATTTATAGTCAGTCTGTAGGATATGCCGAAAAATAATTTATAACAAAATAAAGTAAGGATAGCCGTGCTTAAAAATAATATTACGTACGGCTTTCATTTATGGAAGAAATACTATGCAATATAATTTTGATAAAATAGTTAACAGGGATAATACCGCATCGGTAAAATTTGATTTGCGAGAAAAGGTGTTTGGCAAAGAAGATGTCATTCCTATGTGGGTTGCCGATATGGATTTTGAGACTCCCGATTTTATTATTCATGCTCTGAAAAAGCGTTTAGAACATCCCATTTTGGGATATAGTTACCGCCCTGATTCCTATTTTCAGTCAATCATCAACTGGGTAAAACGACGTCATCATTGGAAGATTGAAAAAGAATGGATTTCTTTTAGCCCCGGAATAGTTCCGGCGATAAATATGGCCATTATGGCTTACACAAAACCCGGTGATAAAATTGTGTTACAGCCGCCGGTATATCATCCTTTCTTTTCGGCGATATCCAATAACAAACGAACACTTGTAGAAAATCCTTTAATCTTAAAAAATGGACGACATCATATTGATTTTGAGGATTTGGAGGTTAAACTTCAAGGCGCAAAAATGATATTGTTATCTAATCCTCATAACCCAGGGGGAGCCGTATGGACCCAAGAGGAGTTAAAAAAAATAGGCGGGTTGTGTGTGAAGAATAATGTTCTGATTATGGCCGATGAAATTCATGGTGATTTGGTATTTGATCCCGCTAAATATGTACCCATGGCTTCGGTTTCGCCTGAAATTGCCAACCAAACAGTAACTTTTATTGCTCCATCCAAGACCTTTAATATGGCCGGACTGGCTACATCATCAGTAATAACATCCAACAATACACTGAAAGAAGAATTTGACCAGATTTTGGACACCATTCATATTGGGATGGGTAATATTTTTGGTACGGTAGCAACAGAAGCAGCATATAATCACGGGGATCAATGGCTCGACGAGTTGCTCGAGTATCTTTTGCAAAATATGGATTATGTAGAACAATATTTTTCTGAAAAAATACCGCAAATAAAAGTTATACGTCCCGAAGGAACCTATCTGATGTGGCTCGATTGTTCCGGCTTAAGATTTAAAAACAAGGATTTAAAAAATTTCATGATTCATGATGCAGGGCTGGGTTTTAATGATGGCAGAATGTTTGGAACGGGAGGAGACCAGTTTATGCGAATGAATGTGGCTTGTCCTCGAAAAACCATTGTACTTGCATTAAACAAACTGGATAAAGTAATTCATCAATTATAATATGCCCGAAAAAGGTTTTGATTTAAAGGTTTTACTTCCGACAGATGATGGTTTAACCATTTCTAAGAATGGTATACAGGAAGCATTGTATTATTTATTTTATAATGTAAGTAACAGAAGTTACCAGTTCGCCGGAAAGGTTAAAACCAGTGAATGGTATCAGGATAAGAGGTTTC
>JBNJFS010000109.1:0-7275 GCA_051747085.1 Bacteroidota bacterium
GAGGCAAAGAGTTATGCTCCTCCCCGGTATGAACAAAAAGATAACGAAAGACTGGAGAAAGAGGTTAGTAACTTAAAATTAAAACTCCCGTAAGCACTAATCCGATGAACCAGCCTGAATACACCTCAAAAGGATGGTGGCTTTTTAATTTCAACCGGGAGTATCCAAGAAGACCTGAAACCAATATGGCCGCCATAATAAAATACTCAAGATTGATTTGAATCCTGAAAGAAAGGGCTATAAGCGTTCCCGTTAATCCTCCGATGCCCGTCATATGTGCACTGATTTTCCACTTAAAGGATAATAGAAACAGCAAAAAAACGGTACAGGCGCTGGCAAGGATAAAAAGATTTATGGTAACAGGTGCTCCCAGACGCACTAACAGATAGTATGCAAAAAAATAAAGCACAGAAGTAATAAAAAAGGGTACTAACCTTTCCTTTCTTTCTTCAAGGAAAATGGATTTAATGATTTTTTGAATAAAATAAAAAGGAATAAATGTTAGGGGTAAAACGGCTGTGCTAATAAAAACAATAAGAAAAATAATTTTTTGGGCTTCAAAGGGCAAATAGCTCAGTACTGTTTGGGTGTTAAAGAGAATAAGAATTCCAGCCGTCGGCATGAAGAGGGGATGAAAAAGAAAAGAAAATGTTTTGGCGATGTATTTACTCATTTTTAAAGCTCCTTTCTTAAACGGGCAACAGGAATGTTAAGTTGTTCGCGGTATTTGGCAACGGTGCGCCGTGCAATCCTGTATCCTTTTTCTTTTAAGATATTGGTTAGTTTATCGTCGGTTAATGGTTTTTTCTTGTCTTCGTTTTCCACACAGTTTCTTAGAATAGATTTTATCTCGCGCGACGAAACCTCGTCACCCGAATCTGTTTGCAGTCCTTCGGAAAAGAAATATTTGAGCGGATAAATCCCAAAGTGTGTTTGTACATATTTGCTGTTGGCAACCCTCGAAATAGTAGAGATGTCAAGGCCGGTGCGTTCAGCGACATCTTTTAGAATCATCGGCTTAAGCTGAGACTCATCACCTTCGAGGAAATAGTTATATTGATATTCAATAATCGCATTCATGGTTAGCATCAGGGTGTTTTGTCTCTGCTTTATGGCATCAATAAACCACTTGGCTGAATCGAGCTTTTGTTTTACAAAGGATATGGCCTCTTTATCGTTTTGTGTTTTTTGATCTTTTCTTTTTTGGGCATATCCTTTCAGCATGTCTGTATAGGTGCTGTTAAGCCTTAAATCGGGAACATTTTTTGCATTTAACGATAATTGCAGCTCTCCATCTTTATTGTCTAAGATAAAATCAGGTACAATGGTCTGAACGGTCTGGCTTTGTGATTCGGAATAGCTGCTCCCGGGTTTGGGGTTAAGCTTTAAAATTTCGTTCACCGCATTTTTAAGCTCTTCTTCCGAAATATTTAAACGGGTAATAATTTTTTCATAATGTTTTTTGGTAAACTCCAAAAAATAATATTTCAGAATTTTTCGGGCCAGCTGTATTTCCGGTATCTCCTGATTTTTATTATCTATTTGCAGCAGCAGGCATTCTTGTAATGTTCGGGCACCTACCCCCACCGGCTCCATATCCTGGATAACCTTTAATACTTCGAGGAGCTCATCTTCATCGGTTTCAATGTTTTGCGAAAAGGCCAGGTCGTTTACGATGGCTTCAATTTTTCGGCGTACATAACCGTCATCATCAATATTGCCTATTAAGTACAAGGCAAGCATTTCTTCTTTTTCGGATAAGTTCCTTAGCCCGATTTGATTCTGCAAATGTTCATGAAAGCTTGTCCCTACAGAATAAGGAATATCCTCTCTCTTATCATCTTTTGAGTAATTGTTAACACTTAATTTATAGGAGGGGGTATCTTCGTCGTTAATATAATCATCCAGCGAAAATTCATCCGAATCATTATCGATACTATCATCTCCAAAATCCTCTTCCGGATCGTTTAACAGTTCTTCTTCATCTTTTCCCTCTTCGAGCACAGGATTTTCTTCCAGCTCTTTTTTTATTCTTTGCTCGAGCTGGATCGTAGGTATTTCGAGCAGCTTAATCATTTGTATCTGCTGCGGCGAAAGCTTTTGTAATAATTTTTGTTGTAAACTTTGTTTTAACATCTACTGTGCAAATAACCTGTTTAAATATACTTAAAATTCTGCATTTTTTGGTGTTCGGGGAAAAGGAATTACATCCCTGATATTTGTCATTCCGGTAACAAATAAAATCAGTCGTTCAAAGCCCAGTCCAAACCCACTATGTGGAACGGTTCCAAACTTCCGGGTTTCCATATACCACCACATTTCTTCTTCTGGGATATTTAACGCATTGATTCGGTTTTTTAGTTTGTCATAATTTTCTTCGCGTTGTGAGCCGCCAATAATTTCTCCAATCCTTGGAAACAGCACATCCAGGGCACGGACCGTTTTGCCGTCGTCGTTTTGCTTCATATAAAAAGCTTTGATGGACATTGGATAGTCAGTAACCATGACCGGTTTTTTATAATGCTTTTCAACCAGGTATCTTTCGTGTTCTGACTGTAGGTCTGAGCCCCATTTTACGGGGAATTCGAATTTTTGTCCCGACTGGGTTAAAACATCAATAGCTTCGGTATAAGTTATTCGTTTAAATTTATTGTTCACAACAAATTTGAGCCGTTCAATGAGTTCTTTGTCGAACATTTTGTTTAAGAATTCAAGGTCTTCGGCACAATTTTCCAGGGCGTAGGATACCAGGTACTGAAGAAAATCTTCGGCTAAGTCCATATCGTCGTGGATATCGTAAAAGGCCATTTCGGGTTCTATCATCCAGAATTCGGCCAGGTGGCGGGGAGTATTTGAGTTTTCGGCTCTGAAGGTAGGGCCAAAAGTATATACATTCGACAATGCTGTTGCTCCCAGCTCAGCTTCTAACTGTCCCGAAACAGTCAGGTTGGTTTCTTTGCCAAAGAAATCTTCCTCATAATTAATGTTCCCCGCTTCATTTTTGGGCGGATTGACCGGGTCGAGAGTGGATACCCTGAACATCTCTCCTGCACCTTCGGCATCAGAGCCGGTAATAATAGGGGTATGTAAATAATAAAAATTCCGGTCATTAAAATATTTATGGGTAGCAAAAGCCATCGCATGCCTTATTCTGAAAACGGCTCCGAAGGTGTTGGTTCTGAAACGTAAATGAGCGATCTCACGTAAAAACTCCATCGAATGTCCCTTTTTTTGCAAGGGATAGGTGTCGGCATCAGCTGTGCCATACAGCTCAATCTCTTGGGCATGTATCTCTACCGACTGTCCTTTTCCTAAAGATTTTATCAGGGTACCGTTGACACTTAAGCTTGCCCCGGTAGTTATTTTTTTGATTAAATTTTCGTCAAAATTAGCGATATCAACAACAATTTGTATGTTGTTTATGGTAGAACCGTCGTTTAGTGCTATAAAAGCAATATTCTTGTTGCCCCGCTTGGTTCTTACCCATCCTTTAACATTTACTTCCCGGTCTACTTCCGTTGATTTTAATAAATCCTTAATAAAACTTCTTCTTAAATCCATAATCTTAACGTATATAATTTCTAAAACACAAAAATAATATTTTTCGAATGATATGAAACGTCAATCCAATTATAATTGATTAAAACCTGATTCCCGGGCTTGATTTTTTTATTTTTTTTTTGTAAATTTTAAAAAAAAGTTAAGCGCCTGCCTGTTTCTGACACAAGTTATTGATTTTCAACAGCAGCTTGTAAAATTAGAAAATAATAATAAAAAAGATATACTATGGAAAAACTGACCATTGACATGAATGTTTTCGAAAAGAAAAAACAAAATGACCAGGCATTGTTAGTCATTAATGAAATCGTTGATGAGTTTCACCGGTTAATTCCGTCCGGACCTCCTATAGGTTTTAAACCGATCAGGCTGATTAATGATTTGCAAGCCGGTCCAACCTTTTACTGGCCTTTGGGAAAGGATTTTTACAAGATTGGATTAAATGTATCCGGTCTACACTATAACCAAATTGCATTTCAGTTTTCACAGGAATTGTCTAGAATTTATTGTGATCCGAGAATTAACAATTGGCTGATAGAGTTATTATGTCATGTATCGGCATTATATTCATTAGGTTTTTTAGCCAATAAGTGGGAAGATCAACCACCCCAAAAAGAGCTTGAAGATTATTGGTATGATTTTGATTCATACAAGAGCAACCTGCTGGGGGCTGCTTTTAGTAAGGTAGATATGGTTAAATACCAGGTATCTAATGAGTGGGTAGAATATCAGGTGAATAAGTTAAGAAAGAAGGACCGGTTAAACCGCGGAAAGCTGTTAATTATTGCGTATGAACTGTTGCCTATGTTTAAGGAATATCCCGAAAGCTGGAAAATGTTACCGTATGTAGGCAAATGCTCTGTTCCGCCACCACCCGACGATCCTAAAAGCCTGGTTACCAAAAGAGATACAAAACCTGATTTTGAAAAGCTTATCAACATGTTGCCGGACGAGCTGAATACCTTTGCAGATAAGTTTTTTACCAAGATTGGCGCTAAAAATTATATACAATAACTTTGATGAACGAGTGTTTTATGGAACATTAAAATTTTTGGGTTATGGAAGAACGTTTAGTAACAATTGCCATTCATAATTATCAGCGGGCCGAAATAATACGTACCCGGCTCGAGGCTGAAGGGATCAAGTGCTACCTGAAAAATGTAAACCTCATTTACTCATCTATTTCCGGAGGAGTGAAAGTACGTGTTAATTCGGGCGATCTGGAAAAAGCATTGCGTATTGTTGAGAAGATAAGCGAGCAGTTCCGGCAGGAAGAGAAAGAAACCGATGAAACCGAGTATAAAAATGTACAAAAAATACTTGTACCCATTGATTTTAGTGATTACTCGGTTAATGCATGCCGTTACGCCGTTGGTTTGGCCGAAAGGCTAAATGCAGAGATTAAGCTTTTGCATGTTTACTATAACCCCATTATTAACTCCATGCCGCTTACCGATACGTATTATTATCAGGTAAATATGGATGAGATTATCCGGGAGATTGAGGTGCGTGCCAAAGAAAACATGGAAAGCTTTTATAATGATTTGATGGAGAAAATAGAAAGAGATCATATCGAAGGGGTTAAGATAGATTATGAGCTGATAAGTGGTATTGCCAGTGATGAGATAATTTCTAAAAGTGAAGAATACAAGCCTGAAGTAATTATTATCGGAACAAGAGGACAGGGTGAGCGGGAAAATGATTTGATTGGCAGTGTTACAGCGAAAATTATTGAAGATGCCCAAATCCCTGTTTTAGTTATACCTGAAGATTCTATTTATCAGGGTATTGCTACCATTAATATTATGTATGCTACCGATTTCGATGAGTCGGATTACAATGCATTGAAAAAACTGATGAATATTGTTGCTCCTTTTGATATCCGTTTATATTGTGTGCATATTGGTACACCCGATTCCAATATTTGGGATAAAGTAAAGATGGATAACCTTAAAACGAAACTTAAAGAACAGTATGGAGACTATGAAGTAGAATGTTCCATTATCGAAGAGGAGGATTTTTTGAAAGGAGTACAGGAGTTTGTTCGGGAAAAGAATATCGATATCATTTCGATGGTAACCCATAAAAGGAATATTATTTCTAAATTATTTAATCCAAGCAAAGCCAGAAAGGTGCTGTTTCATACCAATATTCCTTTTTTGGTTTTTCATTCGGATAAATAACCGGACATTGTATTTGCCACCATTAAATCAATCCGGGTGGTAATTTTGATATTTTCGCGAT
Source organism: Bacteroidota bacterium (assembly GCA_051747085.1). GTDB lineage: Bacteria > Bacteroidota > Bacteroidia > Bacteroidales > UBA12077 > UBA12077. The sequence goes on from JBNJFS010000109.1 coordinate 5,803, forward strand.
TACCCTCTACCAGGTTGATTTTTTGTCCTGTTTTTTCTACTACACCGGCATCATCGGTAAATGAGGGTTCATAAGGCTGCTCATAAGCTTTTTGTATGATTTTACCATCGAAAGCCTGGGGGGTTTGAATTAACTTAAGTTTTGAACGGTCAACGGGGTTGTTTTTATCATTACTTACCTGCCGAACAGAGTCTGCGATGTCAATATACGGGATTGCATTCCCTTTTAACGTTGCGGTTTCAAAAACGCGTTGAATGGTTTGTTGACTCACCAGCGGACGAACCCCATCATGAATAGCTACAATTCCTTCCGGGTCAATATTTTTTAAAGCATTTTTTACCGAATGGAAGCGTGTTTCGCCACCGGCCACCATTTGATGCTTTATGTTAAAAGCATATTTTTGACAAAGCTGTTGCCAATAGGTTATCTGCTCCTCAGGTAAAGCAACAGTAATTTTTATATCAGGGTTGAACCGATAGAAAGCCCGGATGCTTCGCATAAGTACCGGAATTCCTTTAACCTCCAGAAATTGCTTGGGAATGTCGCTTTTCATCCTTTCTCCGGAGCCTCCGGCAACGATAATTACAAATTGTTTCACAATGAATATTCCACTTTTTTTTCAAAGATAATGAATAAATAATTAGTGTAGCGATTATAAATTTTATGATCTTATTCCCGTCAATGAAAGAAGCTCAACTAATTTTTGCCATGGTTGTTCGCTTGCTTTTCCACACCCAATAAAAGGAGTTGTTTTTTAAGGTTTAATAAATATATCGTTTATTAAATTCATATCGAGTCGGCATCATATAAAAATCGTTTAATACTACGCTTGGGCGTTTTCTTAAATTCTTCGGGCCAGATTTTAATGCTGGAAATTTGCATGTATTTGGCCAGCGAAGTGTTAATTTCACTTTTATACTGTTCCATGATTTCGTTTAATCCCGACTCACTTACTTTATCGATATCAACCAACTCATAATCGGGATATACCAGCGCAATCAATTTATTATCTTTTTCAATCACAACCGATTCCTGTACGTAAGCTAAATTGTTTATTCTGGCTTCGATCTCTTCGGGATAGATATTCTCTCCCGAAGGTCCTACAATAACACTTTTACTCCGTCCTTTAATAAAAACAAAATTTTCTTCATCGGTAACACCTAAATCTCCTGTATGTAACCATCCGTCTTTATCAATGGCCTGTTCGGTGGCTTCTACATTTTTATAGTATCCGTACATTACATTTTCTCCACGGACTAATATTTCGCCTACCTCTTTATAAGGATCCTTCGAATCAATCATTATTTCAAGGGTATCAACCAGCTTTCCGGAAGACCTGTATTTTGTTTTGTCCCAGTTGGCATAACTAATTAGGGGACCGCACTCTGTCATTCCGTAACCTACAGAGTAATTAAATTTTATTTTATTTAAAAAAGCTTCTACATCTTTATTTAAGGCAGCGCCCCCTAAAAC
>JBNJFS010000110.1:0-7269 GCA_051747085.1 Bacteroidota bacterium
ATATCAGGAAGTATATAATAAAATGCCTGTGCCTGTTCGTAGTGGTGGTAGTATTCCTATTATTTCCGAATTTGACCGGATACTGGATACAAAATCTGTTTTAATGGGATTTGGTCTGGAAGACGATGCTATCCATTCGCCTAATGAGAACTATCCATTAGAACAGTTCTATAATGGAATCAATACCATTCCTTATTTCTATAAGTACTTTGCAGAAATAATGAAATAATCAGTAGAAAATACCTGTTTTTTAATAATCCGGCTTCTGAAAAAGGAGCCGGATTTTTTTATTTGTTATCATTACATAAAAAAGGTTTTTTTGGAAAGACTTCTTGTTATTTAGGGGGTATTGTTCAGAAAAATATAGTTATTATAAATTAACCCCTTGTTGTTTTGGGGGTATTTAAAAAATATATGTATATTTGTGAATGTTTGTTGTACAAAACCTTTAAAATGATTTTTTATGAGCTCTATTCGATTTAAAGCCATTGGTGAAGTATTAAACCGCAAACCGGTAGATGTGGAACTGCCATCCGTAAAAACATCCGATTACTTCGGGATAAATGTTTTTGACCGTCGGAAAATGCAGGAGTATTTATCCGGCGAAGCCTATCAAAAGGTAATGGAAGCAATTGATCAGGGGATTCGTATCGATCGTAAAATAGCGAATCAGGTGGCAACCGGAATGAAAGCCTGGGCAATAGATCGTGGAGCAACCCATTACACGCATTGGTTTCATCCGCTAAATGGGACAACAGCAGAAAAGCATGATGCTTTTTTTGAGCCAGCTGATAATGGTGGGGTAGTAGAAAATTTTCAGGGGGATATGCTGGTTCAGCAAGAGCCCGATGCTTCGAGTTTTCCAAGTGGCGGACTAAGAAATACATTCGAAGCCCGGGGGTATACTGCATGGGACCCTTCTTCTCCTGCTTTTGTGTTTGATAAAACATTATGTATTCCAACGATATTCGTTTCATACACCGGTGAGGCTTTAGATTATAAAACCCCTTTGATAAAATCATTAAACTATATCGATAAAGCAGCAGTAGATGTTTGTCAGTATTTTGATAAAGACATTACAAAAGTAAATGTAACCCTGGGCTGGGAGCAGGAATATTTTTTGGTGGATAGTGCTTTATATAATGCCCGGCCCGATCTTTACCTGACAGGCCGCACACTCATTGGTCATGCATCTGCAAAAGACCAGCAGCTGAGCGATCACTACTTTGGATCTATCTCCGACAGGGTGAAGAATTTTATGTGCGAATTCGAAGTGGAGGCTTATAAATTAGGTATCCCCATAAAAACAAGACATAACGAAGTGGCCCCTAATCAGTTTGAGTGTGCTCCGATTTATGAAGAAGCTAATCTGGCGGTAGATCACAATCAAATGTTAATGACTTTAATGGATAAGGTAGCCCGAAAGCACGATTTTAGAGTTTTATTTCACGAAAAACCGTTTAAAGGAATAAATGGCTCGGGAAAACATAACAACTGGTCGTTACAATCTAATAATAAAAAGAATTTATTATCCCCGGGAAAAACACCTAAAAGTAACCTGCAATTTTTAACCTTTCTAATTAATACGATAAAAGCAGTACATGATTATGCCGATATTTTGAGAGCCAGTATTGCTATTGCCGGTAACGAGCACCGTTTGGGTGCACACGAAGCCCCACCGGCTATTATGTCGGTTTTCATTGGATCTCAATTAACCAGTATGCTCGACCAATTGGAAAAAAGAGTTCCGGATAAAAAAATGACCCCTGATGAAAAAACAGAACTAAAGTTGGATATTGGTAAAATTCCGGAAATTTTGCTCGATAATACCGATCGTAACCGGACTTCACCCTTTGCTTTTACCGGAAACCGGTTCGAATTTCGTGCCGTGGGATCTTCGGCAAATGTTGCCTCCCCAATGATTACGTTAAATACTGTAGTAGCTAATCAGTTTGTTGAATTTAAAAAAGAGGTGGATGTAATCATAGACAAGGGGGTGAAAAAAGACGAAGCTATCTTCCAGGTGTTAAAGAAATATATCGGAGAATCAAAAAAAATAAGGTTCGAAGGTAACGGATATAGTACCGACTGGGTTAAGGAAGCCCAAAAAAGGGGATTGTCAAATATTGGTGATGTACCCGAGGCTTTAATGGCTTTTGTCAACAATAAAACAAAAGAGGTTTTTGGTAAAGCGCCTGTTTTATCTGCCCGCGAACTAGAGGCACGTTATGATATCCGTCTTGAGATATTTGTTAAAAAAGTGCAGATTGAAGCCAGGGTATTGGGTGATTTGGTAAGAAATCATATAATTCCTACGGTATTGAGATATCAAAATATTTTAATTGAAAATGTTCAGGGAATTAAAGCCCTTTATCCACAAAATATTTATGAACATATGGCGAAATCGCAGCTTAATACCATAAGTGAAATATCTGAACGAATAGGAATAATAAAGGATTTGACAGATCAATTGATAGAAGCCCGGAAGAAAGCAAATAAAATAGAGGATATCAGAAAAAAAGCGCCTGAATATTCGAAGAGGGTGGTTCCGTTTTTTGAGAAAATACGTTACCATGTTGATAAACTGGAATTAATTGTTGATGATGAATTGTGGCCGTTCCCCAAATATAGAGAATTGCTTTTTGCACGGTAAGGTGTTGGTTTTTAGCAATGTATTGTCGGGCATAAACGATTTTTAACGAGTATGACAGGATTAAATATGTTTTTGTTTTTAATTCGATAAAACAAAGGATGCAATTCTTTGTGCATCTTTTTATTTTATGTAAAAAGTTTTACTTTTACATTTTACATCATGTTGTAATTTGAAAAAATATGAATATTAAAAGAGTATTTTTCATCACCATTTTTAGCCTATTTACTTATACCGTTGCTTTTGGTCAGTTAAGCGTATATGAAAAAGCAAACGAGTATTATCAAAACGGGCAGTATTACGAAGCTATCGACAGGCTAAGGGATGCATATAGTAAAGTTACGGATAACGATCTAAAAGATGAGATTACTTTTCAGGTAGCCGAGTGTTATCGAAAAACTCATCAACCCAGAAAAGCAGAGATGTGGTTTAAGCGATCCATACAGAAAGAATATCCCAATCCGTTAATTTATCTTTATTATGCTGATGCGTTAAAAGTTAACGAAAAATTTGATGAGGCAGAAGAAAATTACAGGCAGTATAAAAAATTGGTTCCCAACGATCCCCGGGGCGATATCGGTATCAAATCATGTGAGCTTGCCAAAAAATGGCTGGAGAATCCAAACGGATATAAAGTTGCCGAAATGAAATTTTTCAATTCACGTGAAAGTGATTATGGGCCGGCTTATGCAAAAGCCGAATACGACGAGATCTATTTTACTTCTTCACGCGATGAAGCTGCCGGAGATGAAATACATGGTGCCACAGGATATAATTTTTCTGATATTTTTACTTCTAAGAAAGATATGAAAGGAAACTGGAGTACTCCGGTGCCTTTAGGCGATAATATAAACACTGAGTTTGAAGAAGGAGCGGTTTCCTTAAGCAAAGATTACAATACCATGTTTTTTACCCGTTGTGAGATGCATAAACGGGATAATTTAGGATGTCAGATTCTGGTATCTAAACGAAGCGGAGAAAATTGGGGAAAACCGGAACCTTTAAATGTTGCAACGGACAGTATAGTGGTTGCACATCCTTCGGTATCAAGAGACGAACTGGAGTTGTATTTTGTTTCGGATATGCCCGGGGGTATTGGAAAAAAAGACATATGGAAATTAAGCCGTAGCTCAACTGATGCACAGTGGGGTGACCCGGTTAATTTAGGAGAGCCGGTTAATACACCGGGTGATGAAATGTTTCCCTATATGCATAACGATGGCACATTATATTTTTCATCTGATTATCATCCGGGAATGGGAGGGCTTGATATTTTTAAAGCTTCAAAAGATGAGAATGGAAAATGGAAGGTAGAAAATATGAGATATCCGATTAATTCTACTTATGATGATTTTGGTATTATCGTTGAGAATGAAGATGAACGTGGATATTTCAGTTCATCACGAGATGGTAGAACCGATAATATCTATTCTTTCGTGCTGCCACCGTTAAAATTTAGTGTGGAAGGTGTGGTGCGTAACGACAAAACTGACGACCCATTGGAAAATGCTACCATCAAACTTGTTGGTAGTGATGGAATGACCCTGGCAAATGAAACCGATAACAAAGGTTCGTTTAAATTTATGTTAAGACCTAATACCGATTATGTATTTATTGCATCGAAAAAAGGTTTTCTAACCGGTAAAGAGAAAGAAACGACGAAAGGGTTAACCGAAAGTCAGGATTTTGATATTGAAATAAGGCTTTCATCTATTGCTGAGCCTATTGAGTTACCTAATATTTTCTACGATTTTGCTAAATGGGACCTGCGTCCGGAATCGATGGTAGCATTGGACAGACTGGTAGAAACGCTTAATGATAATCCTAATGTAGTGATTGAGTTACGTTCGCATACCGATTCACGGGGTACTGCTGCAACAAATGTTGAATTGTCTCAGAAACGAGCGCAGTCTGTAGTTAACTACCTGATTGAAAAAGGTATTGAGCCGGCAAGATTACGTGCTAAAGGATATGCCGCAACCATGCCTAAAGTAGTCGATGCTAAATTAGCCGAGCAGCATGATTTCCTTTCGGAAGGAACCGAGTTAACCCCTGAGTTTATTGAAAGTCTCGAAAGCGAAGAACAACAGGAAATTGCTCATCAGATTAATCGTAGAACTGAGTTCCAGGTGCTTTCGACAAATTATGAGCCACAAAATTAAAGGGTTATTACCTACTTATAACAATCTGAGAATTCCTGTTTTGCAGGAATTCTTTTTTATATCCATTTTATTAGGTAAATATTAATTGTTAAGAACTAAATTGCTAATTTTGCAACTTAATTATTATTCAGCAATATCATGTCAAAAGATTCTCGTTATAACTTAAGAGGAGTATCCGCTTCGAAAGAGGATGTACATCATGCGATAAAACATATTGATAAAGGGTTGTATCCAAAGGCTTTCTGTAAAATAATTCCTGATATTTTAGGTGGGGATGAAAACTATTGTAATATCATGCATGCCGATGGTGCCGGTACAAAATCATCGCTGGCTTATATGTACTGGAAAGAAACCGGTGATTTGTCGGTGTGGAAAGGGATTGCTCAGGATGCTGTGGTCATGAACCTTGACGACCTGCTTTGTGTAGGAGTAACTGATAATATATTGCTGTCGTCAACCATTGGCAGAAATAAAAATTTGATTCCCGGCGATGTTATCGCAGCCATTATAAATGGAACCGAGGAGCTGCTTCAGGAGTTAAGGGATCTTGGTATCTCAATTTATTCAACCGGAGGCGAAACCGCCGATGTGGGCGATCTTGTTCGTACTATTATTGTCGATTCGACCGTTACCACCCGCATGAAACGTAATTTAGTAATTGATAATAAAAACATTCAGGATGGTGATGTTATTATTGGTTTAAGTTCATCCGGGAAAGCCACCTACGAAAAAGCGTTCAACGGAGGAATGGGAAGCAATGGATTAACCTCTGCAAGGCACGATGTGTTTGCTCACTATCTGGCTGAAAAATATCCCGAAAGTTATGATGCTGCTATCCCTGACAGTGTTGTATATTCCGGGAGTTATAAATTAACGGATGCCATTGAAAAACTTGGAGTGGATGCCGGTAAATTAGTGCTATCACCCACCAGAACATACGCTCCGGTGATAAAAAAAATCTTTGAAGATTATCGCTCCGAAATTCATGGATTAATTCATTGTTCAGGAGGAGCACAAACTAAAATCTTAAATTTTGTTGATCATCTTCATATTATAAAAGATAACATGTTTGAAATTCCTGAATTATTTAAACTTATTCAGGAAGAATCAGGAACCGCCTGGGAAGAAATGTATAAAGTGTTTAATATGGGACATCGAATGGAAATATATACCAAACCTGAACTAGCTGATGATATTATAGAAATATCGAAAAGTTTTGGTATTGATGCCCAAATTATTGGACGATGTGAGAAGGCTGATTCAAAACGACTTACTATCAAAAGTGTGTTTGGTGAATTCCAATATCAATAAACTGAACATGTTATCGAATAAATTGTTAATTTTGCACCGATTTTAAAAAGGAGAATTATGAGTAATAATATTATTTTAGATAAACTGGAGGGGATTAAATTAAGATTTGAAGAAGTTGGTCAGTTAATTACCGATCCGGACATTATTGCCGATATGAAAAGGTACGTGAAGCTGAATAAAGAATATCGCGACCTGGAACCCATTATTGAAGCGTACCGGGAATACAAAAATATTTTAAGTAATATACAAACAGCAAAAGACATTTTGGCTAAAGAGAAAGATGAGGAGATGCGTGAAATGGCCAAGATGGAACTTATTGAACTGGAAGAAAAAATTGGCCCTTTAGAAGAAAAAATAAAGCTTTTATTATTGCCCAAAGATCCCGAAGACGAAAAGAATGCTATTTTGGAAATACGTGCCGGAACCGGGGGCGACGAAGCCAGTATTTTTGCCGGCGATTTATACCGAATGTATTTAAAGTATTGCGAGCGTAAAAAATGGAAAGTGGACGTTACACACCTTAGCGAAGGTACTGTTGGTGGTTATAAAGAAATTGTAATGAAAGTCTCCGGCGATGGTGTTTATGGAATCCTGAAATATGAATCGGGAGTACATCGTGTACAGCGGGTTCCGCAAACCGAAACACAGGGCAGGGTACATACATCGGCAGCTACGGTTGCTGTTTTGCCCGAGGCCGAAGATTTTGATATTGACTTACGTCAGGAAGATATCCGTAAAGATACTTACTGTTCGTCAGGTCCCGGCGGACAATCGGTAAATACAACTTATTCGGCTATTCGTTTAACACATATCCCCTCAGGGATTGTGGTAACCTGCCAGGATGAAAAATCGCAGCTGAAAAATCTGGATAAGGCCATGGCTGAGTTAAGAACAAGGCTTTATAACCTGGAGTATCAGAAATATCTTGATGAGATTTCGTCTAAACGGAAAACCATGGTTTCTACCGGCGACCGCTCAGCAAAAATCAGAACTTATAACTATCCGCAAGGACGTGTTACTGATCATAGAATAAATCTAACCCTGTATAATTTAAGTGCTATAATCGATGGCGACATCCAGGAAATTATTGAACAGTTGCAGATGGCTGAAAATGCTGAAAGATTAAAAGAAGCCGGGGTTGAGTAA
>JBNJFS010000111.1:0-7260 GCA_051747085.1 Bacteroidota bacterium
AAAAATAAATCTAAAAAATAATGGTAAAGTTTAATTTAAATACTTTTATATTAATTGCCATACTCATACTGCTTATCGTTGTTATAGTATACTGGATGCTCAATAAAAAGATTTTGAAGTATAAAACACTTGCTATCTCTGATGATCTGGGTGTTTTTAATCATCGTGAGCTGAATGCTAAAATTAAATATTTATTGAAAAAGCCTGAAATAGAGAATTTTGTATTTATGCTCATCGATATCGATTTTTTTAAAAACTATAATGACCAATACGGATATTCAAAAGCCGATCACATTTTGCAGGATTTTGTTAATCTGGTTAAAGGATATATCCGGAAAACAGACCTTTTTTTTCGTTATAAAAACGGGGATGAGTTTGCATTAATATTTAATAACATTGGTGTTGAAAAAGCTCAGGAGATTGGTAACCGATTACGGCGTGTTATCGCCTATCATCCTTTTCAAATTGATGATAAATTAGTTAACATCACGATTAGTATGGGGATTACTACCTCTGTAAAAGATGATACTCCCGAACAAATAAAGCAGAGAGCAGAAGAAGCACTGTTAGAAGCCAAACAATCCAAAAATGCAGTTGTTTTATTCGAAGAGTAGTTTTTTTTTAATAAAATAGAGGCTTCCATATGATAGTAGAAGCCTCTTTCTTTTATTTGTGTGTGTATTTATCTATCTGTTGCTGAATATTTTATAACCCCAGGGCTGCATTTTATATTGAGTTGTAATCTGTTCATCAGTAAAAAGTTCAGATAATTGATCGTTTTCAAGCTCATTAAGTAATTCAAATTCAACTTCTTTATCCGAAAGATTCAGAATGGATATCACCTGATGATCTTCTTTTATTCGCGAAAAAGCAAAAATATTTTCATCTGCTGTGGTTTGTATTCTTTCCATTGTTCCACCATATTTTCCATTCCATAAAGCTTTATTCTTTTCTTTTAAGGTAAGCAGGGTTTTGTATAATTCATTCATCGAACAATCTTTATCCCAGTTGATGGTATCTTTCTCAAAAAATCTCAGTTGTTTATTCATACAGGCTTCCTGTCCGCTGTAAATTAAAGGCATACCCGGAAGTGTAGCAGAAAGTACGGTAAAAGTTTCGGTTGCTTCGCCCAATCTTTCATAAACTGTACCTTTCCATGAGTTTTCATCATGGTTGCTGGTAAATAGCATACGATAATCATCGGGATTATATTTTGTTTTTTCTTTTTCTAATTGCTTGATCAAATCTTCCATATTTTTTTTGCCCTGAGCGATTTCATTCCAGATAAAATGAAGGTCCCAGGCATAAGTCATGTCAAAAGCATAGTCTTGCAGCTCGGGGTCATTAGCTTCGGCCAGCATAAATACAGGTTTTATTTTATCAAGTTCGTAGCGGACCTTATTCCAAAAATCGGTAGGAACCATCCCGGCCACATCACATCGGTATCCATCAATATTGAAATCTTTAACCCAGTAAATAAGAGCATCAGTCATATATTCACGAACCTCCGGTACATCGTAGTTTAAATCAGCTACATCTGTCCAGTCATCAACAGGAGCAATAATTTCTCCCTCTTCATTTTTAGTGTACCATTCGGGATGATCATCAATAAGTTGGTTGTCCCAGGCTGTATGGTTAGCCACCCAGTCGATAATAACATACATCCCTGAGTCATGTATCTGGTTGACCAGGTTTTTAAAATCCTCTTCGGTACCGAATTCGGGATTAATGCCTAAATAATCTTTAACCGAATAATAACTCCCCATCGAACCTTTTCTGTTTTTTTCTCCAATGGGATGAATGGGCATTAACCATAAAATATCCACACCCATCTCTTTTAATCTGGGTAAATGTTCGGCAAATGCATTAAAAGTTCCTTCAGGTGTATATTGCCTGATATTAACTTCGTAGATACTTGCGTTTTTACTCCATTCAGGATGTTTAACTTTTTGATAGTCAGTGGTTTCTTTATCGCCGTTTGTTTTGTTTTTACATCCATAAAATCCTATTAGTGTTAAGAGTAACATTGCCAGTATTTTACGTGCTATTGGTAGTGATTTTGTTTTCATGTTAAGTTTATTTTATTTTTTGCAATATATAGTTATTAAAATTGTGATATATCAAGGGTTTTTGTTAAATTTACATCTTCTTGTGTCAATTTTTAAAGATACGAAAATTTTAAAATATTTGTGTGCGAAAAGCAGACTTATTAAGGGAAACATAATATTTTCCTTCTCAAATAAAAAATTGCTAACCATTAAAAAATTTACTGCTAATGAAAAGAGTTTTAGTTGCAACAGCAGGTGGAGACTGTCCGGGATTAAATGCCGTAATAAGGGCTGTAGTGAAACGTGCTTCACAGGAAAAAGACTGGGAGGTTTTAGGTAGTATTCAGGCTTTTAATGGAATACTTTGGGAACCTACCGAAATAAGAGTTCTGGATGAAAAGGCTGTTGCCGGTATTCATTTCCATGGTGGAACAATTATTGAAACAACCAATAAAGGAGGGCCTTTTGCCTGGCCTATAAAAGATAAGGATGGGAAATGGACAACTGCCGATCGTTCCGAAGAAATGATTCGAAAGTTGATGTATATGGGCGTCGATGCTGTTATAAATATCGGTGGTGACGGTTCACAGCAGATTTCTCAGGCTTTGTACGAAAAAGGGTTGAATATTATCGGAGTGCCTAAAACAATTGATAATGATTTATCAGCTACCGATTCAACTTTTGGTTTTCAAACAGCTGTTCAGATAGCAACCGAATCAGTAGATAAACTGGTAACTACTGCTGCCAGTCATAACCGGGTAATGATTCTGGAAGTGATGGGCAGAAATGCCGGTTGGATAGCTATGAATGCCGCCGTTGCCGGTGGTGCTGACATATGTCTGATTCCTGAAATTCCTTATGATATCAATAAAGTTCTGGAAAAAATTAATCAGCGGTTTATACGCGACCGTGGTTTTACGATAATTGTTATTGCTGAAGGGGCACGTGGTATTGGAAAAGATATTTCAAAAGTTGAAACCAATGAAGTAGGATACAAGAATGTTAAATTTTCAGGTGCAGCTTCTCGTCTTGAGCATGAGTTGAAAGAAGCCGGATTAAAACATGATATACGAAAAGCAGTCCTTGGGCACATTCAGCGTGGTGGCGTGCCTATTGCTTATGACAGAGTACTGGCCACTCAATTTGGGGTTCATGCCTTTCAAATGGTGATGGATGGGAAGTTTGGTGAAATGGTTTCCTATCAGCATCCGAACATAACCTCGGTACCTTTTAAAGATGCCATTAAAAAACCTAACTTTGTTACCCTCGACACCGCATTAATGCGTAATGCAAGAGGTGTAGGAATTAGTTTCGGGGATTAGTTTTTAACCATATTTTTAACATAATAAAAGCGACACCTTTGTAGTGCCGCTTTTTTTGGTTTAAACAAATTTAAACTTCTCCTGGAAATTTTAATTGACAATCTATCTTAGTGATTAATTATTCAGAATCTCAAAAGCATAGGGTTTGAGTGTGACAGAAATCTCCTCTTTGCTTGTTTGTTCTATTTTGTTTCCAAAATTTGTATTCCACTTTTCGGGCCTGATATTTTGAGGCAGCTCAATAGGAATAGTTTTTTCCTTACTCGATTTATTAAAAGCAATCAACATCAGTTCATCAAAATATTTTCGGGCATAAACCATGGTATTTTCATCAGCGTGGATTAAAATAATATCCCCATAAATCAGCGGAAGGTTGTTCCTTCTAAGATGGATAATTTTTTTCGTATTTTCCAAAACAAAATTTTCAAATCGGTTTAAGTTTTCAAACTTCATGGGTCGCCGGTTATCCGGATCGCCTGCTCCGGGCATCCCAATTTCATCGCCATAATAAATAACCGGAACACCGGGAATGGTATGGATAAAGCTGGTAACCTGTAACAGTCGGTAATACCCCAGGGTATCTTCCACCTGAATATCTCTGTTCCAGCCGGCTTCTTTGTCATCCTCGTCAAATGCAAGGGCCCCGCTGGCAAGTGTAATAAATCTTGGCAAATCATGATTGCCGGTAATGTTCCCCATAAGCGAGTGATGACCGTTATATTTTAAACTCTCTTTTAACGATTGATTGAGTTTGGTTAAGGGTTCTTTTTCCTGTGCCAGATTGTTACGCATATCGAAATAGAGATTAAAATCAAACTGCCCGTCAAGCATGTCGGGACCCACATAACTTCTTATTAATTCGCGGCTACCAAAGGTTTCGCCAATCTGAAAAAGAAAATCTTTGGTTGTATTTGCACGTAACTTTTGCGTTAATGTTTTCCAGAAATCAAGCGGAATATGTTTGGTGGCATCGTGCCTGAATCCGTCGATGTTAAATTCCTGAACCCAGAACATGGCTGAGTCTGACATCATCTCGGTAACTTCGGGAATGGTAAAGTCTAACGATGGGATAAATGTGTCGAACCAGGTGGTTAACCGGTGCTCGTCCCAAAATCGGATATTTTTTCTTCCGTCGGGTAGATCTAAAATTGTAACCCAGTCGGGATGCTCCTGATAGATTTTATTTTTAATATGTACGTGGTTCGAAACAAAGTCGAGAATGATATTCATCTCATTTTGGTGGGTGGTATTCACCAGCTGATGCAATTCGTCGGAGGTACCAAAGCGGTGGTCAACAGTAGTTAAGGTAACCGGCCAGTAGCCATGATAACCCGAATACTTTCTGTGAGGTGCCGGATACTCAATATATCCATCGAGTGGATTTTGTGTAATGGGGGAGAGCCATATCATGCTAACCCCTAAATCAGAAAAATATCCATCGTTAACTTTTTGTGTAATTCCTTTAATATCTCCACCCCAATAATTTGCTCTGTCGAATATTTCCGGATCCTCTACCGGTTCATCATTTGCCGTGTTTCCATTGTTAAACCGATCAACCAGCATAAAATACAGTACCTGTGCATGTTTGTCTTTGCGGGTAATCTGAGCAATATCTTGCAATACTTTGCCATCATCCAGCGGAATTAAAATATCATTTGAATAACCGTTTTCGTTAAATGCCCACATTCTTATAAACGAACGCTTTTTGCTTTTGGCAATTGCAGGTATTTGTAAGGTTATTTTCTCGTCTTTAATTTCTGAAGGAATCGTGAAATTATCCCATAACGCGATAACAGAAGTAATATCTCCTGCATAATCTATAGTTATTTTTTCTTTGGTAAAAGAATGGGTTGAAAGTTTTGGTGCATTTTCTGCCGGATCGGGAATAGTAAGCACCGAATTATACCCACCAATATTATTGCTTTCCTTTTCAGGATTTTGTGGGTCAAGCATCCATTCATCATTAATTATCAGCTGATACTGATATTTCCCCGGCGAAAGTTTTAATGAATATTTCCATACATTATCTTCGAGCAGAAAATCACCGGATGGTGTCCAGTTGTTAAAACTCCCCACTACCTGAACCGAATGATATTGTTTTTTATCATCGTTAAGCTCAAATGTATAATTCACCTTCTGATCAAATAATAAAAGAATAGAGTAGGGATACCCTTCGATCCAGATGGTTAATGTTTCAATGGGTTTGGTATCAGTCGTAGGTGTAATTTGTATAAGCTCAAAGTTATCGGAAAGGTTGTAGTTGTAACCCTTTATTGATACAGAGTCGATTTTGTTGATGTTTTTAAAAACCCCGTCAAGGGCTATCTCTTGTCCCTCTTCACTTACATAAACAGGTAATGCCAGCTCATACATCTCTGACTTTTCAGGGATAGTTAGCTCTTGTTGGGTACAGGCAAAGCTGAAAATTATCAAAAAAATAATGGGTAAATTTTTCATGGCGAATTGTATTTTGGTTATTGCTTAAGTTCAATAATCATGGCTGATTTTTTAGGAATAGGGATTTTATTGAGATCCTTAATTTCTGTTTTACTGATGATTTCTTTTCCCGTCCGGTATCCGTTCATCATCTCTTTAAAACGTTCTGTTTGTATGGTCTGAGGATTATCGTTGTTGTTTAAAATAACCATTACCGTTTCATCATCATGGTGCCTGAAATAAACGTACACATTGTTTTCCGGGATAAAGTGGGTTAGTTTACCGCGATGAATTACCTTTTTTGATTGTCTCCAGTTGAGCAGATGCTGCAGATAGTTGTATATTTCATTTTGCGCATCGGTTCTTCCTTCGGCAGTAAAGCCATTTTTTTCATCATCGGGCCAGCCGCCGGTAAAATCCTTGCGCATTTTACCATGTGCCTGATGCTCATATCCTTCCATCAGTAATTCGGTACCATAAAGAATGGATGGAATTCCGCGTGTTGTTAACTGAAAGGCAATGGCCATTTTTAATTTTTCCATGCTTTGGTTTAGCGATGAGAAAATCCGGGTAACATCGTGATTATCCAGAAAGACTAAGGTGTTTGCAGGGTTGTTGTATACAAAGTCCTGTGCCAGAATATAATATAATTTTGCCATGCCCTCCGTCCAGGTTTGTTCTTCGTTGAAAGCCTGTGTAATGGCATAGTGCATAGGAAAATCTGTGATAACAGGGATATTAGACGAGTAACCATCAATATTTTTACTGTTTTCCTGCCAGTAGGCGGTAATGGGAATTTTTTGTAACCACGATTCGCCCAAAATGGTGAAATCCGGATATTGACTTCTGATTTCCTGTGCCCATCGGGCAACCATGTCCTGGTCGGCATAAGGCTGTGTGTCGAGCCGTATACCATCAATACCAGCATATTCAATCCACCAGATGGAATTTTGAATAAAATAGTTGGCTACCAAAGGATTTTGTTGGTTTAAGTCGGGCATATTCCGGTCGAACCATCCTTTTTGCTGGCGCATGATATCTTCGGATGATGCGTAAGGGTCGGTAAGCACAGGTGACCGGAAATTGGACTGGGTATATTCTTCAAACTGATGGATCCAGTCTTCGGAAGGTAGATCGCTCATCCACCAGTGATTTATTCCACAGTGATTTAAAACCACATCCATTACGATTTTTAAATCTTTTTGGTGGGCCTTATTTACCAGTTCAAGATAATTCGCATTATTGCCAAACCGGGCATCGATATTGTAAAAATCGGTTATGGCATATCCATGGTAGGTGTAGTTTTTCTGATTATTTTCCAGCAAAGGATTGATCCATAAGGTGGTTACTCCTAATTTATCCAGGTAATCCAGATGATTGATGATGCCCAGGATATCTCCGCCATGCCGTCCGTCTGGATTGCTGCGGTCTGATTTCTCCAGCAAACCCTCTAC
>JBNJFS010000112.1:0-7232 GCA_051747085.1 Bacteroidota bacterium
TGTTTGTAGGATGGTACCTTGGGTTCTCCAAAACCAAAGATGAATTATCTAACCAGGGAACACTAAAAGCTAAATATTTAAGTTTATTTATGTTTTTAGTAAAATTTATTGCCCCAATCGCTATTGCAATGGTATTTTTAAATGGTATTGGGATTTTAAAATTCTAATAACCCGATATTAATGGCTGGAAGAAGGTTTAAAGAATATTTTTCGTTTACAAAAAGGGAGCGCAATGGAATTATTGTGCTCCTTTTTTTGTTAATTATCCTTGTTATTACCAATCGATTAGTTGATTTTTCTTCCAATAATGACATCGCATTAATGACCGAAGATTTTAAAAAACAACTGGATGAATTTGAACAGTCTTTTAAAAACAAACCTTTGGAGGATACCGAAGAAAAAATGCAGCGAACAAATTCTTATCCCTCAAAAAAAACAATACAAGAAAATCAATGGAGAATTCCAGACTCCCTTTTTTGTTTCGATCCAAATACGACGAAAGAAGAGAAGCTGGTAAAATTAGGCCTGTCCGAAAAACAAATAGCAACCTTAATAAACTACAGAAATGCAGGAGGGAAATTTTTCATTCCTGCCGATCTGTTGAAAATTTATGGAATAGACGAAAAACAGTATAAAATCCTCGAACCATTTATTATTATAGCTGAAGGAGAAGAAAAATCAGTTGAAAAGCTAAAAAAAGAATATACCAAAGGCTTTAAACCAATTGTAATTGAAATAAATTCATCCACTGCAGATAGCTTGGAATTACTGTATGGAATAGGGCCGGTATTTGCCGACAGAATTATAAAGTATCGGACATTGCTGGGAGGTTATGTTTGTAAATCTCAGTTGTATGAAGTGTATGGCATAGATTCAGTGCTTATTGCCAATATTGGATCTCAACTAATTATAGATACCAACTTAATTACGAAGATTAATATTAATGAAGCTGAATTTGTAGATTTAATAAAACATCCATATTTAAATAAATACCAAACAAAGGCAATCCTTAAATTTAAAGAAATACAGGGAGAATTCAAGGATATTGATGAATTGAAAGACTACAATCTCCTGCCTGAAAAAGTTTTTCAGAAGATAAAACCATACCTGGAAAAATAATCAACCTGTTTTACTTGAAATTTGAGATAAGAATTTGTATATTTAGAGATAAATAAAAATCAATTTTATTTTAAGAGTCTGATGATAGGATAACATTTTTCAAAAAAAAGTATTTTTTTTAAAAATTTGTAAGTTTTTTTTTGAAAAGTGAATTTTAAATTAATATTTTTGCGGCTCAATAAAAATTAAGGAAAAAAAATTATGATAGTAGTACCATTAAAAGAAGGTGAAAATATCGAGAGAGCTTTAAAAAAGTTTAAAAGAAAGTTTGAGAAAACAGGCGTTGTTAAGGAATTAAGAGAGCGTCAGGCTTTTACTAAACCTTCTGTTAAGAAAAGAGAGCAGAAGAAGAAAGCTATCTATATTCAAAAGATGCAGCAAGACGAAGAATAGCAGATATAGGGTAAGTTGTATAATACCGTTAAGGTATTTCACTTTTTTTAATTTTTTAAGCAAAACCCTATATGTACAAGAATCTTTTTCTGAAATATTTACAAACCGAAAGGCGATCATCAAAACACACCATTCGTTCTTACGAGAACGATTTGAGGCATTTTAATACATTTATCGATAAAACCGAAATACAGAATGCCAGCGAAAAAGATATTCGGGCCTGGATAGTAGATATGATGGAAAATGATTTTTCTTCTTTAACAATTAATCGGAAGATCTCTACCCTAAAAACATTTTATAAGTTTCTTATTAGAGAAGGTTATGTGACGATAAATCCAATGGATAAAGTTACTACACCAAAATCATCCAAAAAAATACCCGCGTTTGTTGATGAGCAACAAATCAATCATTTGCTTGATGATTTTTCTTTTGGCGAAGATTTTTCAGGGGTTCGGAATAAAACAATTATTGAAATGTTTTATAATACGGGCATGCGTTTAACCGAGTTAATAAACCTGAAAAATAGTGATGTAAATTTAGAAGAAGGAACGTTAAAAGTTACAGGAAAAAGAAACAAAGAGCGGATTATTCCTATTCATATTGTTTTTACTGATTCTATAAAAAAATACCAAAAAGAAAAAGAGGGTCAATTTCCCTCTTTGGAGCATAATTATTTTTTTATTACAGATAAAGGAAACAAATTGTACGAGAAATTTGTATATAGAATTGTAAATAAATATCTCAAATTCGTTTCAACAATAGAAAAGAGAAGTCCACATATTTTGCGGCATACTTTTGCCACACACCTTTTAAATAGAGGTGCAGACCTGAATGCAATAAAAGATTTGCTTGGACATGCCAATCTTTCTGCAACACAAGTCTATACACACAATACTTTTGAAAAATTAAAATCTATTTATAAACAAGCTCATCCCAGAGCATAAAATTTAATGGAGGAATCATTATGGACATTAACATTCATTCGATTCATTTTGATGCTGATAAGAAACTTATCAATTTTATTGAAAATAAGGTAAATAAACTAATTCAGTATTATGACAATATTATTGGCGCGGAGGTTTTTCTACGCATAGAAAATGACCAGAATGCCGGAAATAAACTAGCAGAAATTCGATTAGATATCCCTGGGAATGATATTTTTGCTAAAAAACAAAGCAAGAGTTTTGAAGAATCTGTTGATAACGTAGTTGAAGCATTGCGAAAGCAAATTACCAAACATAAGGAGAAACAAAGAGGATTATAGTTTTTTCTATTAAATATAAGAAAATAAGCGTACTTTTTTTTGTGTTGTAAATAAAATATTCATACATTTGCGAACCGATTTTGGAAATGTTTCTAAAATCGGCGTTCTTTTTATTTGCCGATGTAGCTCAGTTGGTCAGAGCAGCTGATTTGTAATCAGCAGGTCGGGGGTTCGAATCCGTCCATCGGCTCATCGTATTGAAAATTAACTATTGTTGGGGAGATACCAAAGTGGCCAACTGGGGCAGACTGTAAATCTGCTGGCGCACGCCTTCGTAGGTTCGAATCCTGCTCTCCCCACAAAAAAAAGCGGGAGTAGCTCAGTTGGTAGAGCATTAGCCTTCCAAGCTAAGGGTCGCGGATTCGAGTTCCGTCTCCCGCTCTATTCCTTGCCGATGTAGCTCAGGGGTAGAGCGCTTCCTTGGTAAGGAAGAGGTCATGGGTTCAATTCCCATCATTGGCTCAAAAGTAAATTGTTTTAATTATAAATTATCTAATTATCTAATATTTGGAGTTATGGCTAAAGAAAAATTTGATAGGTCGAAAGAGCACGTTAATATTGGTACTATCGGACATGTCGATCACGGAAAAACTACTTTGACAGCTGCTATTACAAAAGTACTGTTTGACAAAGGACTTTCTGAAATGAGAAGTTTTGATTCAATCGACAATGCTCCTGAAGAAAAAGAAAGAGGTATTACTATTAACTCAGCTCATGTTGAGTATCAGACTGAAACACGTCACTATGCACACGTTGACTGTCCGGGACACGCCGACTATGTTAAGAACATGGTAACAGGTGCTGCTCAAATGGACGGAGCAATTCTTGTTGTTGCTGGTACCGATGGTCCAATGCCACAAACAAGAGAGCATATCCTGTTGGCGCGTCAGGTAAACGTACCTAAAATCGTTACTTTCTTAAATAAAGTAGATTTGGTAGACGATCCTGAATTGTTAGAACTTGTTGAAATGGAAGTTCGAGAACTTCTTGATTTTTACGAATTTGACGGTGATAATGCTCCTGTAATTCATGGTTCAGCTTTAGGCGCTTTAAATGGTGAAGAAAAGTGGGTTGAGAAGATTATGGAATTAATGAATCATGTTGATGAATATATTCCTGTTCCTCCACGTGATAAAGAAAAACCATTTCTAATGCCTGTTGAAGATGTATTTTCAATTACTGGTCGTGGTACAGTTGCTACCGGAAGAATTGAAACAGGTGTTGTTAATACTGGTGAAGAACTTGCAATGATTGGTTTAGGTGCCGAAGCACGTAAAACGGTTTGTACCGGTGTTGAAATGTTCCGTAAAATTCTTGATACTGGTGAAGCTGGTGATAACGTTGGTTTATTACTACGTGGTGTTGATAAAAAAGAAATTAAAAGAGGTATGGTTCTTGCTAAGCCAGGATCAATTACTCCTCATACGAAGTTTAAAGCCGAGGTATATGTTCTTAAAAAAGAAGAAGGCGGACGTCACACACCATTCCATAATAACTATCGTCCTCAGTTCTACTTAAGAACTCTTGACGTAACTGGAGAGATTATGCTTCCTGAAGGAACAGAAATGGTAATGCCGGGTGATAACGTTACAATTACGGTAAACTTGATTTATCCTGTTGCTATTAACCAGGGATTACGTTTTGCTATCCGTGAAGGAGGTAGAACTGTAGGTGCAGGACAGGTAACAGAAATTATTGAGTAATTTATATAGAATAAGTGATTCGGTTTTTCCGAATCACTTGCTTATACGGGTGTAGCTCAGCTGGTAGAGCAGTGGTCTCCAAAACCAAAGGTCGTGAGTTCGATTCTTACCACCCGTGCAAAATAATTAACGTATATCATGAAACTTAAATTATACTTTCAAGAAGCATTTAATGAGTTAATACATAAAGTATCCTGGCCAACATGGCCAGATTTGCAAAATAGTGCAATTGTAGTAATGGTTGCTTCCTTAATCATCGCACTTATTATATTTGTGATGGATTATAGTTTTCAAAATTTGATGGACTTAATTTACAGTATGTTTTATTAATCTGGAAAGGGATAATGGCTGAAGTTGTAAAGAAATGGTATGTTCTCCGTGCTATTGGTGGAAAAGAAAAAAGAGTGAAAGAATATATTGAAAGTGAGATTTCAAGACTCAATATGCAGGAGTATATTTCTCAGGTGTTAATTCCAACGGAAAAAGTTTACCAAATCAGAAATGGGAAAAAAATCAGTAAAGAAAGGAATTTTTTCCCTGGTTACGTTCTGATTGAAGGAGCTTTAGTTGGAGAGATTCCACACCTCCTGAAAAATATACCTAATGTCATAGGCTTCCTTGAGTCTGAGGGTGACAAACCAACTCCACTTCGTCAGTCAGAAGTGAATCGTATACTTGGCAAAGTTGATGAACTGGCCGAGAGCGATGAAGAAATCAATGTTCCTTTTTATGTTGGTGAAACCGTAAAAGTCATTGATGGCCCATTTAACAGTTTTAATGGTGTTATCGAAGAAGTGAATGAAGAGAAGAAAAAACTGAAGGTGATGGTGAAAATTTTTGGTAGAAAAACACCATTAGAATTAAGTTTTATGCAGGTCGAAAAAGAGTAAATTTTTTAAGTAGAAAAACTAGATTATGGCTAAAGAAGTTGCTGGATTAATTAAATTACAGATCCGAGGTGGCGCAGCAAATCCATCTCCACCGGTAGGCCCTGCATTGGGTGCTAAAGGTGTGAATATTATGGAGTTTTGTAAACAGTTTAATGCAAGAACACAGGATCGTGCCGGTAAGGTTATTCCTGTAATTATTACTGTTTATTCTGACAAGTCTTTCGATTTTGTAACTAAAACTCCTCCCGTAGCAGTTCAACTGTTAGAAATGACTAAATTAAAATCCGGATCTCCCGAATCAAACAGAACAAAAGTTGCTTCTGTTTCATGGGACCAGGTAAAAACAATTGCCGAGGAAAAGATGAAGGATTTAAATGCATTTACGGTTGAATCAGCTATGAGAATGGTTGCTGGTACTGCCAGAAGTATGGGGATTACTGTTAAAGGTAAATTTCCAGGTAAAGAATAAACAATAATATTTCGAAAGAAGTTATGACAAAACTTACTAAAAATAAGAAGATTGCCCTTGAAAAGATCGAAATTGGTAAAAATTATACCCTTGACGAGGCGACAAAATTAGTGAAAGAAATTTCAACAACTAAATTTGACGCTTCCGTTGATCTTAATGTGCGATTGGGTGTCGATCCACGAAAATCAAATCAAATGGTTAGAGGTGTAGTAACATTACCTCATGGAACCGGAAAAACATTAAAAGTTTTGGCTCTTGTAACTCCCGATAAGGAAGAAGAAGCAAAAGCTGCTGGTGCCGACTATGTTGGTTTAGACGAATATGTGGATAAAATTAAAGGAGGATGGACAGATATTGATGTAGTTATAACTATGCCTCCTGTAATGGCTAAAGTTGGACAATTAGGTCGTATTCTTGGACCACGAGGTTTAATGCCAAACCCAAAAACAGGTACTGTTACCATGGAAGTGGGAAAGGCTATTGAAGAAGTAAAAAAAGGTAAAATTGACTTTAAGGTGGATAAGTATGGAATTATTCATTCACCGGTAGGAAAAGTATCTTTTGAACCTAAAAAATTAGCTGAAAATGCACGTGAATTTATGGCTACGGTTAATAAATTAAAACCTGCTGCAGCTAAAGGTACTTATATTCTGAGCCTTTACATTTCAAGTACGATGAGTCCCGGTATTAAAATTGACCCAAAATCTGTTTAAGTCCAATTTCGACAATTCAGAGTAAAAAATATTGATTATGAAACGCGAAGAGAAAGAGATCATTGTTAACAACCTGGTTGAACAATTAAATAATTCAACTCATTTTTACGTAACAGATACCAGCGAATTAAATGCTGAAAGTACAAGTTTGTTAAGAAGAAAATGTTTTGAGAATAATATTCAAATGCTGGTTGTTAAGAATACCCTTCTTAAAAGAGCATTAGATCAATCTGAATTTCAGGTAGATGAACTTTATGATGTTTTGAAGGGGCCAACTGCAATAATGTTTACTGAAACCGGAAATGTTCCGGCTAAAATGATTAAAGAATTTCGTAAGAAATTTGAAAAACCTGTTATTAAAGCAGCTTATGTTGAAGAGTCTGTTTATGTAGGGGACAATTTATTAGAAACATTAGTAAACGTTAAATCTAAAGAAGAATTACTAGGTGATCTTATTGGATTATTACAATCTCCAATGAAGAATGTAATTTCTCAATTAAAATCAGGGGGTAATACCCTGACAGGTGTTTTAGAAACACTTTCAAATAAAAGTGAATAAAAAAGTAGTTATATTAAATTTTAAAAAATAAGTAAAAATGGCAGATTTAAAAGCGCTTGCAGAAGAGTTAGTTAACTTAACTGTAAAAGATGTTAATGAGTTAGCAGACATATTAAAAGAAG
>JBNJFS010000113.1:0-7121 GCA_051747085.1 Bacteroidota bacterium
GTGTAATTGAAATCTTTAACCACACCTACTATTTTACCATCAACTCCTAAACCACAAGCTACACGCTGGCCTATAGGGTTCTTTCCAAAAACCTTTCTCGCAGCTTCATTAATAACGAAACTGGTAGTAGGATCCGATGGGAATTCCTGTGAAAAAAACCTTCCTTCAACAACCTCCAAATCCAACATTTCTTCAAAATCATGATCCACCTGGTAGAAATTCACCATTTCCTGCTCCCATTTTCCATCTCTGTCGATATAATAAGTTAATCTACCATGATGATATCCCGGCAAATCATTCGTGGTTATTGCCTCTAACACACCAGGATGGTCTGTCAATTCTTTCTTAATTGCCTCTCGTTGGGCAATAATATGAGGTTGAGATGCGTAGCGGATAACCATCGTTTGCTCTCCTGCAAAACCCAGGTTACGGCTTTGTAAATAGCGCATTTGCATAAAAACAACGAGCGTAGCAACAATCATCCCAACAGATATAGCAAATTGAAGTACCACCAGGGCTTTTCTATAAAACCCGGAACTCATGGTTTTACCTCTTCTCTTATTTGAACTGCCAAATTGTTGTTTTACCATAGAAACAGGATGAAAACCCGATAAAACAAAAGCAGGAAAAATACCACTCAATAAACCAATTAAAATGACAGTGATAACAATAACCAGCAATTGCATTCGCCCCGCTCCAGTATGAAGCAACTGAAGAAGATCAATATTTTTATCCGTAAGATTGTTAAACAAGGGGCTCAGGAGTTCTACTATAATAAAGCTGATAAGCATTGCAAGCAGGGCAATGATAACAGACTCACCCAGGAATTGGGATATGAGTTGCTTCCTTTTTGCACCGACAAGTTTTCTCACTCCCACCTCTTTAGAACGCTGAATAGCTCGTGCGGTAGCCAGATTAATGTAATTAATGGCTGCTATCAACAAGATAAATGCACAAACAAAACTAAAGATAAAGATATACCGCTTATCCGTATTCCCTTTTACATCATAATCATAATCTGTTTGAAAATGAATTGAAGGGAGCGCTTGCAATTTAAAATCAAGGGTTAACGTAAGTTCATGCAATTCCCTCCAGGGTTGAATTGTTTTTTCAATCCAGGCTGGCAGCTTCGACTGAAAATCAGAAACTCCTTCGGGACTTTTAAATTTTAAATAGGTATAACCAAAAAGCCGGGTCCAGTCACTGTTGTAGGCATCGCGAGCAGCCTGGGATATAGCACTTACAGGAAGGAGCACTTGTGGTTTTAAATGCGATTCACCGCTGGTTTCTTTATAAACGGCACTCACCATATAAGGGATAGTATCCAGGTATAAACTTTGCCCTGCGGCGTTTTCGTTGGGGAAAAACTTCTCTTTTACCTCTTGCGATATGGCAATTTTATCGGGGGCATTCAGGGCAGAGGCAGCGCTACCTTCCAAAAATTCATGAGGAAAAAATCGAAAATAATTTGCATCGGCATAATGAATATCATCCACCATAAATTTAGTTTCCTCAAATCGTATAAGTCGGGATCTGCCGAAGCCAAGTCTTGTAGCCGCTTCTATCTCCGGAAAATAATCCACAAATGAAGGACCTAAAGGAAAAGGTGAAACGGCGAAATCGGTGTATCTATCGCCATAATCTACCGATTCAGATACCCGATAAATCTTGTCAGCATCAGGCCAATGCTTATCAAAATTTAATTCTGTCTGTATATATAAAAAAATTAAAATAAAAGAGGCAAAGCCAATAGACAGGCCGCCAATATTTATAAATGAGGCTTGCCTGTGTTTTATAAGCCCTCTTATTGCAATGCGAAAATAATTCTTAATCATGATAGTTGTTTCTTAGTCCTGCTTAATTTTCCCAAGACCCGAAACATTTGTGGTAATACTGGCCGGATTTCCTGAGTATTCAATTAGTCCAAGGCCTGAAACAGATGCTTTTAAAATTTTTGTAGCATGCACTTCTCCTTTTCCAACTCCACTAAAATCAACACGTGTTGCTTCTGTAATAAAATCCTCAGCATCGAGGGTAGCAGTTCCGGATACCTTCCAAACAGCCAAAGAAGCTTTACCTCTAATATCAATATCGGCTACTCCGCTTATATCAGCCATCAGTTTATTGCATTCCAGTTCCATATTGATATTTGCAACGCCGCCAACAAGAATACTGAGCTTATCCGCATAAATTTTCTTATTGGCATAGAGATTCACTGCAGCTGCTACCTGAAAGCTCTCAATATTTTTAACAGTCAGGGAAATGTCCACTTCATCTTTGCGCTTTTTCCAGCCTTTCCTGTCAGATGTAATGCGCAATATTCCATTGCTAACCTCCACGTCAATTTCTTCCAGCAAACGCTCTTCTGCTTCAATTACCAGCTTTGTTTCTTCGGCCTGAATCAAATCAACCTCACAGGCAATATTTATATACACTTTTGTAAAACCTTCTACAGGAATCTCTTTTGAGACATCCTGTGCAGTTGTAGTTGCAACTGAGAACAAAATAAAGAAGGCTCCTATAAGGGAACCAATACGGATAGTTTTTATGTTTTCCATTACCTTCATCGTTATATTGTTTCGGTAAAAAAAAGACAGAAGTGATATAATTGGGGATCTTATATACTCAAAAATCGGGAAAGTATAGGGGGATCACTTCTGCCTTTTTATCTGTACGTTTATAAAACTTTCTTTATATTTTCGGTAACAATATGTCCATCAAATAATTGAACAATACGATGTGCTTTTTCAGCATCTGACGGAGAGTGAGTTACCATAACGATGGTTGTTCCATCATTATTCAGCTGAGTCAACAGATTCATCACCTCTTCACCATTTGCCGAGTCTAAGTTACCCGTAGGCTCATCGGCCAATATTAGTTTAGGATTGGTAACTACAGCTCGTGAAATAGCTACTCTCTGCTGCTGACCACCTGACAATTGTTGTGGAAAGTGCTTTTTACGGTGCGACATCTTCATGCGCTCAAGTACAGCTTCCACTTTTTCTTTGCGCTCAGATGATGGCATATTCAGGTACAACAAAGGCAATTCAACATTTTCATAAACCGTTAGTTCGTCAATCAGGTTAAAACTTTGAAAAACAAAACCGATATTTGACTTTCGCAGGTTTGTACGCTGTTTTTCGGAATAATTTGATACTTCCTGGTCTACAAAATACAGTTCTCCTGATGAAGGATTATCTAATAATCCGATAATATTAAGCAATGTAGATTTACCACATCCAGAGGGTCCCATAATGGCTACAAATTCACCATTATCAATATTTAAGTTCACTTTATTCAGAGCCGTTGTTTCAACTTCATCCGTTCTGAAAACTTTTACTAAATCGTTTGTTTTAATCATGACTTTAAAATTTAATTATTGTATTTCTTTTAATTTTTATTTATTTCAGGATAATTTTATCTACGTTATTAAAGTTATCGTAACTTGATACAATCACTTTTTCTCCAGGATTTAACCCTTCAAGCACTTCATAATATTTTGGATTCTGGCGTCCGATAGATATTTCACGCTTAACAGCCATTTCCCCTGAAGGATCTACCACATACACCCATTGTCCGCCTGTACTCTGGTAAAATCCACCGCGTGGAATTAATACAGCACCTTTCGATTCACCAAGCTCTAGTTTTATTCTGAACGTTTGTCCAATTCTAATCTGACCCGGTTTTTCATCCACAAATTCCATATCAACGGCAAATCGACCGGCACTAACCTCAGGATATACTTTTACAATTTGCAGGTTATAATTTTTACCCGAAAAATCAAAGCTACCGGGCAAACCATTAACAACTCTTGCAATATAATGCTCATCAATTTCAACCCTTAGTTTATGATCATCAAGAATATTAATTGTTCCTATGCGTGTACCATAACTAATTACTTCGCCAATTTCAGGGTTTAAACTGGCCAATTCGCCATCGCATGTTGCCTTAACATTAAGGTTTTCCATTCTACCCTGAATAATCTTCAGATTATCCTGCATATTCTTTATTTGTTCATCCATTGCTTTAAGCTGAACATGCCTGTAGATAGAATCATTTTTTAATGCTTCCTTAAACAACTCGTATTGCTTTTTGGTGGCATCATATCTTTCAAACGACTGGTCAAAATCTTCTTTAGAAATATGATCTTCGGTAAATAATTTCTTATTATACTCATATTGCCGCTTATACATCTTAAGCTGACGTTCCGTTTCGATCAACGTCTGCTGTCTGTTTATACGCTGCAATTCAAGATTAATCTTCGTATTTTCAAATTCATTAATCGAACGCGAAACAGAAGCTTCATTATTGGAAATCTCCAGGATTAAATTCGTATTACTTAATTTAAGGATAACATCTCCTTCCTTAACCATATTTCCTTCATCAATAATAATTTCTTCTACCCTTCCGCCTTCAATAGCGTCGAGATATACTGTACTAATAGGTTCAACGGTACCTATAACAGCAATATAGTCTTTGAACTCATCTTCAACAATAGGCTCGATGGTAATTTTTTCTTTTTCTACATTTAATTTTGAGCTTTTATCGCCAAAAAATATATTAAATGAAATTAATAAGATAAAAATAGCACCTACCGTTATCCATATTGTTTTTTTGTTCAACCATTTATGCTTTTTTTCAATTGCTCTATCCATTATTGTATGATTTTAGTTTATTCATATTTTTTGTTAATCACTAAACATTTATTATGCCAAAACATATATTACCCTGATTTTGAAATTATTAACAAACAAAGAGTGTAACCTGGTAACCTTATAGTGTTCGATTCCGAAACATAAGAAGTACGATATCGAACATAAAAATCTAATAATTCATAAAATCATCAGCAAAAAGGATATTCAATAATTATTATCATTATTGTCCGATAAAAATAAATAAAATCAAGGTCTCAGATCCGGGGGTGTATTATGATTTCAATATTACGCGGCAGGTTTGCTATCTGTAAAAAATGGTCTGCGGTGCTTGCCGAAGTCAGGCAGGGGGATTCAAGGGGTGAAAAGGTAAAAGATTAGTTTATTCACCCTCTTGTATTCTCCCTCAAGGGAGAACATAAATAGTGCATTTGCACTATTTTGTCCCCCTACAAGGGGGATTCAGGGGGTGGAAAAGAGAAGTATGAGTTTTTTTCACCCTCCGGTCTGCGACCACCTCCCTCAAGTTTACCTGCCTGGGCAGGCAGGAAGTGAAGGAACCGCAGCACGATTTTTGACTTTTTGGACACCCTCTGTGCCACACTTTCTTGTTTCAAGACAAGAAAGTATGTGGGGTCCGGGGCAAAGCCCCTGAAATAAGAAATCGTTAAATGATAAATAGAATCAAGGTTTCAGAATAGATGTATTTTTTTTGTCGGACAATAGTAATTTTTTATTAAGTACTCATAAATATTATTTTATCGAATATTTTGAATAGTACATCGTAACTTTACCAAGAAATAATAGTCAAATAAACGTTCTTATTTTCTTAAAAAATTAATTGTATATTTACCTTTGTAAAAAAAATTAACCGACATCCTTATGAGTGAAAAAATTGGTAAAATATTAGCTATAGATGATAATGAAGATATTCTTTTTGCGCTAAAACTTTTATTAAAAAATCATGTAGAGCAAATTCAAACCGAAACCGATCCATCCCTTATTCCGGAATTATTACATCATAATAATTATGATGTTATCCTGTTGGATATGAACTTTACTCAGGATGCTATAAGTGGGCAGGAAGGCTTCAACTGGCTCAAAAAGATTATCGAGATAGATCCTGATGCAGTGGTAGTATTTATTACTGCATACGGTGATGCCGAAAAAGCGGTAAAAGCAATAAAATCAGGAGCTACTGATTTTATTTTAAAACCCTGGCAAAATGAAAAATTATTAGCTACTATTTCATCAGCTATTAAACTACACCGTTCAAAGAACGAAGCCACCAATCTAAAAACAAAACAAAAAGAGATTAGCGCCATACAGGATCAACCGTTTCATGAGTTTATTGGTAATTCGCCAGAAATGCAACAGGTATTTACTACGATTAAAAAGGTCGCCAAAACCGATGCGAATGTATTAATTCTGGGAGAAAATGGCACCGGGAAAGAGCTGGTTGCAAGAGCACTATACCGAAACTCTTTACGCAAAGATGAAGTATTTATCAATGTTGACCTGGGCTCAATTGCCGAAACCCTTTTTGAAAGTGAACTTTTCGGGCATGTTAAAGGAGCCTTTACCGATGCCAAAAAAGATAAACCCGGCCGATTTGAAATTGCTTCCGGAGGCACCTTATTTTTAGATGAAATTGGGAACCTGTCGTTACCCATGCAAGCAAAATTATTAACTGTTCTCGAACGCCGGGAAATAACACGAGTTGGATCAACCACATCAAAACCAATCGATGTGAGGCTTATTTGTGCCACGAACAACGACATTCACCAAATGGTTGATGAGGAAAATTTTAGGCAAGACCTGCTTTATCGTATCAATACCGTTGAAATTCACCTTCCTCCATTAAGAGAAAGAGTTACAGATATCCCATTACTGGCCGAACACTTTATCGGAATATATTCTAAAAAATATCGTAAAAAAATTAAGGGAATTAACGCCGAAGCCATGAAAAAATTATCGCAGTATCAATGGCCCGGTAATGTTCGTGAATTACAGCACGCTATTGAAAGAGCTATTATCATGAGCGATTCGGACACCTTGCAGCCCGATGATTTTATCCTTTCATCCAGAAAAGATAAGGTTGGAGAGCTTGAGCTCGACACCTACAACCTGGACGATATAGAAAAAACAGTGATTGAAAAAGTATTGAAACAAAATCAGGGAAATGTATCCCAGGCAGCCAGCATGCTCGGCCTAACCAGGACATCATTATATCGAAGAATGGAAAAATATGGTCTTTAAAAATTTTAGGTTTGTTGCTATTTTCAGAATATTGTTGTTAACAGCAACAATATTTCTTTTTTTCTATACCATTACCCTTGACTTATTTATCGCTCCATTTTTAGTGGGTTTGATTATTATATTTCAAATATATCTATTATTTAAATATATTGATAAAACCAACCGCGACCTGGCCGGATTTTTAGAATCGATTCGCTTTGCCGAGTTTAC
>JBNJFS010000114.1:0-7117 GCA_051747085.1 Bacteroidota bacterium
TTAAATCCGGACTCCATTATCAATTAATAGAATATGTATCTCTTCAGACAGGAATTTCAACTAATCCCACAAGATACTCGTTTGGAGTCGGGTTTCATTACACCAACATTCATGCTCATGTAGGATTTCTAAGACATCAAACGTTAGGTTTCACCCCATCATTTACACTAGGTTATGGTTTTTAAACTATTTAATCTTTTAAATACCGTTTGCATTATATTGATTTTATTGGGTATCAATTATAAAATATTTGCCCAAACCGAACCTTTCAGCAAACAAACCATTGAAGACCTGATTGAAGAAATAGCTACATCAACCGATGAAGAGCTTGACTATACAACGCTTTACGACAACTTAACCTTTTATTTATATAATCCTTTAAATATCAATACAGCAACCCGGGAAGAGCTTGAAAAGCTTCATATACTGAACGACTTTCAGATAAAAAGCCTTCAGGACTATATTTCCAGAAACGGGGAGATGGTTTCTCTCTATGAACTTCAATTGGTACACGGATTCTCATTCGATCAAATTGAAATGATTCTGCCTTTTGTATCTGTTTCTGAAGAAATAACCCAAAGAAAAACTTCAATCAAAAATATTTTGAAATATGGCAACCATCAAATTTTTATCCGTGCTCAAAATGTATTAGAAGAACAGGCCGGATACCGTTCAATTTCAGATTCAGCCCTTGCAGTCAGTCCGAACTCAAAATATTTGGGCAACTCATACAGAATTTACTCGCGTTATAAATTTCAATACAGGGATGAAGTGTATTTCGGGTTTACCGCTGAGAAAGATCCGGGCGAAGAGTTTTTCAAAGGAAATAACAAACAAGGTTTTGATTATTATTCTGCCCATCTACAAATTAATAATATAGGTGTTTTTAAAACAATAACATTGGGTGACTTTGAGGCTAAATACGGGCAGGGGCTGGTATTATGGTCGGGCTTTGGGATGGGCAAATCACCCTATGTTTTAAATATTAGAAAAAGAGCACAGGGACTAAGAAAATACTCATCAACAAACGAAAATGTTTTTATGCGTGGTGCAGGAACAACCATAGCCGTTAAAGACTTTGACATATCTGCTTTTTTCTCTTATAAAAATATCGATGCAAACATTCAGGACAGTGTTGACAATGAAATTGCCACGGTAACCTCATTCCAAAATACAGGAATACATGCAACACCTTCTCAAATGGAAGATAAAAATGCAATTAGTGAAAATATCGTAGGCGGAAATATAACCTACAATCATACAAAGTTTAAAGTAGGTATTACGGGCGTATATTATAATTATGGAGCCGAACTGGTAAAAGACACTACACCCCAGAACCAGTTTTATTACAGAGGCAAAGAAAATGCGAACCTTAGCCTGGATTACCAGTTCAGTTACCGGGATTTTTACTTTTTTGGCGAGGAGGCTATAAGCCAAAACGGGGGAAAGGCATTTTTAAACAGCATGATGGTTAACCTGGCTCCACAAATATCAATGTCAGCTTTACACAGGCACTACGACAAAAACTATCAGGCAAACAACAGCAATGCTTTTGGCGAAACCAGCAATGTCCGTAACGAATCGGGGTTATATCTCGGACTGGAAGTACACCCGGTAAAACACTGGAAAATATCATCATATTTTGATACATACCGTTTTTTGTGGTTAAAAACCGGAGTTGATGCCCCGTCGCAGGGTAATGAATGGTTTATTCAGGCTGATTACAACCCAACGCGCAACGTTAGTATCTACCTCAGATTAAAAAATGACATGAAACAAAAAGACAGAAATGCAGAAGAAGGAATTGACGAGTTGGTGGATGAAAAATTACTAAAAACACGTTTACACATAGCGTACCAAATCAATCAACAGCTAGCCCTTAAAAGCAGGATAGAAACGACGAAATATCAAACAGATAATCAAGCAGCCGAATATGGGTATATGGTTTACCAGGACATCTTTTATGACTTACTAAAAATACCATTATCGCTCAATACACGTTTTGCTGTTTTTGATACAGAATCGTATAACACCAGGATTTATGCATACGAGAGTGATATACTATATGCCTTTTCCATTCCGGCATATTATTCAAAAGGAACCCGTTTTTATTTTAACCTTAAGTATACTTTAGCAGAATTTATTGATTTATGGATTAGGTATTCACAAACATATTACGCTGATAAGGATGTCATTTCATCGGGTCTAAATCAAATTTCCGGGAATACAAAATCGGAGATCAAGGCCCAGCTACGTTTCAAACTCTAGATCTCTTGTTTCTTTCTTCTTCTTATTTTCACATCTTTGATATTAAGCTGCAAAGAAGTAATCCCTCTAAAACAATTTTCATCCACCGAGTAACAGATATCAAAAAAGTCTCCCGAATGTATATAGTCGTATAGATTTGCCTGCTGAAAAGCGATGGCTGCAAAATTTCTAAAAGGATCCTTTTCCTGAATTAACGAGAGTTTTAAATGTTCTTTACTAATACCGACAATTCGTCCTTCTCCATTATCTGCCACATCGCGGGTAATAAAAACCGGCGCCATATTTTCAGGGCCAAAAGGTTGAAACTGTTTTAAAATACGATTAAACTTTGGGGTTATCTCATTAAGGTTCAACTCGGCATCTATCTCCACCTGAGGGATAAGCTGATCATCGGTAATGGTTTCGCTAACCACCTTCTCAAAACGCTCGCGAAATTCGTCCACCTTACTAATTTGTAACGTTAACCCCGCTGCATACATGTGTCCGCCAAAATTTTCCAACAAATCGCTACATGCTTCAATCGCCTGATAGATATCAAATCCGATAACCGATCTTGCTGAACCGGTAACAAACCCGTTCGATTGAGTCAAAACTATGGTTGGCCTGTAATAGGTTTCTATTAATCGTGAAGCGACAATGCCCACAACTCCTTTATGCCAGTCCGGATTATATAAAACCGTCGTTTTTCTCTCCCCCATCTCCTGTTCCTGGGCTAGAATTCTTAAAGCTTCCTGGGTAATATGACGGTCGATATTTTTACGTGCATCATTAAAATAGTTTACACTGTTAGCAGCAGTTTTTGCTTTTGCCGAATTCTTTGATAATAATAATTCAACTGCTTTATCTGCAGACTCCATTCTTCCGGCTGCATTAATTCTTGGTCCAATTTTAAATACAATATCATCAATACCAATCGTCTTTCCTTTCAACCCCGAGAGATTTATTATTGATTTCAATCCTTGCCTGGGTTTTTCATTTAACTGAATTAATCCATAGTAAGCTAAAATTCTGTTTTCATCAACAATCGGAACAATATCTGAGGCGATGCTAACTACCACTAAATCAAGATATGTAATTAATTTTTCGAAAGGGATATTATTTGTTCTGGCATAAGCCTGAATCAGTTTAAACCCGACTCCACATCCCGACAATTCTTTAAAGGGATAGTTGCAATCGCTACGCTTTGGATCAAGCACAGCTGTTGCACAGGGTAGCTCATTGGCAGGGTAATGATGATCACAAATAATAAAATCTATACCTTGCTTCCGGGCGTATTCTACTTTTTCATTTGCTTTTATTCCACAATCCAAAGCAATGATTAACGAATAATTATTTTCCTGTGCATATTGAACACCCTGTATAGAAACTCCATATCCCTCACTATACCTGTCAGGGACATAATAACCAACATTATCATAAAAATCTTTTAAAAAGGTATATACTAAGGCAACGGATGTTGTTCCGTCCACATCATAATCGCCATATATTAAGATATTCTCATTATTTTGAACAGCCCTCTCAATCCGATCAATAGCCAGGTTCATATCCTTCATTAAAAAAGGATCGTACAAATTTTCAAGGGAGGGACGAAAAAAAGCTTTCGCCTGGTCAAATGTTTTAACCCCCCTTTGAACCAAAAGGGTTGCTAAAACAGGTTCTATATTTAATTCTTTGGCTAATTTTTGTACGTCTTCTTCATTGCCCTGTGGTTTTAGTACCCATCTTTTTTCCATATATAGTTTTCATATTTTTTACTTTTTAAGGTTCATCCCGAATACATCTGTAATTTTTAATTTTAAAACATCTTTTACTTTCTCGTAATCAACCTTTTTCCCCAACTCCTTCTCCATCGATGTTACTCCCTTGTCTACAAATCCACAAGGATTAATATGATTAAAATATTCGAGATTGGTGTTAACATTAAATGCAAATCCATGCATGGTAATAAACCGGCTTGCTTTAACACCAATTGCACAAATTTTGCGGGCTTTGGTATTGTCGACATCCAGCCAAACACCCGTTGCACCCGGCAATCTCCCGGCATAAATCCCAAACTCTTTCAAGGTTAGAATTATTGATTCCTCCAATTTAGCAATATATTGTTTTACCTGCAAGTTAAATCTTTCCAGATCAATAATAGGATAACCTACAATTTGTCCGGGGCCATGGTATGTAATATCTCCACCACGATTAATTTTATAATACGTGGCATTTATTTTTTTTAGAAATTCATCACTAATTAATAAGTTGTTTTGCTGTCCGCTTTTTCCCAACGTATAAACGTGCGGGTGCTCACAAAGTATCAGCTTATTATCAATAGGTAACTGCTTATTAGCTGGCAGATCTCTGTTTTTGGCTTTGATCTGCAAGAAGTTGGAAAAAATTTCTTCCTGGTAATCCCAGGCTACTTTATAATCAACCAAACCTAAATCGATATATTGAACCTCAATACTTTTCATTTTCAATTACTCTGTTTTTACATGTTTTTCTGCCTGATAAGAAGATCTTACCAACGGGCTGCTTTCAATAAACCGGAATCCTTTTTCCAATCCTATCTCCCGATATTGTTCAAATTTTTCCGGTGCAACATATTCCTTCACAGGCAAATGATTTGCTGAGGGGGCTAAATACTGACCAATAGTCATTACTTCACAGCCCACAGCCAGTAAATCATCCATCGTTTGTAAAATTTCCTCTTCCGTTTCACCCAATCCAAGCATTATTCCTGACTTTGCAGTAATTCCCGACCCGGAAATATATGCTAAAACGCTGAGACTTCTTCTGTAACGTGCTTTAGTTCTTATTTTCGGAGTTAATCTTTCGGTCGTTTCCAGGTTGTGCGAAATAACTTCAGGCTTCGCATCAATAACTTTTTGAATAAACTCTTCATTCCCGTCAAAATCAGGGATAAGGGCTTCTATGGTTGTTTCAGGATTAACCTCCTTAATTTTCTTTATCGTTTCTGCCCAAAATGCAGCACCTCCATCGCTAAGATCATCACGGTCTACAGAAGTAATCACACAATGTTTAACATTCATTAAACGAACCGATTCGGCCATCCTTTTAGGTTCGTCCCAATCGGGAGGCAACGGTTTGCCTGTTTTTACACCACAAAATTTACATGAGCGGGTACATATATCCCCTAAGATCATAAATGTTGCTGTTCCGCGGTTCCAGCATTCACCAATATTCGGACAATTGCCACTGGTACAAATCGTATGTAAATGATATTTTTCAACAATATTTTTTACTTTCGAATAAGATTCTCCTTTAGGCATTTGCATCTTCATCCATCGTGGTAATCTACGCCTGTTATTTCTTCCGGAATCCATAATCACAGAATATTTAATCCTTCATTTTTAATTATCATACAAAATTAAATTATTCTAAATAAAAACAGGTATGATTTATGATTTTATCAAAAGACCAGCTAAAGAAGTCTAAAAACCAACACTTTATACTTTTATTAAATCAACATAATCAATAACTTGTTCAAAATTAATATATTGATTTATCTATACATCCATAAATTAATGATTAAATTATATCTTTGTACCGTTTTTTACAATTACTATTTAATATTAAATAATATATGATGAATTTAGCGTTGAGCGAACAGGAAATTATTCGCAGACAATCATTAGAAGAGTTGAAAAAATTAGGGATTAACCCCTATCCAGCAGAAGAATTTGAGAGCAATACAAATTCACAGGAAATACTATCCAATTATGATACGGATAAAAACAATTTTCAGGATGTAAGTATTGCCGGCCGAATCATGAGCCGAAGAATAATGGGTAATGCCTCATTTATTGAACTACAGGATGACAAAGGAAAGATTCAGGTTTACATTAAACGTGACAACCTATGTCCTGATGAAGATAAAACACTTTATAATACGGTATTTAAAAAATTATTAGATATTGGCGACATCATTGGTATTAAAGGGAATGTTTTTGTTACTAAAGTAGGAGAAACATCAGTAAATGCCACCGAGCTAACACTGCTAAGCAAATCGATAAAACCTTTACCGGTAGTAAAAGAAAAAGATGGTAAAATATATGATGCTTTTTCCGATGCAGAACAGCGTTACCGCCAACGCCATCTGGACTTAATTGTGAATCCTTCGACCAAAGAAGCTTTTATAAAAAGGACAAAGCTAACCAACTCGATGCGTGAGTTTTTAAACAGCAAAGGGTACCTGGAAGTTGAAACACCCATTCTACAACCTCTTTACGGAGGAGCAGCTGCACGTCCATTTAAAACATTCCATAATACATTAGATCAAACCTTATATTTACGTATTGCTAACGAACTTTACTTAAAACGATTAATTGTAGGTGGCTTTGATGGGGTCTATGAATTTGCCAAAGATTTCCGAAACGAAGGGATGAGCCGTTTCCATAATCCGG
Organism: Bacteroidota bacterium; assembly: GCA_051747085.1. GTDB lineage: Bacteria > Bacteroidota > Bacteroidia > Bacteroidales > UBA12077 > UBA12077. The sequence continues at coordinate 6,681 of JBNJFS010000114.1, forward strand.
AATTTACCCAGATGGAGCTCTATGTAGCTTATAAAGATTACAACTGGATGATGGATTTGGTGGAAGAGATGGTAGAAAAAATCGCTATTGACATTCATGGAACAACAAAAGTAAACGTCGGCAACAACGAAATTGATTTTAAACGCCCATGGAAAAGATATACCATGTTCGAGGCTATTGAAGAATTTACCGGAATAGATATTTCGGAGATGGACGAAAAGAAACTGGCCGAAACCGCTAAAAAGCTCGATGTGGAAATTGATGAAACGATGGGCAAAGGGAAGCTTATTGATGAAATTTTCGGAGAAAAATGTGAGTCAAAACTTATACAACCCACTTTTATTACCGATTACCCCATCGAAATGTCCCCGCTAGCGAAAAAGCACAGAAGTAAAGAAGGGCTGGTTGAACGTTTCGAAGCCATTTGTAATGGAAAA
>JBNJFS010000115.1:0-2246 GCA_051747085.1 Bacteroidota bacterium
TAAACTTTTCTGTTAATAGCGGATACGGAACTCTAAATTACAGATACAACAAAGAGTATCGTGAAGAACGCCCATGGTACCAGGAAATTATCGATACCGAAACCTATGCAGTATTGGAACCCGGAATTGAATTTGATGTTCGTGTTGCCGGTAAATGGTGGTTGGGAGCAAAAGCAACTTATGTTACCACATCGCCTGTTGAGTTTATGGGAGCCAACGAAAACTTTCTTGAAAATTACACATTAGGGTTATCTATAAAATACGGAGTCTTTTAATCTGATTGATAAAACTCTCAGACAAAACTTTGCGGTTCTGAAGATTCCGTTACCAGGGTTAAAAAGAAATCAATCTCTTTTTAACCCTTTTCCCCATCATCATAATTGATATTTAATTTTTTATCTTTATCACTCAATAAAATGTATCATGAATATTCGTAAACTTCATCAACTAATACCTTTCGAAAAACTTTTTAAGTTACTTGTGCTTTTTTCTGTAACGCTGCAAGTTATTATTATTTCATACAACCACTTAAGCGGTTTCTTTCACCTTACCGGGATTCGCGATTTTCTGGCAAGGCTTATTTTTAGTTCTGTACTTACAACCATTGCAGCATTTCTTATCGCATATCCCGACCTGTTTATTATTCAGTATTTAAACAGGTCTTTTTCATGGAGTAAGCGAATTATAGGAAGAGTTATTATCCAAATTATCTCTACAGTTATCATTGGTATTGCTGTTTCAACTTTTATTACCCTTTTTGCTCATTGGCTGGATAGTTATGAAGAAGATTTGGTTGCAGTGCTTATAAGTAATGCCATGGTTGCATCTGTAGTAAATTTTATTTTAGTAATTATTCTTGAGGCCTGGATATTTTTTAATGAAAGCAAACAAGCAAAAATTAAAGCCGATGATTTGGAAAAAGAGCTTTCACAAATTAAGTTCGAAGTGCTAAAAAGCCAAATCAACCCGCACTTTATGTTTAACAGCCTAAATGTTCTTTCCGGATTAATAGATGAGGATGTAAACAAAGCACAGCAATTTTTAGATGAATTTTCGTTGATTTACAGATATGTATTGGAGTCCATCGACAAAACGGTTGTTACCCTTAGCGAAGAATTAAGCTTTGCCCGTTCGTATATTTATCTGCAACAAATGCGTTATGGCGAAAACCTGATTTTTGATGTAAATATACCGGCTGATTTATTACAGCGATATATGCCACCGTTATCGCTCCAGGTAATTCTTGAAAACGCTACAAAACACAATATCGTAAGTGATTCGCAACCACTAAAAATTGAAATTTACAACGATCAAGACTGGTTAATTGTAAGAAATAATATTCAGTCAAAATTATCACGGGGGCAGTCTACCGGGTTGGGCCAAAAAAATCTGGTAAAAAGATATGGGATGATTGGAAATGAAACGCCAAAATTTTTAGTAGAAACCAATCATTATGTGGTAAAATTGCCCATCATAAAAAACGAAAATGATGAAAGTATTAATTGTTGAAGACGAAAAGGTAGCAGCCAACAGGCTGGAAAAAATGCTGCTCCAGATTGATCCTGAGATTCAGGTTATGGCAAAAACAGGAACGATAACAGAATCTGCAAAATGGTTATTAAACAACCAGGCCGATTTAATTTTTTTAGATATTCAATTGTCGGATGGGATAAGCTTCAGCATTTTCGACCAGGTAAATGTAAATACACCAGTAATTTTTACAACTGCTTATGACCAGTATGCCATAAAAGCTTTTCAGCTAAACAGCATTGCTTACCTTTTAAAACCCATAAGGAAAAGTGAGCTGGAAGAAAGTTTGCAGAAATATAAAAAATTAAAATCCGCCTTTTCTATTGATTTTGAAAGTTTGCTGGCAGGTATACAAGGCAAAAAACCAGACTATAAAAAGCGTTTTTTGATACAAATTGGGGATAAAATCAAAAAAATTGAAGCCAGCGAAATAGCGTGGTTTTATGCGCTCGAGAAAAATGTTTTTTTAAAAACATTCCAGGGTGGTTCCAGCGCTGTAGATTATACACTGGATGCATTGGAAGCTCTTCTGGACCCCGAACATTTTTTCAGAATCAACAGGAAATATATTGTTCATATGGATGCTATACAAAGTATGACCGCTTTTTCGCGCGGCAGGGTAAAACTAAAGCTTAATCCGCCCGCTGATGATGAAATGGAAACCATTGTAAGTATAGAAAGAGCCCCTAATTTTAAGAAATGGCTGAACAACTAAA
>JBNJFS010000115.1:2346-7072 GCA_051747085.1 Bacteroidota bacterium
ATTTTTCCGGATTGTTCTCTGTTTAACTTATAGTATCCCATGGTCCAGTCAGGGAATGCACGTTTTTTAATTGATTCATCTAACAATAATACTACGTTTGAATGCCGTCTGTCATTCTTTATTTTTTCGTATAGGTTTTGAATTATACCCGTCTTTCCTTCTATAAGCTGAATAAATGTCCCATCATTATATAGAAGTAAGCCTGTAACTTTCTGAACTTTATTTCTTTTCCGAATATCAACCAATAATTCTTCAAGGTCATTTTCAGTTAAATCTTTAACAGAAAAACTAACATAAACAATCTGTATTAAATCTTTCATTATAATAATATATAATCATGCAATTTATTAATATTAATACCAAAATTCAAATACAGCAACGGTTTAAAATAAAGCTTACATTAAAGTTCTTCTTTTGATCTAAACTACCTTGCTACGCTAAACGTTAAATATCTCATCCAAAAGAACCTTAATAATTAAAAATATTAATTATATTTACCGTATCTTTAAACTAATTGATTTATTAACCATCAAACAGTTAAGAAATATTCTAAAAATTAAATCTAACATTATGAGAAACAAAATTTTATTGTTGATTGCAGCCATATCATTTTCCTTTTTATGGTCATGCTCTCAAGGCCCCGATTATAAAGAGGGCGAAGTTTACAACGGTTTCAAACTCGAAGAAAAAAGATTTGTTGAAGAGGTTGATGACTGGTGTTTATATTTTATCCACGAGAAAAGTGGCGCAAAACTTTTAAAGATCGACGCCGACGATGCGAACAAACTCTTCAGCGTATCGTTTAAAACAACACCGGAACATGATTATGGAACTCCGCACATTATGGAGCACTCAGTATTAAACGGCTCTGAGAACTTCCCTGTAAAGAGTCCTTTCGATCTATTGGTTAAAGGTTCGTTAAACACGTTCATTAATGCAATGACAGGATCAGATTTCACAGCCTACCCTGTAGCCAGCATGAACGAAAAAGATTATTTTAACCTTATGCATGTATACATGGATGCGGTATTCAATCCATTATTACATAAAGATCCCAAAATCCTTAAGCAAGAAGGCTGGCATTATGAACTCGATGATATAGATGGGGAAATTGTTTATAAAGGTGTCGTTTACAACGAGATGAAAGGTGCTTTCTCAAGCCCCGGCAGTGAGCTGAACTATCAGGCAAACAAAATTCTTTTCCCCGATAACACCTATGGTGCTTCATCCGGAGGGCATCCTTCTGCAATCCCTGGTCTTACATACGAGTATTTCAAAAATTTTCATAAAAAATATTACCATCCTTCAAACAGTTTTGTTCTGTTATACGGGGATGCTGATTTAGATAAAGAATTAGAATTTCTTGACCGGGAATATTTCTCTAACTATGAAAAATCAGAAGAAAAAGTAGAAATCCCGTTGCAAGAACCTTTTAAAGAAAGAAAAGTAGCAGAGAAACCCTATAGTGTATCGGAAGGAAGTAACACAAAAGACAAAACATTCTTAAGCTATAGTTTTGTTGCCGGATTAAATACGGATCAGGAACTGACCATGGCTCTTAACATTTTAAGCGAAGCCCTTGTAAATCATGAGTCGGCTCCTTTACGGCTGGCCCTTCAGGAAGCAGGAATAGGAAAAGATGTAAACTCCTGGAGCAGTAGCAGCAAACAAAATGTTTTCCAAATTAGAGTGGAAAATGCAAATCCCGAAGACAAAGAAAAATTTGAAGAAATTGTTTTTAATACTTTAGAGAAAGTAAGTCAGGAAGGTTTTGACGAAGAAACCATCGAAGGAATTTTAAATCGTATGGAATTCCGTTTAAGAGAGGGCAACTCGCCACAAAAAGGATTAATGTACCTTTTCTCTGTTAAAAACGGACTTTTATTTGCCGATGATCCTTTTATGGGACTGGAATATGAAAAACCATTAGCTAATGTAAAAGAAGGAATTGAAAACGGATTGCTTGAAAACATGATTAAAGAGCATCTTATTGACAATCCCCATGCACTTCTTCTTGTGCTTAAACCACAGCCCGGACTCGAAAATGAGATAGCTGAAAAAACAAAAGAGAAATTAGCTGAATATAAAGCAAGCCTGAGCAAAGAAGAACTCGAGAAGCTTGTGCAAGAAACCAAAGAGCTGAAAAAACATCAGCAAAAAAAGGATTCGCCTGAAGACATCGCTACTGTTCCCATGTTATCGCTGTCTGACATAAGTAAAGAAGTTCAATGGTATGAAATTGCCGAGAAAACGGTTCAAAAAACACCTGTTTTACATTATGAAGATTTCACCAGCAATATCGTTTATGGAACCCTGTATTTTGATATGTATACCTTACCAAAAGAACTTATTCCTTATGCAAATCTTTTGTCCCAACTTTTAGGAAATCTGAATACAGAAAACTATACCTACGGTGAGCTTGACAATGCATTAAATATTCATACCGGTGGATTTTATACCTATGTTACCTCATACCTGGAGAATTATTCAGATGATAAGCTATCCCCTAAATTTATCGTTTCTGCTAAAGCAACGGTTGATAAAACCGATAAACTTTTTGAATTAACCGCAGAAATTCTAAACAATACCAAGCTGGATGATATTGAACGTCTAAAAGAAATGATGATTCGTCATCAGTCGCAAATGGAGTCAAGGACTAAAAACAACGGCGTTGGTGTTGCAACCACCAGATTAAGTTCGTATTACAGCAACCATGGAATGTTTAACGAGCTAACCGGTGGATTATCGTATTATGATTTTATTACTGATTTAACCCATAATTTTGATGCTAAACAAGACGATATTGTAGCTAAATTAAAAGAAACAGCACAATTACTTTTCAATAAAAACAATGTAATTGGCGGAATTACCTGTTCTGACGAAAACTACAAAACCTATCAGGCAGAATATGGAAAATTTGTTTCTACATTGTCTGACGAAGAAGTACAAGCGAATGACTGGACCTTTGACCTGGAAGTTAAGAATGAAGGTTTAATGTCTGCATCAATGGTTCAGTATGTCGTTAAAGGATACGATTACAAGAAACTAAACTATGCGTGGGATGGTAAGATGCGCGTTTTAAACCAGGTAATGTCGCGAGACTATCTGCAAAACAAAATCCGTGTAATGGGTGGAGCCTATGGAGGATGGGCCAATTTTTCACCGGCAGGGGATGCTTACTTTGCTTCTTATCGTGATCCTAACTTAAAAGAAACGTTTGATAATTACGATGCAGCACCCGAGTTCCTTAAGGATTTCGAGGCAGATGAAAAAGAGATGACCCGGTTTATTATTGGTACCATTTCGAATATCGATAGGCCGACAACTGCTTCACAGCGAGGTTCAATAGCCATAAACAACTATTTTACCCAAAAAACCAAAGCAGGGATGGAAAAAGAACGCAATGCAATTCTTAACACCACAGCCGAAGATATTCGCTCATACGAACAAATGGTTCGGGATATCATGGAACAGGATATAATTTGCGTTTTTGGTAACGATCAGAAGATTAAAGACCATAAAGATCTGTTTAAAGAAACAAAGTATGTCACGAAATAGATTTTTTAGATAACAAATAATAAGCGTGCCACAGCCAAAAGTTGTGGCACGTTTTTTTAATAAAATTTATCGCTGCAAACAACACCAAATCGACTAAAAATATTACCTTTATACTTTCATTAAAAGTCACTTGCGATGAAAGCATCAAGAATTACAAACAGCCTGCTCATTTCTTTTGGAGTGGTATTGATTTTTATTTATGGCAAAAACCTTATTCTTCCTTTTTTTATTGCATTAATATTTTGGTTCCTGATAAAAGAGATTCGCGATCTCCTGAAAAAAATAAAATATTTCGATAAAGTCCCGAATATCATCCTAAATGGTATAGGGTTTTTAATTATTTTTGCAATCCTTGGAGGTGTTGGTAAAATATTAGCGATGAATATCCAGCAGCTATCCAAAGAGCTGCCTGCATATCAAAAAAATATAACCGATATTACCGCTTCGATCAACCAAACCTTTAATATCGATCTTGTGGATTCGATTAAAGATTTTTTGGGCGAATATGAATACACCAAGCTTCTTTCGGTTCTGTTCAATTCCATAACCGACCTGTTTGGCGATGCTCTGCTCATTATAGTTTATACGCTTTTTTTATTACTTGAAGAGCCTTTCTTCTCGCGAAAAATTAATGCCATTTATGCCGAAAAAGATGATCAGGATGATGTGATTGATATCCTTTCCAAAATCGACAATTCTATCGGGAGCTATATCTCTATCAAAACATTGGTAAGTCTGCTTACGGGTTTTCTGAGTTATTTTGCCTTACTGTTTTTAAATGTTGATGCACCCATTTTCTGGGCATTCCTGATTTTTATTCTCAATTATATTCCTACGGTAGGCTCGTTAGTAGCAACAACTTTTCCGGCCTTTTTTGCCATGCTGCAATTTGGTGAAGTAATGCCCGGAATATGGGTATTAATTATTGTAGGGGCTATACAGCTGATTGTGGGTAACTATATCGACCCAAAACTCACCGGCGATTCATTAAATATTAGTCCTTTAATTATTATTTTCGGACTGGCATTCTGGGGAGCAATCTGGGGAATTATTGGCATGTTTTTAAGTGTTCCCATAACCGTAATGTTAATTATTATCTTGTCTGAAATACCGGGAACCCGACCTGTTGCCATTCTTCTGACCAAAGACGGACGAATTGGGAATGATG
>JBNJFS010000116.1:0-7005 GCA_051747085.1 Bacteroidota bacterium
ACGGGTGAATTTTATTACGGAGCTAGTTCATATTATTCAAATTTTGATCTAAGATTGGGTAAAAGAGATGAATTTAATATCCCCGGATTTGACGGCTTATCTCAAGATGAAGCCATTGATGAAACCTGGAAAAGGATTCCTGAAGCTATTGATATACTGCTGAAACAAAAATATCCGGAAGCCACAGCGGCTGTTAGCGGAGTAGATGTTCACTATTATGTAACATTCTATACCTACGAACACGATTTATCGAAGAACTATTATACTATCCATTTCCAGTGTACAAAAGACGGACCAGATCCTGAGTTCACACAAGATACTGATTATGCAGACGAACCAGAAACGGTTTATGGAAAATATGGTATGAGAAGAATAGAAGAATAGAATAAATATAATTCTTCTGCTTTAAAATCTAAAGGCTGTTCATTTTTGGACAGCCTTTATTATTTCCTCCCGGGTATAATCCAAATAACCTTAATAATCTCAACATCTCCCTTTCAAAGAACGGAATCATAAAACCCACAATTCCAGCAACTTAACACCCATGCAAGCAACAAATATCTCTACGCTAAAAAAATTTTCATTCTCCCCAAACCATTAAAAGAACAGAGGTTTTTAAGGTTATTAACAATCGTTGTGCAAATAAAAAATGAACATTATTTTCATATGTAATTCTTTTTTATTATGACGCTACTTTCCTTTAATGACAAGTATTCCAGCGCTTTAAACCTTAAAGTTAATAACTCCGATGAAATGTTGAAAAATACAAACCAAAACATCTTGCCCGAACCTTTAACTATGTTTAAATTAGCATTACCTTTTCTTAAAGTGTTATAGAACATAATCAACAAAAAATAAACTCATTATAAAAACTTGCTTAAAATGTATGTAAAAGGAATGGCAACTGACGGAAAAATACGCGAAGCTTCACAGGAGAAAACAAAACAAAAGACATATACTTTTGACGAAGCTTTTAAGAGCTCAAAAGAGTATTTTAAGGGTGATGACCTGGCAGCAAGAGTTTGGGCGAACAAATATGCTTTAAAAGATTCGTTCGGGAATTTATTTGAAAAAAATCCCGACGAAATGCATCATCGACTGGCAAAAGAAATTGCAAGAATTGAAAAGCGTTACCCAAACCCAATGGACGAAGAAAAAATCTACCAGTTATTAAAAGATTTTAAATATATTATTCCCCAGGGCGGACCCATGTCGGGTATTGGAAACAAATACCAAATTGCTTCATTATCCAATTGTTTTGTCATTGGACATAATAATCCGGCCGATTCGTATGGCGGAATTATGAAAATCGACCAGGAACAGGTACAGTTAATGAAAAGAAGAGGCGGTGTAGGACACGACCTTTCTCATATACGTCCTCAAGGCAGTCCGGTATTAAATAGTGCCCTTACATCAACCGGTGTAGTACCTTTTATGGAGCGCTACTCAAATTCAACACGCGAAGTAGCACAAGATGGCCGCAGAGGGGCGCTCATGTTAAGCATTTCAAGCAAACATCCCGATGCGGAAAAATTCATCGATGCAAAACTGGAAACCGGAAAAGTTACCGGTGCCAATGTTTCGGTTCGTATCGATCATGAATTTATGAAATCGGTAGTGGAAAATAAACCATACCTTCAACAATACCCCATAGAATCAAAAGAACCAATATTTAAACAAACCACTGACGCACAAAAACTTTGGAAGAAAATTGTACATAATGCATGGAAATCTGCTGAACCGGGAATATTATTCTGGGATACAGTTATTAATGAATCTGTTGCCGACAGCTATGCTGACCTGGGATACAGGACTGTGTCTACCAACCCCTGTGGAGAAATTCCATTATGCCCTTATGACAGTTGCCGTTTATTAGCCGTTAATTTATACAGCTACGTTGATGATCCCTTTACCGATAAAGCAAAGTTTAATTTCGAACTATTTAAAGAACATGTTGGATACGCTCAACGAATAATGGATGATATCATTGATTTAGAAATTGAAAAAATTGATGCAATTCTTCATAAGATTGAAAAGGATCCGGAAGATTACGAAATAAAAAGAGTAGAAGATAAGTTATGGCGGAATATACGTCGTAAAGCCATTGAAGGACGACGAACTGGTGTTGGAATAACTGCCGAAGGCGATATGTTAGCTTCATTAGGACTGCGTTATGGCAGCGAAAATGCCGTTGACTTTTCTGAAGAAATACACAAAACCATAGCCCTGGCAGCTTATCGTTCATCGGTGGATATGGCTAAAGAACGCGGAGCTTTTGAAATTTATGATGCACAAAAAGAAAAAGACAATCCGTATATTTTACGCCTAAAAGAACAAGATGAGCAATTATATGCTGATATGGTACAATATGGCCGTAGAAATATTGCCCTGCTAACGATTGCTCCTACCGGAACAACCAGCCTGATGACTCAGACAACATCAGGGATCGAGCCTGTTTTCCGTCCGGTATACAAACGCAGAAGAAAAGTAAATCCCAACGACCCCGATACACACGTTTCTTTTGTAGATGAAGTAGGTGATTCGTGGGAAGAATATTATGTTTTCCACCACAAATTTATTGACTGGTTAAAGATAAATGGTTATGATCCTGCAGAAGTAAAAACCAGGTCGGATGATGAAATTGAAAAAATTATCGAACAAACACCTTATTATAAAGCCACGGCTAATGATGTAGATTGGGTAAGCAAAGTAAAAATGCAGGGTAGAATACAAAAATGGGTTGACCACTCAATAAGTGTTACCATTAACCTGCCCGAAGATGCAACCGAAGAACTTGTAGGGCAATTGTATATTACAGCCTGGGAAAGCGGTTGTAAAGGCGTTACTGTTTACAGAGAAGGTTCACGTTCCGGGGTTCTTATATCGAACAAAAAAGAGAAGAAAAATGGTTCTGTAGAGCTCGAGACATCGCATAAAAGACCAAAAATTTTAGATGCCGAGATTATCCGTTTTAATAATAACGACGAGAAATGGATTGCTTTTGTGGGAATTAAAGATGACAGACCTTACGAAATATTTACCGGTCTTGCCGACGAAGAAATTTTCCCTATTCCAAAATCCATAAATCGCGGTAGAATTATTAAAGTTAAAGATAAAGCGGGTAATAGCCGATATGATTTTCAATACACCGATAAATTCGGATATGAAAATACGTTGGGTGGTTTGTCTCATATGTTTAATAAAGAATTTTGGAATTATGCCAAGCTAATTTCAGGCGTTTTACGCCACGGAATGCCAATTCCTGATGTGGTTGGATTAGTTGCTTCGTTACGATTAGACAGTGAGACAATAAATACCTGGAAAAATGGAGTAGAACGCGCTTTAAAAAGATATATTCCGAATGGTACGAAACCTAAAGTAGGAACGAAATGCTCTGAATGTGGGGCAGAATCTCTTATTTACCAGGAAGGTTGTTTAATCTGCCAGGATTGTGGGCACTCTAAGTGCGGATAAAAATTTTGTAGTTTATTTTTCCAATATTTGCAAAAAAAGTCTGTGATATCAAATCATAGCAAAAACCCGGCAAAAGCCGGGTTTTTAATTTTTATCTGCTTATTTTTTTAACTTCTCCCTGATATTATCAATCATCACCTTCGTCATTTTCCCCAGATCAAATTCATGCTTCCATCCCCAATCTTGCTGAGCTGCTTCGTCGCTTATACTGCGGGGCCACGATGCTGCAATATCCTGTCTGAAATCGGGCTTGTAGGTTACTTCTAATTCAGGAATATATTTTTTGATCTCATCGGTAATTTCTTTCGGAGTAAAACTTATCCCTCCTAAATTATAGCTCGAGCGTACCTTTACATTTTTAGCATCCGTTTCCATAAGCTGAATCGTTGCTTTTACCGCATCATCCATATACATCATTGGTAATGCAATATCTTCAGAAAGGAAACATTCATATTTTCCGCACTTAATGGCATCGTAAAAAATTTCTACAGCATAATCAGTAGTTCCTCCTCCTGCTTCGGTCTTCCAGCTGATTAACCCCGGATAACGTAAGCTTCTTACATCCAAATCATATTTATTATAATAATATTCGCACCAGCGTTCGCCCGCTAATTTGCTAATACCATAAACCGTTGAGGGTTCCATTATGGTTAATTGAGGCGTATCTATGGCCGGAGTCGTGAGGCCAAAAGCACCCATCGAGCTGGGCCAGAATATTTTTTTAATTCCTTTTTCTTTACCAATATCCAATACATTAAATAAACTGGTCATATTGATATCCCAGGCCCATTTTGGATTTTTTTCTGCATTGCCGGAAAGAATGGCTGCCAGGTGGTATATTTCTGTGATGTTATATTTATCAACAACTTCAATAATCCGTTTTTTATCCATTACATCTACGGTCTCAAATGGACCTCCTTGCATTATTTCAGGTGTTCCGGGTTTAATATCCGAAGCAATAACATGATCATTGCCAAATAATCGTCTCAACTCAATCGTAAGATCAGAACCTATCTGTCCTGATGCTCCTGTAATTAATATGTTCTTCATATTGAAAATATTATTTTTTTAAATTTAATTTTGCGCTCGAATATACAAAAGATTACAAATTAATCATAATCTATTATTTTGTTGTACAACATCAATGCCTGTATGACAAAATATCTTTACATTGCATTATGTAAAGACTTAAGAATACTTTATTTTTGTTAAGAAATAAAGAAAGCATTTAACAGCCATAAAAATATGATAACATGAATAACCGAAATGTACGCGTAAGATTTGCCCCCAGTCCAACAGGACCATTACATATGGGAGGTGTACGAACCGCTTTATTTAACTATCTTTTTGCTAAAAAACACAATGGAAATTTCATCTTACGCATTGAAGATACAGACCAGGCCCGATATGTTGAAGGTGCAGAGGATTACATTATTGAATCCTTAAAATGGTGTGGTATCCAAGTTGATGAGGGGGTTGAAGAAGGTGGCCCTTATGGACCCTATCGTCAATCAGACCGTAAAGAAATCTACAAAGAAATAGCCGTGAAATTTGTGGAAACAGGAAATGCATATTATGCTTTCGATACAGCAGAAGAACTTGAAGCAATGCGCGAACGCCTTAAAAATGAGAAAAACAGTGTACAGCAATATAATGCTCTTACCCGGGACAGCATGAAAAATTCGCTTTCCTTAAGCCAAGAAGAAACCGAAGATAGAATTCAATCCGGTGAACCTTATGTAATCAGATTTAAAATGCCCGAAAACGAAAATATTGTTGTCGAGGATATAATTCGCGGGACCGTAAAGGTAAATACCAATCAGCTGGATGATAAAGTATTATTTAAATCCGATGGGATGCCTACTTATCACCTGGCCAATATTATCGACGATCATTTTATGAAAATTTCCCATGTAATACGTGGTGAAGAATGGTTACCCTCATTACCTCTGCATGTTATGCTTTACAGAGCCTTAGGCTGGGAAAATTCTATGCCGGAGTTTGCCCACCTGCCCTTATTGTTAAAACCCAGTGGTAAAGGGAAATTAAGCAAGCGTGATGGTGATGCTCTGGGATTCCCTGTATTTCCCCTCGAGTGGACCGATCCTAAAACCGGAGAAGTGTCAAGAGGCTATCGTGAAGATGGTTATTTCCCCGAAGCCTTTGTAAATATGATCACATTGCTTGGATGGAATCCGGGAACCGAAAAGGAAATCTTTTCTATGCGCGAATTAATCGCTGCTTTTGATATTGAAAAAGTACAAAAAGGGGGAGCCCGGTTCGATCCTGAAAAGGCTAAGTGGTTTAATCATAAATACCTGGTAGCTCGTTCCGATGAAAAATTAGCCCGCCAATTTCAAAAAGAATTAAAAGAAAAAGGAATTACCGTTAATGATGCTTATGTTATTAAAATTGTAAAACTGATTAAAGAACGAGCACATTTTGTTTCTGATTTTTGGGAACAATCCTGGTTCTTTTTTCAGGCACCCAAAGAATATGACCCTAAAGTGGTAAAAAAACGGTGGAAAGAACATACACCTGAATTATTAACAGAATTAAAAAAACGCTTTGAAGCACTGGACGACTTTAATGAGGATACAATGAATAAAGAAGTACAAATTTTAATGGAAGAAAAAGAAATAGGCATGGGCCAGATCATGAATCCTTTACGATTAACTCTTGTGGGAGCCGGCATAGGTCCGGGCGTTTTTGAAATAGCTGAACTTATCGGAAAAGAAGAAACATTGAAAAGAATCCGGACAGGGGTTGATCATATAAAAAAATAATTAATGATTAGTTATTTATGCATCTTTCTGGCGATAACTATTTAAATTTTCACGCTCACCAACAGCAACCCGGTGAGAACGAAATTGTTATTCAAAGTATGTTTTTACAAGATAATCTTACCACACAAGATAGTGGTAAGATTTTTTTTACTGCAGGATTACATCCCTGGCATGCTGATCAATTAGCATTAAGTCATATAGACCAGAAACTCAAAAAGCTCATCTCTGAAAAAAAAATAATTGCCATTGGCGAAACCGGACTGGATAAGCTGAAAGGTGTTCACTGGGAAACGCAATTTCAGGTTTTTAAAAAACATATCGAACTATCCGAAAAGTATCAATTGCCATTGGTTATTCATTCGGTAAAAGCACATAATGAAATCCTCAAATTAAAAAAAGATATACAACCCAAGGCTAATTGGGTAATCCATAATTTTACCGGTAGCAAGCAGATGGCTTTGGACTTTATTGATCATGGTTTTTATTTATCTATTTGTCATCATATTAAAAATGAAAATTCAAGAATAAATCAATTTTTTCAGCAATTACCGAAAGACAGAATTTTTCTTGAAACCGATGATTTTGATATTTCAATAAAAGAGCTGTACCAGATTGCAGCTGATAAATGGGATGTTCGTATCGAAGCGCTTAAATTGCAGCTGATTTCTAACCTGCAGGTTTTTTTAGGAAACAATAAGACCTACTAAACCAATCGTTTATAAAAATCCTTTGCCACTGAATTGTG
>JBNJFS010000117.1:0-6969 GCA_051747085.1 Bacteroidota bacterium
TTTTCTGAGTTATAGAAAAAAATGTTTCAGAGACGATTTTAAGAATCTTCTACAACGATAATAGGTTCAATATAGTAACTTTTGGCAGCCCCTTCTTATGGATAAAAATTTAGCAGTCTTTAATAAATGGCTGGGCTGCTTTTTAGCAGCCCAGGAAAAAATTTATTTACGTGTTGCATTTGCGTATAAAATTCCATCATCGCCTCTGCAATTGTTTTGAGTCCAGTCTGCCGGGCATTCATCAGGATACCCTTCAGGATTGGCCTGTGCCATCAAAGCAATAGCATCCAGTGAAACATCTCCTGCACCATTCTCATTCAACATATTCATATTAAAAACAGTAGCCACAGCAAACAAACCTGCAGCGATTCCAATAATTGCTTTCTTTTTGAAATTCATAAAACAAAAATTTTAAGATAAAAAATCATTTTCAACAACCCCGGTTTTTTGTCCGGTGTTGCTGTTTAACTCGCTATACAATGCCTTCCTGCCTGGCAGGTGGCATTGTCCGCAATCACTTTTGTGATTCCTGAGGTTAAATTTTTATCTTTACGTCATTCTTACACCTCCTTTCTTTTTTAAGAAAGGGAGCCGGAAGAGGAAGCGGTAGCTTGGACAGCGATAGGCTTCCTCTTCTTTTTCCCAATTCGTTACACGGAGCGCACAGAGGAGACCCAGAGATTCACAGAGAAATATTTTTTGTAATATTTTCGGTGATTCTCATGGTGTTCTTGTGGTATTCCGGGTTGTTTCATAATTCATTTATCTTTTTTTTTTGTTACACCGAGAGTATGGAGGAAACACAGAGGCTCACAGAAGATTATCTCTAATCTACGTGTTTTGAGTTCCGTGTTCCGTGTTCCGGGCCCCCTAAATCCCCCCAGGGGGGACTTTGCTGATTTGAGATGTTGGTTTTGAGGCTACAATGTTTTTCATTTCGTTCATTATTTCTCGTGTTGCCGAAGATTCAACTTTAACGGTGCTGTTCAATATCTTTTTTGCTGTTTGTTTTGCTTTCCGGTTTTGGTCGCTTTTGACGTACAGTTTTGCCAGTAAATATTTAGGTAGAAGCAGGCCGGGAACCATGTTTGAGCTTTTCTTATAGGCCGTTTCGGCCTTTTTGAAATTGCCAAGGGCTTTATGATTATCCCCTATTGTGTTGTGAATGATATAACTGCTGAAGCGTTTGTGGCCCGTTGTAATATTTCGTTGCTTTTCTTGTGTTGCTCATTCATGGTGAGGGCTTTGCTATGCATTTTGCGTACATCAGTCTAATTTGAATATTTTATTTCTAAAAATTTCAGATTCTCTGGCAATGGATGTTAGCTGTGTCGAGTCAATAACCCCGATGCTTTTTTCCATTTGATAAGTGGTTTTATTCCCATCCATGTCGACAGTATTAAAGGGGGGCAACATCTTCATACTTTATCTCAACAGAGCGCATTTCTTTTGTCAAAGGTTTCATCTCTTTCAGAATTTCCTTTACCTCTTTGATATGCTGAAATTTATTGAGCCATTTTAGCAACAATTTTAAGTGTATTTTTTGTTCTACAACTTTTCCTGCTTTGCCATTGGTATTGCACTTTTGCCCATCAAGGGACAAAAGGTATAATCCTTCGGTTTTCAAAGTGACTAAAAACCAAAGTTTAATACAAAAAATAAGCGTGACAAATGCATGACCAACCATGACTAACTGGAAATCTAGCGGTCAGGTATTGATGAATTTTTATTAATACCACTTCTGTTCACCATTCTTGTAGATAAAAATTCGTTCGGCCCCTCTTTGTCCCCAATTTTTATTTTTCAACATCATTAATGCGTTATCTGGAACATTATTGAAAATCATATTATTTCCAGTTCCTTGCTTAATCGCCAATGAACGCCAGCCATCTTTCCAGAAAAACAATTCAAATGGATCCTTTTTATAAAGGTTGCTTCCAACTCTTGGAGAATAGCCAATAGCATCTATCGTGGTCAATTTTCCTAAATCTAGGCCCACCCATAGTTGTTTTTCTTCAGATAAATTCTCGTCTTTGTGTAAATGAGTGGTAAAATCAGTTGCTATCAATTGATCGAAAGCTTTTTTAGCTTTCGATTTTTCAATGTCTTCAGAGCAAATAATCTCTCCATTTAAGCGAGCCAGAGTGTCGTCAGCTGTTTTCTGAAAAAAACTAAGTTCTGATAATTCAGCAATTTCCCCTTGAAAGATGATTCTGATAAACCTCCCTTTTATGGCTTTATTTAGGCGATGGAGGTTCATTTGACACAGCATTGTGTCAGGTAGGGTGTAAGTTTGACTAGGCTTTTCAAAATCTGATTTTTCAGAGAACTCAATTCTGCTTCCCCCCAAAATATTTATTCCAGTGGCATTCTTCGGGGACTGGAAATTTACCCGATTCAAAACTATGTTTTGACTTCTCGTTGAATTGGCCTCCAATTGAACTAAATCTCCCTGTGAATTTAGAAGAAAAGGATCTGTAGCATGAATAAGTTCTCCACTCTTGTAGTAACATGGCAGATAAACAATATCCTTGCCCATGCCTTTAAATTGCACTTTGGCACCTTCTATTTTGCCCCACTGAACAGGATGCCAATCATTATAACCAAAAACACATAAGTAGCAATAATAGGTGTCGTCAGGCATGTTTTCATCCAGTGTTATTTCCAGATCATAGGTTTTAAAATATTCATCAGAAACATCCTTTTTTTTAATATTCCGAAATAGTGGAGGAATGTTCCTGAGTTTTACTCTTGAATCAACTATTGGTTCTATTTTATGAGATGAATAAGTGTGGCGGTAAACCTTTGGTAACCGAAATTCACCCCATCTATCATCAAATGATTCATTATTGTAAATACGTTTGTATTTCCATCTATCTTGCTCCCAAAATGGTTCGAAAGCATGTGACTTGCCATTTTTAATAATAACATTCCAGGAATGAGATGCATTTCTATTGCCCCAGGCTGGCACAAAATCAATAGCACATGGGATGCCATGAGCCGCGAAAAGCATAGAGTTATACCAGCATTTAGTTTCACAATTACCGCGTTTCAATGTTTCAAAATCTTCTATTTTCAGAAGGGGAAGATCTGAAAGTTGAGATTTATTGTGCTTTAAATCTTTGTAGTGAAATAGAAGACTATCACAAGCTACAATAAGGGGTATGTCTTTGAAATTGTAGAAATGCTCCGGGGGTTTCTCTAAAAAATGTTTTCGCCATGACTCTATCGGTAAACCATTTTTTCTTTTATAGGGTAATACATATTCACAAAAATCATTGAAGCTTGCATTTTTATTGAAGGGATTTTTTATCCATGTTGCATAAGCCAGTTTAATATCTTCAATCAGGAAGTCACCTTGTATGATTTTATAATCTGGGTGGTAATCGAAATATTGAGGTGCAATTTTTTGTTTGTTTTTATACTCTTCCCACTTGAGGTCGATTAACGAATGTTCTTCATTAACATACAAACTACATGCTTCTGGTAAAAACGGCCTGACGGAGCTTAATGTCGAAGTATCTGCAGAAAAATTTTTAGGCATGTTTTTTATTAAGAATTTAGCTGCTTCCTGGAGTCTTACGGAGGAATCTTTTTTAAAATGATCCAGTACTTTCTGCAACTCCTTTTTATTCTTGCCAGCCATTTTTATTGCTTTATATTCAGGGGGGGAGCAACTGTTTAAAACTCCTAAAAGAATAAAAAAGATAATATAGCTTCTCATATTTAATTAACTGTTCGTTTCTTATTAATAATACGAATTAAGGGTTAAAAAATCCCCTTGTAATTGTTTTTAAATATATAAAAATCAATTAAACATATGCTAAAAAATAGACTAAAACCCCGGAAGATAGCATTTTAGGAGGTTGATTTTCACTCAATCTTTTAGATATGATTCCCAGGGAAAAAGCCTTATAATTAGCAGTTAAGTGTCGGTTTGTAAGCGAATTATACGAATCGGAATTACAGTTTTGTATGCCAGCGTTTCTCAAATAAAAACAAACCTGAATTCACTGATCAAGCCGCAGTATTTAAAAATTAAATTAACGCTCGCAATGATATGCATCTCCGTCACATACAACTTTTTCATAGTAAGTGTGGCATATTTTATTGGTGCTTTTTTAATTTATTCTTCAACAATAAATTGTTTAAATCGTGGTCGAAATAAAATTGCAATAACTGTGCTGAGCAATTAAAAAACAGTTAATTGTCAACGTAAACTCCCTGGCCTTGAAAAGAGACAAGTCTTATTATTTAAGATTTTATGCAACTACATTTTGAGCAAACTTTTCATTAAGAAAATACTTCTATTATTAGAAGATGATGTATCTTTTTTCATTATTATTTTCACGATGACTATGTAGGTTAAGCGCATACCTATTTATCTCTGTTGTTAAAGAGTAACATTATATTCAATAACAAAAGGGTTGTCGTCAAGTTTAACTCCCAGTTTTTCTCGCTCTTTTTTTGACATTTCCATAGGGTGTTTGAATGAGTAAATTTTCCCTTTAGATGTGCAAACCGGATAAGAAAAATTATTTTTAGAATTTTCAAGTAAAGTCGTTTTTTCTGTTGTTTTATCCCAAAGATAGTATTTAACACCTTCGGGTTTATTAAAATTGTTAACAGCAAGAATAAAAAGATAATCATCATTTTCATAAAATATGTGACATCCATGAATGTAATTACCTTTATTTATTTTTTCAAAATGCTTATCTGTTTTAGGGAATCTATTTTGTTCGGAAGGAATAGGATTAGAGTTTTTTACTTTATATCGGGGTATGGGTTGCTGTTTTCCCAATAGGTATATAGTATCGTTATAAAATTCGGCTAAATAATGTTTTTCCTTAATTTGGCGAATGGCAAATCTATGATTTCCGGAAATTCGTTTATTATTTTGACCGTCTGTATAAATAGAGGTGTCATAACTCAAGAACGAATTGATAATATTTCCTTGCTTGTCGATATAATGTAGGTCGTGATTCAAACTGTTATCATTTATTCTTAACTTATTTGAATATATAGCGTATTTATTTTTATTCAGGGCACAAAAATTATGACAAGGTTTACCTGTTTTAATATAAGCTTGTTGCTCTCCTGAAGTATTGTATTTTACAATAGCTTTCTCAATTTTGTCATAAATTTCTATTGAGTTACTGTATTTATTAAAGATAGCATCTGCAATTGATAACTTTTTCTCATCTATGCCTCTTAAATTTATTTTATTTTCGAAGCTCCCTTCATTATCAAAGATAAAAATTGAACTAGTTACTTTGTTATCTACTGCATAAATTTTGTCATTGTTAACTATTATTTTTAAAATACTACCGATTAAAGATTCTTTTGTTGTCTCTAAAGGAATTCTTTTGTTAATATTAATGACCTCTGATATATTCCTGTTATTTCCATGTTCCGAAATATCAATTAATTCAATTTCATAGGATTCAGTAGAGTTGCTGCAAGAATTTAAAATCAAAGCTGAAATAATAAAAACACATATTCTCATATCAAAAAATTTTTTCATGTCAAAAAATTTAATAATGGCCCCTTTTTTTATTAAAACCATTGTCATAGAAGGGCCATAAGAATTATTGTTAATTAGAACTTTATTTATTTAAAACATTTCGCCCCACCTCCTGGTAGACCATTACAGCAAGCATAACAAGGCGCGTTACAGGTAACTGAATATGTTATCCCTCCAGCTACGGTGTCCATTGTAATTGAACAACTGGAACTTCCAGGTCCACCGGCAGTACACTCAAATGTTGGGGAAGAAAAACCATTATTACTTTCATTTTGCGCCTGTGCCATCACCGCAATAGCATCCAGCGAAACATCCCCAGTAACATTCTCATTCAACATATTCATATTAAAAACAGTAGCTAATGCGAATAAACTTGCTATCATTCCGAATATTAATTTCTTTTTTCCTTTCATCGAAATAAAAATTTAAGATAAAAAATCATTTTCAACAACCCCGGTTTTGTTTACGGTGTTGCTATTTAACTCTCTATACAATGCCTTCCTGGCCTGCAGGTGCCATTGTCCGGAATCACTTTTGTGATTCCCGGGGTTAAATTTTTATCTTTACGTCATTCTTACACCTCCTTTCTATTTTAAGAAAGGGAGCCGGAAGAGGAAGCGGTAGCTCGCAAGGCGTTTTGCTTCCTCTTCTTTTCCCTGTGATTTATGTGTTTTGGGTTCCGGGTTCAGAGTTTCGTGTTCCGGGTTTCGGGTTCTGTGTTTGGGGTTACAATGTTTTTCATTTCGTTCATAATTTCTCGTGTTGCCGAAGATTCGACTTTAACGGTGCTGTTCAATATCTTTTTTGCTGTTTGTTTTGCTTTCCGGTTTTGGTCGCTTTTTACGTACAGTTTTGCCAGTAAATATTTGGGTAGAAGCAGACCGGGAACCATGTTTGAACTTTTCTTATAGGCCGTTTCGGCCTTTTTGAAATTGCCCAGGGCTTTATGATTATCCCCTATTGTGTTGTAGAGGATATAACTGCTAAAGCGTTGTGTGGCTCGTTGTAATATTTCGTTGCTTTTCTCGTGTTGCCCATTCATGCTGAGGGCTTTGCCGTACATTTGCAGAAAGAGACCGTTATTTTTCAGTATCGGGAAAGCCTCTTTATATGCCTCAGCGGCAATATCATAAGAACGCATGTTGTGAAACTGTTCGGCTTCGTGCCAGGTTTTCAGGGCATCGTAATGTGCCTGTCGTTTCGGAAAATACCACGCACCGGCGGCAATAAGTAAAACAACAATGGGTATTGTAAGGAGAAGACTCTTTCGCCCCTTAATGGTTATCAACGCCGGAGTTGTGGAAGAAAAAAGAGCAACAACCACGACTAGCTGCAAGGTGAAAGAGCTGATGTCGAAGGGATAGGAAAAGAGACTGAATGTGAGAAGGGCTATTAGGGTTCCTTTAAGCCCGGAAGTCAGAGTTTCGGGCCCCCTAAATCCCCCC
>JBNJFS010000118.1:0-6963 GCA_051747085.1 Bacteroidota bacterium
ACCAAACGGGTAACTTTTATAGCTTAAAGCCTGGAAAACAATATAGGTGGCCATAGCCAGCAAAGAGACAATGATGCCACCGGTAAACCAATGCCATTCTCCGCTTTGTGTGTGTTTTAATTTCATAAATATTTCATTTTAATGTTTTATTATTTATAATTTTTAATGATAATACCGTGATAAATTTAAGTTTTATCCATTAAATTTCCAATGTAACTGAAATGTAAACCAAGTAGCATCATTAGCCATATCGTTATTAATCAGTTGAACATTTCCCGGCCCAAAATAACCAAAAGCAGCCAATGCCTGCAGTTGATCCAAAACCTGGTATTTAGCAAAAATATTAAATTCATTACCTAAATGATGCTTTCCATCTTGCAATTTTAGTGTTCCAAGTAATATAGCATTTACTGTTTCGGGGATATAGAGCCAGTGGTAATTAAATTCAATCTTCATGTTTTTTACAGGGAATAAAAAAAGAATAAGTTCTTTATCATCCAAATTGGACCATGATGTTATGTTCATCCTTCCATAATACGAATCCCTGGAGCCATAAACAGGTTCGAATGTTTTAATTTTTGAATCG
Organism: Bacteroidota bacterium; assembly: GCA_051747085.1. Classification (GTDB taxonomy): domain Bacteria; phylum Bacteroidota; class Bacteroidia; order Bacteroidales; family UBA12077; genus UBA12077. Next base: position 587 of record JBNJFS010000118.1, read on the forward strand.
GTATAATTGCTACCCGAAGCGTAACTCTCACGTATTGCTAATATGGGTTTTGTTGGGATAAAATCGAACTGGTAACCTACTTTTATAACTATTCCAAAGGCATCAATTGGTAGTCCGTTTTCGTTGCCAAATTCTTTGCTAAAGCTTAAATCATACATAAAATTTCTAATATTGTTTTTATATATGCGCAATCCAGCCCAGTTTCTTGTAAAGTTGAGCTTATTGATATAATTTGCCGAACCGGGTTTTTTCAAAGCATAAAATGGCTCAATACTAATAATATTCTTGAAACGAAAGTGTGCGTATAGTCCACCTCCCAAAAATTCGGTTTGTGTAAAAGGAATGGAGCCAATCTCTGGATTATGTATTTTTGTTCCTCCCCCAAATATATCAATATAATGATTGTCATTTTGATAGGATATTTTTAACGCATCCCAAGTCCATCGGCCAGTATTGCCCCATTCGCCCGGACCAAAAATTCGTTTATCGCCGTAAAAAATCTTTTGACGCCCTGCCTTAACACTAATTTTATTGAAAATATTGCAGTATTCGATATAAAAATCATGAATCTCAAAAAACTCTTCATTAGGATTTCTGATGTAATAAGGTGTTTCTGTATTCTTTTTTCTAACCTTGAATAAGTCTGGATATACAGCGTTACGCAACGACCATCCAAAGGCACGCGAATCCTGCAAATGAGCTGCAATATTGAAGTTGGGTATTGGATGATAAACAAGCCCGGCAATGACCCGTTGGTAAAGTATTTTATCGTTTAGTGTACCTATTGCTTCAGGACTGTCATCTCCGTAATTTTTGGTATTCATCCCGTTCCACAATTCAAAACGCTCACGTAATTCAAAATCAAAATTGATTTTACTATTGTCGTTTTGACCCCGTAATTGAAACGAGAAAAGAAGTAGATAAACTGTACAAAGAATTATAAAGTTTTTCTTCATAGAATTCATAGAAAAGGGAAGTTTTCCCTTAAACTCCCCAAAGTAATAAAAACTGTTTTTATTAATAGAAAACAGTAACAACCATTATTATTGCAGCAATGAATGATGTGGTAGCAAAAATAATTTTTAGCTTTTTCGGGTTAAACCGTATAGTAAGTTTGGTTCCTGCAAATGCACCTATAGCTCCGCTTATGGCAAGTGGAATAGCCAATGCCATATCAAAGTGCCCTGTGGTTAAGTGACCTAAAAACCCGGCCGATGCTGTAAACATTACCAAAGCTGTTGATGTTCCTACTGCTATATGCATAGGAACACCAATAACTAACACCATTAATGGTACCAAAAACGAACCTCCGCTAATGCCCACCATCCCGGAAATAAAACCGGTAACTAACACCACCGGAACAATTACAAAAAGATTTAAAGGGTATACATGCTCCCCTGAATGTAAGTTTCTTTGATGCCGGCTTTCAGGCTTCTTTTTCTCTTTTACCGGTTTTAGCATTAGAAAAGATGCTATGGTAATAAATACGGCAAAAATTATCTTAAGGGCTTTTCCCTGGAAAACATCGGAAAAGAAACCACCAAAAAATGCCGATATTATTGTCATACTGCCTATAATTAGAATTAATTTCCAATCGGTTACTCTTTTTTTTGCAAAAAACAGGGTTGCAGTTAACGACGACACCACTAAGATAAACTGGCCGATGGTGGCAGCTTCATGCATCCCTATTCCTGCCAAGGCAAGAGCCAGTACATAAAAATTACCGCCTCCGCGGCCGGTCATTGTCATAATTGCCGCAATAGCAAAAATGATAATACAAAACAGGATAATATTCATAGCTAAGCGTTGATATGTTTGTGTATTTTTCCTGGTAATAAATTTGCCACTAAATTATTATATCCACCTTCAAGGATTTTTACCTGCTGGTAGCCTTTGCTTTTTAAGTAGGCAAAAGCAATTACACAGCGTACGCCCGAAGAGCAAAAAATACCAATAACCTTATCTTTGGGTATTTCATTTATTCTTTGGGGAATTTCGTGCAGCGGAATTTCAAGAACAGGCAAATGTAATTTTAAATGGAACTGAATCGTTTCCATTTCTTCTTTAGCTCTCACATCTAAAAAAACAGCTTCTTTATTTTTTAAAAACATTTCAGGTTCAGTTTTATGCTGCCCTGTAGCAAAATAATTAAAATCCATTTTTTCAATTATTTTTCCCAATTCATCCATGATAAATTCTCCTTTCTTTATTTGTTTTTAAAACTACTATTATATTATTTGGGTAAACAGTCTAAGCAATTACTGGTGGATTCTGTGCATTCTTCCGGACAGCTAATTAGCTTTTTCGCACAATTTAAAAAGGTAAATAAGCAGCTAATGTTCAGTTTATAGAACACATGGTTTCTGCTTTTTTCTCCAACAACAATCTGATACCTTTTCAGCAAATCAAGATGTTTTGACATGGTTGAAATATCCACCTGTGCCATTTCTGCAAGTTGAGAAACCGAATAAGATTCATCCCTGATTTTATCCAGAATAAACAAACGTGTTGGATGCGATAAGGCTTTGAAAATTTCAGCTTCTTTCTGATAGCTATGTGTAAATTGATTTTTCATTTATCAGCTATTTTGTTATTTGGCAAATCTGCCAAATAGAATGGAAATAAACAAGTATTTCAATATATTTTTTTTAGCTTTTTAGAATTTGTATTCCATGCTTAACAGGATATTGTTCTCCGGAGTATTACTTTCAGTCTTTGGTATCCAAACCTGGTAATTTAACGACAGGTTTATTCCTTTTACCGGAGAACAGGAAATCCCTCCAATAATGGTATTCCCGTTTGTATCTTTAGGGTGCGAGTTATTAGGTGCTTCATACAGTAATTGGTCATACCGGACAAAAAATTGGGTGTTTTTTTTAATATGATAAACGGAATAAACAGAGAATCCATAACTATCAATTCCAATTACATTGTTCAGGTTCTCCATATAATTGAATTCGCCGCCAATACGAAATTTTTCATTTAATTTATAACCTGCAAAAACGGAAAACATTTGTTCGGTAGCTAAACTATCAACTCCGGTTGTTCGGTTGTGATAGTAAATGCGCGATTGAAAATTATCGCCCGGAAGAATGTCCAGTCCGGCAGCATACTTTACATTTCCAAGAGCATCCTGTTTTGCTCTGGGGCCTTCCCCATTTGTCAGAGCAGCATCAAGGCTGAATACATCATTCAGCTTATAGTTTACACAAAATCCCAAATCGGAACTGGGAAGATGCCAATACATATCCTGAAAGGTTTGCGCAACATATCGAAATCCCCAAAACCGTTCTTGCGTGATGTAATGATTTTGCAGTAAAGCACCACCAACCAACGAAAGGTTGTTATTCACCTGCCATTTGAGGCTGGCAAATTTTAACCACAGGGTGTAATAACTACCTCTGTTTGTTGTATAATCTACGTTTAGCCTATTCCCGACTGAATCGGTAACTGCGATGCCCTCTATGGTGGTTGGCCTTCCTCGGTCAACAATCATTTTAGCGCTCCAGTTTTCATTAAACTGGTATTGAAACCCAAGATGTGCTCGTCCAAAACTGTATCCATAACGATTATTTTCAATATCATATGCGGCAGTACCGAAAACCTGAACAATGGGTTCTAATCCGGCAAACAACTGTTGAGACGTTTTTTCCTCAGGAACTGAAGCCTGGTGAACAACATCGGGAACAAGGTCAAACCCATTATTTTTCCATCCGGTTATACCATCGGTTACTAAAATGATTTCTCCTTTGTATCCCAAAGATCCCAACATGGCAATAATGGTTTCCGACCGTTTGCTATTGGTGCAGTAAATCATCATTTTTTCACGCGACAGATAATTTTTAAGTCTTTCGTTTGCTTCGCGCGAAAATGCATTGATATTGACCGCATCTTGCAAGTGCCCCGACTCAAACATAGTGCGGTTGCGGCCATCGATAATTACAAAATTTTCGTTATGGGTATTTTCAAGAAAAAGTTTTGCATTTGAAGCGGTCATATTCACAACTGTTTGCGCTTGAATAGCTTGACTTAAAAGTAAGAAAATTATAAACTCAGTTTTTACTATTTTACTCATCATAATTCACTCTTTTTTTTCATTTATTCTTCCAAAAATTTTTTAATGACCTCTTTGGATGGCAAATACCCCCTGGCAACTACCTTATTGTTAATGAGTAAAGTGGGCAACACCCAGGTAGGATATTGAAGTAATTCGTTGGTATCATTAATGATTTGAATTTCTTCTTCAATCCCTTTTTCTTTTAAAATTGATTCTAACCGGCTGATCATACGCCGGCATTTTCCACATTTTCTGGGTGGACATAATAATTTAATGTCCGGTTTTTTCATTTTTTTAAGTTTTATTTATTTTCCGGATTCAGTTTTCCTGCTTTTTTCATGGCACGGGTAACTTTGGACCACAAATTTTCTTGTTCATATAAAGCCTTGAGTTCCTTCACATCAGGGAAACTAATAGCTTCACCTTTGCAAAGACTGGCGCAGGTGGTGCAACGCACTACACACGAGAGTGGATTTTCCACTACAGGGCCTTCTTTTGTCCAGGAGTAAACGCCCTTTCCGCAGTTCATACACATCCCGCACTTTACACATTTTGAAAGGTCAATAGTAGGGTTCCAATTGAGTTTCTCTCTGGGATAATCTACTAACCATGCCATAATTTTTTAATTTTATCGAGTTTAAACGTCATTAATTTTACAGTTATTCTTTTTAAAGTACCTTCCCATCAGTATCCCGATAAGGATAAAAACAGGAATAGTGATCAGTATCCTCAGTAGAGAAAATTTTAATCCCAAGAATCCAATTTCAAAAGTAAGCAAAGGAATTTTGGCTGTTGTAAATGCGCTTAAATAGATGAAAACATTTACCGGTGAAGAGCCTTTTTTCCATAACAGATGAGCCACAGGGAAAGCCGCATACAAAGGTCCCCCTGGAGAAACGCGAGCAACATGATGAACAGCATCCTTTTATTCCCGAAGATTCGCCAATATGCTTTTGTACCCGCTCTTTAGGTAACCAAACATCAAAAAGGCCTATCAGTATGAACATCGCCGGAAACACGAAAATCATTTCTTTTAAGAACATCCAGAAATTATCTTTGAAAATTTCCATCCCCGGATTAAAATGAAAATAAAAAGAGGCTACAGTAAAAATTGCAAAAGCAATTATTATTGGAAAATCGAATCTATATTTTTTAACTAATTCCTTCATATGCTTAACTGATTGTATAAACAAGAACCATTGCCGCACCGACAATAACAGCCCCGATAAAACTCAGGGCATTCCGCATGAGCGTGACTTTTATGCTAAAATATTTGGCTTCAATGGGAATGGTTAAAACGCCCACCATCATCACAGTGGTGATAAAAACGGCTATAACGCCATAGCTCACAACGGTTTTCACTAAGATTCCGGCCAATGAATAAGCAATAAATCCGGGTAACAGGGAAATGGAACCGAGTATAGCAGCGGAAATATAAGCTTCCCAGCCGGCATTTTTTCCTAGATATTCAACAAGCATTTCATTATTAACAAAATGTAGCACAACACTGATGCTGATAATTACCATTAAAATCGTAGGCAGTAGTTTAAAAAACTGCATCAGTCCTTTTTTAATTCCTTTAATCGTTTTTTTTCGATCAATTACCAAAGAAATAAAGGTTAACACTGCGCTAAGAATGATTATCGCCAGCATAATGACTTACCCTTCTGTTTTTTATTATTTGGAAGCCCATTCGTTTTGCACCTTTCTTCAATTTCATTGAAAACTCAGCAAGTTCAGATAGCAGACACTGGTTTTCGCTTAGGCTGCGCACCTGTCCGCTTACTATCATATCAACCTGTCCCTGCATTATCACAAATACACGTGTTTTTATATGTTGCATTCGGGTATAGTCCCCTTTCCGGGAGATAAATCACCCTTCTTTTAAAATCTTCAGGTTTATATAGCACGTTTTCATGTCATTCTTCATAAGGATGCCCCTTTATTTTATAGAAATCAAATACTTCCATCTAGTAATTTTTTCCTCCATCATAAAATAACCGGTTCAACCCCAGCTGTTATAAGCAGGAACAGGTAAAGAGCTTTTAGCTCACCTGACGAAGAGTTGCCATATCTTCGAACATGGTTTTGTCTAAAGCTTCCTGGTGCACAATTCCAAAACCAACGAGTCGTTTTTCGATTTGCAGGATTTACCTTATTCCTTGCTTCTAAAGCCTATTCAGCAGCTGATTTCAACCAGTTTTCAAGGGTGCTTTTTACGGGTATCTTGCCTTGCGACAATACTTTTCCATTCACCACCAATCCAGGTGTCATCATCACACCATAGTCGACAAATTTATCCATCTCGGTTACTTTTTCG
>JBNJFS010000119.1:0-6960 GCA_051747085.1 Bacteroidota bacterium
TTGAAAAAAAATTAAAATATTGTTAAGGAGCAAGTCTTCTTAATTTCCAGTCACTGTCATCTAAATAATACTCTATACGGTCGTGTAACCTGTTAGGGCGACCCTGCCAGAATTCGAAAGTGTAGGGCATTAATATATATCCACCCCAGTTATCGGGTCTTTGTGGAGGTTCCCCTTCAAACTTCTTTTCGTATTCCGTTTGAAGATCCTCCAGGTGTTTACGATTGGGGATTTCCCGGCTTTGTGGTGAAGCCCAGGCTCCGATTCTTCGTTTTGCAGGCCTTGTTAAATAATAGTTGTCCGAAATTTCTTTAGATGTTTTTTCTATTCTGCCTTCAATACGTATTTGTCTTTCCAGCTCAGGCCAAAAAAAGAGGATGCTACCATACGGATTTTCTGTTAGTTGATGCCCTTTTTTACTTTCGTAATTGGAAAAGAAAATAAAACCCTGGTTTTGAACTTCTTTAAGTAAAACAATCCGGTTTGAAGGCAGTGAATTTTTGCCGGTTGTTGCCAACGACATAGCTGTTGGTTCTTTAACTCCTGCTTTTATGGCTTCATCCATCCAATGGATAAATTGTTTAAAGGGATCAGCATGTACATCTTTTTTTTGAAGCTTTTTTTTCTGATACTCATTTCTTATTTCGTCGTATTTTTTTTCCATAGCAAGGTTCGTTTATTTCGAATTATTAAGTTTCGCATTATTGATGCTGGCATTTAATTCAAACCCCAGAATCAGGGCAAAAGAGTTAAAATATAACCACAATAAGATAACCATTAATGTTCCAATGGAACCGTATAATTTATTATACTGTCCGAAATTATTTACAAAATACGAAAAACCAAGCGAAGTTAAAAGTGCTAATATGGTTGCAAGTGTAGAACCTGCTGAAATAAATTTCCATTCTGATTTTTTTGCCGGGGCAAAATAATATAAGAATGATATGGTAAAAAAGAACATTGCTATGATAACGATCCATTTACCAAACGTAATAAGGTAATAGGTAAGGTCCATTTCGAGCAATCCTAAGTCAACCAATTTAGTTAATACCGATTGCCCAAAAATGATTAGGGTTACCGAGGTTGTTACTAAAATAAAAGAAATAAAAACCAGAAAGGTGGAAACCATACGTATGGCTGTCCAGTTTCGGGTATCAATACTGTGGTAAGTGTTATTAAATGCTTGTATTAAGGCATGAATAGCATTTGTTGAGAAAAATAAACTGGCTAATGCTCCAAAGGATAAAATTCCTCCTTTTTTAATCGTTAAGGTAGATACCAGGGTTGACTCTAAATATTGATAGGCATTTTGTGGTAAAAATTCATGGATTAATTGTAATATTTCCGTTTGTAAATCTTCTACGGGAATAAACGGTATTAAGGTAAATAGAAAGAGTAAGGTGGGAAAAATAGCCAGTGCAAAATTAAATGCTATAGCCGAGGCTCTTGTAGCTAAATAGCCATTTTTTATTCCGGAAAAAAAGAATTTAATAACGTAATAAATAGGTACTCTGTTAAATCCGGGGATTGAAATCTCCTTGGCTTTATGACTATAATAATGAATTTTCTGGTTAAAAAATTTGTATTTCGTTTTTCCAGACTGAGTCATTTTATAAAAAACTATTTAATGATTATGTAAATTAAATAGCTTTTAAACTCATATCCAAACTTTTTATTTGATGGGTTAATGCTCCAACCGAAATATAATCTACTCCGGCTTCGGCATATTCCCGGATATTGTCAAGTGTGATTCCTCCCGAAGATTCGGTTTCGTAGTGTCCATTAATTAGTTGTACAGCTTCTTTGGTTTGTTCGGGCGAGAAATTATCGAGCATTATTCGGTGTACTCCGCCGGTTTCAATAACTTCCTTTAGTTCGTTAATATTTCTAACTTCAATTTCAATTTTTATATTTTTATTTGTTCGCTGAAGATACGCGTTGGCTTTTTTTATGGCCGGTTTAATACCTCCGGCAAAATCTACATGATTATCTTTAAGCATAATCATATCATAAAGTCCCATACGATGATTTTCGCCTCCTCCAATTTTTACCGCTTGTTTTTCTATATAACGAAAACCCGGGGTTGTTTTCCGGGTATCTAATATTTGGGCTTTTGTTCCGGCTACTTTTTTTACATATTCACTGGTTACTGTTGCAATACCACTCATTCGTTGCATGATGTTTAGCACTAACCTTTCGGCTTGTAATATAGATTGAATTTTTCCGCTAATGATAAATGCTCTGTCTCCCGGATTAATATGATTACCATCAAAAAGAAATTGTTCAAACTTTAAGGTGGTATCCATTGAATTAAATACTTCTTTGGCAATCTCCAGTCCGGCTAAAACCCCTTTTTGTTTGATCAAAAGTTGTGCTTTGCCTTTTGCATCTTCAGGGATACAGGATTTGGAGGAGTGATCGCCATCTCCAATATCTTCTTTTATAGCATTTCTTAGAATTGTTTCAAGCGTTTGATTATTCATTTTCAGTTTCAATTCTTAATTGATGAATAAAGGATTTGTCGTTTTTAAGTTTGATTAATAAATAAACACGGAATGTCCCATTAAAAGTAATCAGTTTACCGATGGCAAATTTTGATTCTTCTTTCCCTCCCTGATGGACAAATTCAAAACTCTTGGGATGATGATCCACAAAAAATTGATCAATAATTTGTTTGGCCTGTACTTTGCTGTAAACATCTTCTTTATCAAGAATTACAAGCTCTATTGTATTGTTGAAATAGCGGGAAAGTTCATCAGCATTCCCCACTTTAAATGCGATGGCTATGTCTCGGGGTATTTCCTGGCTTAAAGAAAATGAACCTAAATTAAAAAATAGTGTAAACAGGATTATTAATGGTGTTGCTTTTTTTAAGGTTTTCATTGTAAATTATCTTAAGTTTGCCATATTAGCAATGCAAAAACCGAACCATATTGTTATTAAATTCTGAAAATAAATTGAATTATTGAATAAAAATATAAAAAAATGATTGGATTCCCAATTTTAATAAAACGCTGTATATAGATATCATTTTTATGAAAATTTAAAATGTTTATATCAAATGAAAGTTAAACTTTTAATGGTTGGTAAAACAGTTAAGGATTTTGTAATCAAGGGATTTGACGATTATCAACAGCGGGTGATTCATTATTTACCTTACGAAACAAAAGTTATTCCTGATCTTAAAAGCACAAAAAAACTCAACATGGATCAGCAAAAAATTAAAGAAGGGGAGTTGATCTTACTTCAATTAAAGAATTCAGATTTTGTGGTGCTGTTGGATGAACATGGGAAAGAATTTTCTTCCGTTAGTTTTGCCCGATGGATGGAAAAACAAATGATGACCGGGCTAAAAAATGTGGTTTTTATTATTGGTGGAGCTTATGGCTTTTCAGATGCTGTATATCAGCGTAGTAATTTTAAGTTGTCATTGTCAAAAATGACTTTCTCTCATCAAATGGTTCGGTTAATATTTATTGAACAATTATATAGAGCAATGACTATTTTAAAAGGAGAACCCTATCATCATCAATAAAAATAACTATATTTAAAATCTGTTTTTATTATAAATTAAAATTGGCTTTGTTTTTGAGGTATTCTTGGTATGGATAATTTTAGAAAAAATATACGGGGAAAATATTTTTTTGCATTTCTGACTTCGCTGGCCATTGCCATTGTTTTAAACTTAAATATCCAATATGAGACCAGAGAAACCAATGAAATTAAAAAATTTCAATCCATTGTTTTAAATAAACTGAATATAGCAGAGGATTATATTGATTTGCTTTCAAAGAACGTTGAAACAGGAAATATTGAAGACTTAATGGCTTCTCCCGATTTGATTCCTTCCAATTTTTTTGAAGACGAAGGGATTGTATTTCTGGGATATGTTAATGATACCTTAAAATACTGGTCGGATAATCTTGTTCCAATCCAAAATGTAAAACCGAAGGATACGATTTTTCATTCGCTGGTGCAATTGGAAAATGGCTGGTATGTTTCAAAATCTAATCAAATTAATAATATTGAGATTGTAGGATTAATCTTAATTAAAAATCAATATTCTTTTTCGAATGATTTTATTAAGAACAATTTTCATGAAACGTATGGTTTGCCCTCCGATTATTCAGTTTCTGATAATCCTGATGATGGTTATGGGATAAAAGACAATGACGGGAATTATTTGTTTTCATTATTATTAACATCAAAATACGGATATAACAAAACCTATATTATTATATCCTCCGTTTTCTATTTGTTGGCTTTGCTTTTTATTTTTGGGTTTATTTATTCAGTCATCTTTCAAATAGATTCTACAAAAAAAAGGCGTTTTGTATTATTTATTCTTTCAGGATTTTTAATAGCTTTCAGGTTTTTGATGCTCAATTATAATCTCCCGTCTGTTTTTAGTCATTTGGAGTTGTTTCAACCTCATAAGTTTGCCATTTCATCGTTAGTCCCTTCTTTAGGAGATTTGCTCTTACACGCGGTCATTATATTGTTTATTATTGTATTCGTGTATAAAGAAAGAAAAATAAATTTTTCTTCGGGGAGTATTTCAAAGTATTTATATCTTGCCTTGTCGGTTATTATCACCTTTGGGTATTTTCTAATGTTGCACTATTTATTTAAAAGTCTGATTATACATTCAAGTATCTCCTTTGATGTATATCAGTTTTACGATCTCTCCTTTTATAGTCTTATTGGATTTTTAGTGATTGTATTATTTTCGTCAGGTTTGTTTTTACTCATTGATTGTTTTGCCGGTAACCTGCAGAATTATTTTGAAATTAAACCGTTTGCAGCTTTCTCTTTACCATTTATTATTGTGTTGTCTCTGTTTCTTCCTTTTTTGGATTTTAAATTTGAGATTTTTTCCATCGCTTTTTTCGCTTTCTTTTATTTTATTATTGTTTATCTCCGAATTAAAAAGAGGGTATTTACTTATGCAATAAGAATGTTTTTATTGCTTCTTTTCGCTATTTATACCGTTACCTTTATTACTATCGTAAATCGGCAAAAAGACCAGGAAACCCGTAAAGTATTGGTTGTAAATTTAGCCAATGAACAGGATCAGGTAGCTGAAATGCTCCTGGAAAGTATCGAAACGGAAATCTCCAGTGATACCGTTATTCGCGATTTATTAACATGGCATATCCAAAACGAGGGAGCTATTTTAGAGCATCTGCAAATGAACTATTTTAGCGGCTATTTCAGAAAATATGACCTTCAGATTTCGGTATGTAATCCCAATGATGAATTAACCGTTAATTACGAGAACAGCACAGAGATTGTTCATTGTTATTCTTTTTTTGATAATTTATTAGAAAATGAAGGGAATAAACTGCAAGGAAGTAATTTCTGTTTTCTCGACAATTTAAACGGTCGTATAAGTTATTTGGGGAGGTTAGTGTTTTATAAACCCGAATGGAATAATGAAGTATCGTTATTTATTACTTTAGATTCCAAGCTAATTAGTCAGGAGTTAGGTTATCCTGAGTTATTGCTCGATAAAAAAATGGGTCGTTCGTCCATGTTGTCGGATTACTCGTATGCTAAATATAAGAACAATCAGTTGATTACTCAATCCGGAGAATATTCTTATCAGTTGGTTTACCCTGAGGAATGGACTTCCGATGAAGAATTTTATTTTACCAGCGATAATGATTTTGAACATTTAATTTATAAAATCGATAATGAAACCAGTATTGTAATTAGTAATACGAAAGTTACTTTTATTGATACCCTGGCATCCTTTTCTTATATTTTTGTATTTTACTATATCTTTTATACCCTTATCTTTTTTATTCTTAGATTTCCGCATAACGTAAAAAATTTCCGATACGATTTTAAAAATAAAATAAAGGTTTCCATGATTGGATTGCTTTTCCTATCGCTCATTTTAGTGGGTTCAGGGACTTTATTTTATAATTTTAAACAATTTGAACGAAATCTGCATGAAAGTATAGGCGAAAAATTACAATCGGTATTAGTGGAAATGGAGCATAAGCTGGGTGGTGAATATAAACTAGATCAAGATTATACCGATTATCTTACCTATTTGTTAAATAAATTTTCCAGCGTGTTTTATATCGATATTAACTTATATGAACCCAATGGAAACCTTCTTGCTTCTTCACGTCCACAGGTTTTTGAAAAAGGATTGATGGGTAATAAGATGAATGTGGAAGCTTACCGAAAAATGGTTATCCAAAAAATGGGTAAATATATACATAAAGAACATATTGGAGAGTTAACCTATTACTCAGCCTATGTGCCTTTTGTAAATGATAACAACGAATTGTTAGCGTATTTAAATTTACCTTATTTTACAAAACAAAGCGCTCTGCGGAAAGAAATATACACCATTGTTGTGGCTGTGGTGAATATTTATTTCTTTTTAATTTTATTATCGATCATTATTGCCATTTTTGTCTCTAATAATATTACTAAGCCCCTGCAACTTATCCAGGAGAGATTCCGGGCTATTGACTTGGGTAAAAAGAACGAACCTATTTTTTATGAAAGTCAGGATGAGATTGGGAGCTTAATCAAAGAATACAACCGGATGGTTAGTGAGTTGACCGATAATGCCGAAAAACTTGCAAAATCGGAGCGTGAGTCAGCATGGCGCGAAATGGCGAAGCAGATTGCTCACGAAATTAAAAATCCGCTAACCCCGATGAAATTATCGGTTCAATATTTACAAAAGGCATGGAAAGAACAAGCCCCTGATTTTGACCAGCGGATCGAACGTTTCTCCAATTCATTAATAAGCCAGATAAATAATTTGTCGAAGATTGCTACAGAGTTCTCCAATTTTGCTAAAATGCCCCGGGCAAAGGCTCAAAAAGTGAATATTATTAGAAAACTGGAAGAATCTATAAGTTTGTTTGAAAACACTCACAATGTTCACTTTGATAAACAATATGATGAGAATGCTGAAATTTATGTGTATGC
>JBNJFS010000120.1:0-6958 GCA_051747085.1 Bacteroidota bacterium
TTGCCGGTATGGTCTTTTTGGGGAATCCCTGGTTTATTTTTATGATTTTACTTGGCGCTTTTCTTTCTATCGGATTTGTTATTATTAATCCAAATGAATCTGGCGTTTTTGTTTTATTTGGCGCCTACAAAGGAACTACCAAAAAAAATGGATTCTTTTGGGTAAATCCTTTTTTTACGAAAAGAAAAGTTTCACTCAGAGCAAGAAATTTTGACAGTGACCCTATAAAAGTAAATGATAAAGTAGGAAATCCGATCAAGATAGGAGTTGTTTTAGTCTGGAAAGTAGAAAATACTTTTAGAGCTGTATTTGAAGTTGATGAGTTTGAGCATTTTGTTATTGTGCAAAGCGAAGCAGCTTTAAGAAAATTGGCAGGACAATATCCTTACGATAATTTTGAAGATGAAGATGCGGAAATAACGTTACGTTCTGGTGTTGAAGAAGTGAATAATGAGTTGGAAAGAGAGATTGTTGAACGCCTTGATATGGCCGGAATTCATGTTATTGAAGCAAGAATTAATTATATTGCTTATTCGGAAGAAATTGCCAGTGCAATGTTACGCCGACAGCAGGCTACAGCAGTTGTAGCTGCACGCCATAAAATTGTCGAAGGTGCTGTGAGTATGGTAGAAATGGCTTTGCAGCAGCTCTCTGTCCAGAAAATTATTGATATGGACCAGGATGATAAAGCCGCAATGGTGAGTAATCTGATGGTTGTGCTTTGTTCTGATGAGTCTGCACGGCCAGTAGTTAATACCGGAACCTTAAATCATTAAAAAAATATGCCTAAAAAGAAATCATTTGTGCTGCGGATGAGTGAAGAAAAGATGAAAGCGCTCGAGAAATGGGCTGCGGATGAATTTCGCAGTACAAATGGTCAGTTAGAGTGGATTATTACGAAAGCCTTAAAAGAAGCAGGAAGATTAAAGGCTGATAAAAAATCTTCTGAGGAGGAATGATCGACTCTTAATAATCAATCGATGATTTTAAAGCTTGATATGAAATGCAATAATAATTGTTTAACTTAAATTATTTTTTGTGAAAAGGAAATTAACCCGGCAAGATAGAAAAAAACTAAAGGGATCGGCAAGGATAGGATTTATCATTAGTTTTTTGACGTTTATAGTTTCTTTGGCCCCTTGGATTATAACCATACTTAAAAATGAAGAGGGAGGTCTTATTTATTTAACTCCTGTAGGAATTTTGATGAGTTTAATTATATTATGGTTGGCCAATAGAAAGTTTTGGAGTGATTTAAGAACCGGAGAAAAGGATGTTCTTATTCAAACGATTGATAAAAAGACAGCACAGAAAGATTATGAGGCTGGTAGTTCGGCCGGATTTTCAACGAATGGTAAAAATAGCCCTTTTTATAAAGAAATAAATGCTTTTACCAATTATGCCATAATTGTTGAAAACGTGAAGTATAGAGTTGATAAAGAATTGTGGGAGAGAGTTGAAGAAAAGGATAAAGTTGAATTTCATTTTGCCCCTAATAGCAGGGAGTTGCTTGCCATTAAAAAGATATAAGCCTATAGATAGCCAATGATAAGAAAACGAAGTTTGAAAACAATTGGCCAAAATTTAGCTGTTTAATCATTAAAAATAATAGTATGAAAACATTCTTTACAAAATTTCAGTTTCTTGCTTTTAGTATCTTAACTATCATAATATCCGTATTGTTGTGGTCTGTAGCAAAAGAGCAAAGTGGGTCAATAAAAATGGTGCTAACACAATTTGGATACTTTGCACCTGCCTTCGTAGCAATTATTTTAACCGTAATAAACAGGCCAAAGGATAAGCCTGTTAAAATAAAATCCTATCTGCCATTTATTGCCGTAATCCTTTGTATAATTATTATTGCGTTGCTATATGGTGATACATATTATCAAAATAGAATAACTCAATTACTCTCTGAAAATCCCATTATATCGGTAATTATTTCACTTACCTTTATATATTTCATCATACAAGTATTGGTAAACAAAGGAGCTAATTCGATAGACAGACTCGTAAATATCCCTAAAACAAAAGTTTTTTGGTATATTTTAGCTGTTGCATTATATCCTGCATTAAAATTAGCAGGAGTTTTGATTTCCACCAAATTATTCCCAGAACAAATAGAACTGCCTGATATCAATCTGGTCGTTCTTATTCCTTTGTTTTTGTTTTCTATTATATTTTATGCAGGAATTGGCGAGGAAGTTGGCTGGCGTGGTTTTGCTCTTAAGAAATTGCAAATGAAATACAAT
The DNA here is from genome assembly GCA_051747085.1 of Bacteroidota bacterium. Classification (GTDB taxonomy): domain Bacteria; phylum Bacteroidota; class Bacteroidia; order Bacteroidales; family UBA12077; genus UBA12077. The sequence continues at coordinate 2,253 of JBNJFS010000120.1, forward strand.
CCTTTTATTGCTTCATTATTTATAGGGATTGCTTGGTCTGTTTGGCATATTGGTTATTTTACATTGGTCGAAAATTATACAATACAAAATATTCCGGCTGTAGTAATTTGGACATTCATTGCTTCTTTTATTAGCACCTGGTTCTTTAATAAAACCAATGGAAACGTTTTGATATTAATCCTTTTTCATGCGTCGGTAAATTTTGCAATTATATTTACTCCTCATCCGGTAATTGTGGCTGCCATTCATTTTGTGTTACTCATAATAGTTCTTTCGACCGGACATTTTTTCAGAAAAATAAAAACGGAGAATGTTGATTGAAATGTTTTCTATGTAAGAAAGGTTGATTACTAAAAGAGAAATTAAAATCAATATAATAAAAAAATTAAATCAATGGATGAAGAAAAATTACCAAAAGATATTTTAAGAGAAATTGCTAAAAGAGAGAATTGGGATATAACTGTGTATGAAAAAGAAATAAATGTTAGGTATGGGCATTATACCCGAAGAGTAATTATAAAGATTAGTGAGTTGAAAAATATCTATTTTATATCAAATAAATCAGCGGGGGATTTTGATAAATACAGAACTTATAGCGGAATATTTATACCTGTTGATGGTAATTATAACTATCGCTTGCTTATTAGAAAAAGAAATATTTTTGATAAATTAAGTTTTAAAAAGAATGCACAACGATTCAGGACCGGGAACAGTAGTTTTGATAACAATGTTTATGTTGAGTCTAATCATGAAATGGATACCCATAAGTTGCTTAGTAGCGGTAGAATTCAAATGGAGATTCAGGATTTCCTGAATTCCGAAAACTTACTACATATTGGATATAATGTAATTAATCCTGAGTTTACCGATGAGTTAAAAGGACGTACATGTTTATCGGTTTTTATGTCTCTTGGTTGGATGCTCGATAAGTCAATGATTGATAAAGCGATTACTCTGTGTGAACAATTAAAGCAGAATCTTAATTAAGATATCATGTATTAAAATTATAATTGAGGATGTGCGAAATGCAATTGAAGGACATATGAATTGAGCAAGATAAGAACAGACGAAATTTTTTGATGTTGTTGTTTAATATTCAAAATGTAAAATTCACAACTTAAATATAAGCATCCTGAATTTTTTATGTTTCAGGACAGTTAATTTGACAATGTGGTTAATTTTTTTTATGAATTAACCAATAGTTTTCGCTGTATTCTAATAGAATTATTTACTTTCAAATTCATGAATGATATATTTCACATATCATAAGTAGTTATTTTATGAGAACAATTTAGTTTTTTAGAGTTTGAACGCTACATTTTTGGCACTAATTTTGATTTTATGAGTAATATTTCGTACGTTTCTGATAAAATAAATCTTAAATGCACGAAACCTTTAGGCTATTTTTTACATCTATTGAAAAAATGCAAACCAAAACTATGATTATTATGAAAAACATGAAAAAACTTTTAGCCATGATGCTTATGCTGGCATCAGTGTTCTTTATTGCTTGTAGCGATGATGATGATGACCCATTATCACCCGATGAGGCAAGAGATCAAATGACTCAAATGAGTCAGGATATGTTCGTTTATATGAACGAAATGGAAGCAACAGATGGAATGGGTGCCGTTTCTGCATTCGATTCTTTAATGCGTATTCATGATCCATTTATTCAAAAATCCTCTTCAGAAAGTAACCGAATGATTGAAAATATTAAGAAATTCATTCTGCCTGCCAATTACTTGAAATTTAAATCAGAGGAGACTAAAGCTGACGGTGCTGCTTTATCCTTTTCTGAGGTAGGAACTTATACCTGGAATAACACAGATCAGCAATGGGATTATAGTTCTGAGCCGACGGATAAATTAGTTTTTATTTATCCGTTAGAAGAGAATGAAGCTCAATTAACGATTAATGATTACCAGGAAGTTCAAATACAAGATGATTATGACACATGGTATCAGCCAACGTCAATTGAAGCAGATTTATATGTTAATGATACTGAAGCTGCGTACCTTTCATTGACTGCCTCCTGGGTTGAGAGTGGTGAAGCTGCAGGAGAACCAAAATCTATTAATGTTAGTGGTGGAATACTGCCATTTACTTTTACTTTTAATTTTAGTTTTTCTAATTACACTGCGACAATATCTGATACTAAAGTTCTCTATGGAAATACCCAAATTCTAAGAGTTGAAGCTGTAGCTACTTTTGAATCAAACAATATGATAGATGAACCTGTTAATTTAACCGGGTATTTACAGGTTGAGAATGTAGCATTAAACGTTCGACAAATAAGAATAAATGAGATTAATCAGATTATTGAAAATTATAAAACGAATCCTACTACTGCTGAAAATTTAGAAAATTCAATGAATTCTAAAATTTCTATAGATATATCAATCGATGGCAGATTTGCTGCCGACATTGTCTTTGATGTAATACAAGTAGACCCTGAGGATGCTCCACCAACTCCTATAGATATTATTGGTGACATGGGGCTTTATGGAGATTTCCTTATTGTTTATTCCGATGGAACGTATGACTCATTATTTGGTATGGTACAACTACCTCAATAAGTTCATTTTTATAAAATACAGAGGAGGTTGTTTCAATTCATTTTGAAACAACCTCTTTTTTTATATTTTTTTTAAATCAATTACCGTAATTTCCGGTGGCATGCCTACACGTCCGGGAAACCCGATATATCCAAAACCACGGTTAACATATAAATATTGATTTTTTTCCTGGTATAATCCAGCCCATCGCGGATATTTAAATTTGGCAGGACTCCACTGTTTTTTACCAATATTAATTCCGAATTGCATCCCATGGGTATGCCCTGAAAGGGTTAAATCAATCGTTGTATCTTTTATTACTTCAGCATCCCAATGGGATGGGTCATGCGACATTAATAGCTTGAAACCGGATTCTTCTAATCCATTCATGGCCAATTCTAAATCACCATATTGTGGAAAAGGGGGCAATCCCCAGTTTTCGATCCCAATTAAAGCAAATTTTTCGTTATTTACTTCTATTTCACTGGTTTCATTTAATAGTAGTTTAAAACCAATTTCTTTAAATGCTTGTTTTATGCGTTCAAGATTCTGAATCTTTTCATCCTCATCTTTCCAGTCATAATAATCGCCATAATCATGGTTGCCCAGTACAGCATACATTCCGTGTTTTGCCTTTAATTGTTTGAATATGGGAATCCAGCCGTTTAATTCTTCGGCAAAATTGTTCACCAAATCACCCGTAAAAAGGATTAAATCAGGTTTTTGTTCGTTGATAAGTTCTACCGCTTTTTTTACCTGACCTTCGTGACCATAGAAACTTCCAATATGGATATCAGATATCTGGATGATTCTAAATCCATCGAAAGATTCAGGGAGGTTCCTGAATGATAGTTTTTCATGAGAAATCCTGAAATTAAAACGCCCTTTAGCCATTCCAAATAAAATGGAGACAAAAGGAATAGCAGCAGTAATAATTCCTATCTGGGTTAAAAATTTAGCCCTGGATATTTCGTGTTCTTGTCCGGAAATTGAAACATTTGCTTCGGAAGAAATTTTCTGGGCTACCCATTTACCTATATGAATAATATCTTCGGCAAGATGAAAAATGATAAAAACCAGTTTGGGAACATAGAAAAGAATAAAAAATCCGCCAAGTAAAAAAAAGTTTTTAAATATTGCCGGTTCTCTTTCAAAGGGAGCTAAAGCCCTGTAATAGATTAAAAATGATAATAGCAGGAGAGGAACTGACCAGTATATAATGTAAATTCCATATTTTATAATATTGTTTTCAATGGTTGAGGCAAGTAGTTTTATCCCTTTAAATGTGTATAAATCAACAACAAGGATAAAAATTAAAACAAAGAGGGTTATCATAATAAATTTTTCTTTCATACTTCGACATTTATCAATCTTTCAAAATAGTTGATTATTAATTAAGAATATATTTTTTGCAAAATTATATCTTTAGATGATGTTTGAGCATAATTTGTTTATAAAACGTAAAATTTTTATTATTGTTTAATGATTTCTAAAGAATTACTTCTCAGTGAATTAACTTTTAAGGCCGTTCGGAGTAGCGGTAGCGGAGGGCAAAATGTGAATAAAGTCTCCACTAAGGTTGAGTTACGGTTTGATATCGATCATTCTGAATTTTTAACCGGGGATGAAAAAAACAGGATTTTTAAAAAGTTAAAAAACAGAATTTCCAACGAAGGCATTTTGATCATTACTTCTGATTCAGAGCGTACTCAATTGAGAAATAAAAACAAGGCGATTGAATTGTTTTTTGAGTTACTTGAGAAAGCGCTGAAAAAACCTAAAAAGCGTAAGAAAACCAAACCTACCCGTGCTTCTAAAGAAAAAAGGTTGAAGGAGAAAAAAGAGCAGTCGGAAAAGAAACAATTAAGAAAAGGAATTTAAGTTGAAAGTATAAGTTTTAGTATTACTTATGGAATAAAAAAATTAATCCGTTGATAATCAGCTTAATTAGTGTTTTAAAAGTCGGGATGGTGAGATTACTCCCTGCCGGTCGTGAAGATAAAACGTTCGAACTCACGGCCTCCACGTCCCGAACGTGGCGCGCTAATGCCTAAAAAAACAAAAAAATGAAATTTTTTTATATTTTTTCCAGCATCCTCGAATTGTAATTAAAACATTTTATTAAAATGGTTTTTTAATTCGGGACCT
>JBNJFS010000121.1:0-6920 GCA_051747085.1 Bacteroidota bacterium
TGAAATGATGAACCATTACGAAACAACCTACCCTGAAATATGTAAGGTGATAAATATTGGTTCTACAGTAAATGGCAGAGATTTGCTGGCATTAAAAATCTCAGATAATATTAATACCGAAGAGGAAGAACCTGAATTCTTTTATACCAGCACAATGCATGGGGATGAAACCACCGGATATGTATTAATGCTTAGATTCATTGATTCTTTAGTAACCGCTTACGAAACCGAACCGGAGATTACCAACCTGGTTAACGAAATAGAAATTTATATTAATCCTAATGCCAATCCGGATGGCACGTATGGTAATGATAACCAAACAATCTCCTACCCTACCCGTTCTAATGCAAATGGTGTTGATTTAAACCGTAATTTCCCTGATCCGGCGAATGGGATTCATCCCGATGGTAATGCATACCAACCGGAGACAGAAGCCATGATGAATTTTGCCCGGGATCATCATTTTGTATTAAGTGCCAACTTCCATGGAGGAATTGAATTGGCTAATTACCCCTGGGATCACACCTATCGAAGGCATCCTGATGATAACTGGTTTATCGGTGTATCCAGAGATTATGCTACCTCAGCACAAAAGAATTCACCTGCCGGATATTTTACCGATCAGAATAACGGAATAACTAATGGTGCAGACTGGTATCCGGTTTATGGGAGCAGACAGGATTATTATACTTACTTTCATAACAGTCGTGAAATAACCTTGGAAATTTCCAGTACTAAATTTATTTCAGGAAGTACGTTACCCGATTACTGGGATTATAATAAAGAAGCACTGTTTCAGTACCTGAAAGCATGCCTTTATGGAATTAAAGGAACCGTAAAAAACAGCGATGGAGAGCCTTTAGATGCCATGATTTTTATCGAAGGCCATGATACGGATTTAGATAGCTCGATGGTATTCACAGACCCGGATTTGGGAGATTATCACCGAATGATTGAAACCGGGACATACGATATTATAGCGTCAAGCCATGGATACTATAACGATACCATTAAAAACATTGTCGTTAACCAACAATCAGCAGTAACAGCTGATTTTATCCTACAAAAAGATACGATTACTTCTTCATTTAACTTCAATGAAACAGACGTTAATTCAATGGCTAAAATTTATCCTAACCCGTTTACCAATAAAATAACCGTTGAATTTAACCACAACATTAAGGATGAAATAAATATACAACTATTCACACTCAATGGGCAAAAGGTATTAGAACAAACCTATCATGTTTCAACATTTACTATTAATAATTTAAACCAACTAACCAAAGGGACTTATATCCTAAAATTAACTTCAAAAAAAGGTACTATTTCACAAAAAGTCATCAAAATTAAAGATAAATAGAAAAATCCATTATAGAATCATTCGCTTTTTAGAAGAAAAAATTACCCAACTTCTTTAAATAAAAACAAATAATTGCATAAAAAATATCCTAATTCTTTAAACCTTTTTATAAAAAAATAGTATATAAACTAATAAGAAGATTATTTTGATTAAAACGAATAAATCGACAAATACTCTTCGTCATTCAGCAACAGATTTTCGGAAATGGATAAAGAACAAGAACAAAAATTAGTACTAAAGATTGCCGATTTATTAAGAGAAAATAAAGATCTTTCCACGCAAATCAAAGAGCTTATAGAAACCAACAAAGGATTGATAAACCAAAATGAAAAGTTAGAATCTATCCTTGCCAACATCTCACCAAATCATTTACCAAAAGAAGTTACTGAACATGTAAAAACCCGAACCAAGCGGTTTGAAATGGCAACCGTTTTATATGCGGATATACAGGGGTTTAAGAAAATATCTGAACAGGCCGGAACAAGTGACATTATTGATGAATTAGATAAGATATTTTTCCATTTCAACACGATTGTAAAAAAATACAAGATTGAGAAGATTAAAACCATTGGCGATGCATATATGTGTGCCGGTGGTGTTCCTGAAAAGAATATTACAAACCCGGTTGACGTGGTACTTGCTGCATTAGAAATGCAAAATTATCTTAATAATCTAAAGCAAGAATATGAAAGTCAAAACAAAAAGTTTTGGGACTTGAAGCTTGGAATACATACCGGACCTGTTACGGCAACGTTTTCAGGGCGCCGAAAAATCAATTATGAATTAAAAGGCGACACCGTACATATTGCCACCCGAATGGCATCAGCCAGCGAAATTGGACAAATCAACATTTCCATTATGACCTACGAGTTGGTAAAACAATATTTTGTTTCTGAATACAATGGCAAAATTCCTGTAAAATATAAAGGGGATATGGAAATGTATTTTCTTAAACGCATAAAACCGGCTTATTCCGAAAACAGAAAAACGGGGAATAAACCCAATCAAATCTTCTGGAATAAATATTTATTACGTCAATTTACTGATTTACAAGAGATTGTTTTAGACAAACTGGAAAAAGAATTACCCCGTCATTTATATTATCACAATTTTAAGCACACCATTGATGTGATAAATCAGGCCGAATTAATCGGATATGGAGAGGGGGTGGATGATGAATCGATACTACTGCTTAAAACAGCGGCTCTATTCCATGACGCAGGGCATATTGTCGGCTATGATGAACACGAATATAACGGCACACAACTTGCCCGGAAATATCTTCCTAAGTATAAATATACCGATGAACAAATCGATGAGATTTGTAACCTGATTATGGCAACTAAATTGCCTCCAAATCCCCAAAACCTGCTTGAAAGTATAATGTGTGATGCTGATTTGGACTACCTGGGAAGAAGTGATTTTATCCCTGTATCGAACACATTATACAAAGAGATGAAAGAACAAAATAAAATTGGCTCATTGAATGATTGGAACAAATTGCAAGTTAAGTTTTTAACCAATCACCAATTCTTTACTAAAACAGCATTGAGTTTACGCGAGGTAAACAAACAAATGCAGATTGAAAGAATAAAAAAATTAATTGAGGAGGATTAAAGTTCAATCTCCTGCATCAATTAAAACAAGTTCAAAAGGTACATTCATCGAATCTTTATAATCCATACCCATCTCACGTATTTCATCATCGTAAACGGTATAATGCCATAGAACATTAACTTCTGATTTTCCGCTTTCATATAATTCATCTATCTTCGTTAAGATATCAAAAAATATTTTGGTTGAGGATGAACTAATTACTTTTAAATTAAAAGAAAATGTTGTTTTACGGTGTGGATTATTATTATATTCATCTAACCATAAGATAACAGGATCATAAAACAGACGGGCATTTTCAGGCATTGAGTTGCCCAAAAAATTCATGATTCCCTCGCTGGGATCAAGCTTTATCATTGGATTATCCTCAGTGGGTTTGATAAATAAAGCTTCCATGATATATTTTAATTACTCAAGATTTTAATCTCCGTTCGTCTGTTATTAGCCCTGCCTTCTTCCGTTTCGTTGGTATCCACAGGGGATTCCTCACCATATCCTTTATAAGTTAGTCTTTCTATTGATATACCTTGTTCAACTAAATAATTAACGACCGATTGAGCCCTTTTCTCAGAAAGGGTTAAATTATACGCATTGGTTCCTACATTATCGGTATGTCCGGATATTTCGATTTTTAAGCCGGGATTTTCTTCCAAAAATTTTGTCAGTTTATTAAGTTCTGCTTTCGATTTATCGATTAACTCATAAGAATCGGTTGCATAAAAAATATTACGTAAAATAATTTTCTCGCCCGGTTTTATCGGGTTCAAAGCAATATCTTTAATAAAAGGATCCGAAATTTCGAACACTCCCTTTAACGAGAAATTATCAGAATAAAACAGATATCCTTCTTTGGAAATATTCAATGCATAATCGTTATCTGTTGGGATACAAACTAAAAATTCGCCGGTAACTATATCCGATTTAGCTTCCATAACCGTTTCGTTTTGTTCAAGGTTTATTAATTCAAAACGAGCTTCCAGCTTTTCTTTGGTATCCGCATCAAACACAATACCTTTAAAATAAGATACCGGATTGGGACGAATTTCATCATATAATTCAAAGGTAAAAAGATCTCTCCCTTTATGCCTCATTCGATCAGAAGCGTAAAATGCTCTGTCTCCTGCTGCATTTACAATTAACCCCACCTCATGATAAATAGTATTTATGGGATAACCTAAATTTTTGGGTTTAGACCAACTTCCGTCATCATTTTTCTTTACTTTAAATAAGTCAAATCCTCCCATTCCAATCAGTCCATCAGATGAGAAGTATAATGTTTTATTATCGTGATGAATAAAGGGAGATTGTTCTTCACCTGAGGTATTAATATTTTCACCTAAATTTTCGGGTTTCGTCCATCTGCCATCAGGCATAAGTTCACTTTTCCAAATATCCTTCTGCCCTATTCCTCCGGGGCGGTTACTAACAAAGTATAAAATTTTCCCATCAGGGGATATGGAAGGTTGGGCCTCCCAGTGAGCAGTATTTACGGGAGCTCCGATATTAACCGGAACAGACCACTTATCACCCGTTTTTTCAGACCTGTAAATATCACATCGTCCTTTACCATCTGCCCGGTTACATGCGGTAAAATACATTGTTCGTCCATCGGCAGTAATCGTTTGAGCACCTTCATTTCCTCCTGTATTAATTGTTTTACCTGCATTTACAGCTTTTGTCCACTGACTATCAACTTTATTACTGATATAAAAATCTTCCTGAACATTTCGCATGCCGGGAGGCAAGTTCTGTTCATTTACGGATGGTCTATCTTGTTCTTCATCTCCGTTCGAGTAATCTATCAAGCCCTTGGGAATTAAGCGGGTAAAAATTAATGTCTGCTCATCTGCAGTCAAAGATGGCCAATATTCATCATGTTCTGTATTTATATTTTCGCCCAAATCAACAGGGTTAAAAGGTACAGGATTGTTTGTTGCTTCGATGGCAAATTTACACGATTGCAGGGTTCGTTCAGCCTGTGAGCGGGATATCGGTTTTATATCTTTATACGTAAGATATTTTTCTAAATATTTTTCGGCTGATTCAAAATTTTGTTCCATCATTTCCAGTTGCCCCAACGAAAAATAAATGCCGGGAAAAAAGTCAGGGTCAATAGCTATCGCATTTTGATAAGATTCAATGGCCTTAATTGCATTCCCATTATCCATATAAATCTCAGCAAGAACAATATGTGCTTCGATAAACTTTTTATCTTTTTTTATGGCTTTTTGCATTAAATCAGCAGCATTAAAATAATCCATACGACCAAAAGCATTTAGCGCTTGTTCATAATATTGTATGGCTTTTTTATTATTGGTGGTATAATCATATTGTGCCGAAACTATATATGGGGTTGCAATTATCAAAAAAAGAAGAATTAACTTATTCATATAATGATTTTTAAATGATTAAAAAATGAAGTTACAAATTTTTTATGAAATAAAACAGACCATTATGGAATATGCATAAACTTATGCGCCTGAAGCGAAACATTCCATTTGGGGTATGTTTTTACGTAATCTACAATTGCCGGGATATTTTGCTCATACCGGCTCCACTCCGATTGTAAAAATAATACACAGTCATTTCTTACGTTAGCAGCACATTCTTCAGCCCATGGATAATCTTCATTTTCATAAATGATAACTTTAAGTTCATTCGCTATTTTGTAATATTCTTTTAAAGGCGGACTTTGCCTTTTAGGCGATAAACAAATCCAATCCCAGATGCCGGTTAATGGTTTTGCCCCGGCAGTTTCAATGAAAGTATCTATTCCATGTTTTTTTAGTCGTGAGGTTAACGGTTCCAGATTATATAAGCTGGGTTCACCACCGGTAACAACAACAGCATTGGCCGGTGTTTTTAAAGCATTGGCAACAATGGTATCGATATGAACCAGGGGATGTAATTTCGGGTTCCATGACATTTTCGAATCACACCAGCGACAACCAATATCACAACCACCAATACGGATAAAGTAAGCTGCTTTTCCGGTATGAAAACCTTCGCCCTGCAAACTATAAAATTCCTCAACCAAAGGTAGTTCTAGGCCTTTTTCTGCTATTTCCTGATCAAAATTTTCCATCATCACTATTTTATGCCGGCAAAGGTAAAAGATTATTTAATTTTTAGAATCAAAACAAAAAATTAAACAATATCTTTTAATAACATAGTCCCTTTGGCATTTTGTATCGCCAAATCAAAATCATTAAGCAATTTTTTGATTTGATCTTTCTCGGGTAAATCTGCTGATAGAATCTTATCTACTCCATTATGGTCAATCGCATTCAGAATATAGCTTACGGTGATTTTATTAATATCCTTTGCCGGTTGATAGGCTTTTTCTTTATATTGCAGGGTAGCCAGTTCTACAAGAATCTTACTTTCACTCAGTACAAAAAGAATATCCCGCACTAAACGGATAGGAATTTCAAGTTTCTGACTTATCTCTTTATCGGTTAAAGGTTCTTCCCCTTGTTCAAAACGCTTAACAATTAACTGTGCTACCATTAACGTTAATACCCGTTCGCTAAATAAACTAAGGTTCTGAATATCCGGGTCAAATTCGTAACGCTCAACATTTTGTACGGCAAAAGATATTTCTGCTCCGAAAAGTATAATTAACCAGCTGATTTGCAGCCATAATAAAAATAAAGGGAGAGCTGCAAAACTACCATAAATGGTATTATACCTGGAAACACCAACCTGGAAATGAATATAAGCCCATTGTACAAAAACAAAAATGGTACCTGCAATGATTCCGGCAATAAAAGCCGATTTAAAATTAACTTTGGTGTTGGGCATCACCATATAAATAATAGTAAGCACCAACCAAAACAGGACGTAGGGAATTAACTTGACCAGAAAAAATATAATTGGACTGATATAACCCAAGAAGGCAACTTCAGAAGTAATTTGTTCCAATTGAGTTGATATAAATACG
>JBNJFS010000122.1:0-6857 GCA_051747085.1 Bacteroidota bacterium
GTCGATTAAATAATATCTATAATAATACAACCCAAAATCGGCGATAGGGCTTACAAATCCGGGTTCAAAAACGCGCTGAAAATTTTCATAAATATTTATTTTTTGATACATCTTTCCGGTAAACTGCGAGAGGCTTTGGTTTTCTATTCCTGATATTTTTGTAGCTGTAATAACTTCTCGTTCTACCTTTGGGTTTTTTTGATAATAGTATTCAGAAAAAGATTCGGTGATAAAAACAGGTAAGTAAGGTTTTCCGGTGATGGCCGATGTGTCGGTGTAATCAAAGATAAACTGAAAATCTTTTAGCAGCCTGTGGTTTTTTAACTTATCGTTTACATTGTTTACATCAATTTCAATTTTATTGTATAACTCATAGGTATATGAATCGTACTTTCGGGGGTTATGGTTTTTTTTATTAGCGATGATATTTCTTATTATTCGATGTGCCGGGTTTTCGGTAGGTAGTACTATGATTTCTTCGAGTTCATATACGTTTGATTCAAGCTTAAAATTTATTACCTGGTAGGTGAGTGCATTAATAGCTTTAACCTGGGGTTTATAGCCCACAAAGGAAGCGATAATGGAATCGTAACTTTGTCTTGATTCTAAAAAGTATTCACCGGCAGTATTGGTGATGGTACCAATGGTTGAATTAGGAAAGGTGACATTTACGAATGGGATGGGCTCACCCGTTTCAGAATCTTTAATCATCCCTCGTACTTTGGTCATTTGACTCAAAACCAGGGTTGATTGCAGAAGAAAGATAATAAATAACAACCAGGTACAACAACTCCTCTTCATCCTGAAATGTTTAAACAAATATTAAAAATAAGCTTAAAAATATTAGGGTTGCATTTTTTTTACAACTTTTTTTGATATGACGATTCCCGCTTCATAAAGAATGATTAAAGGAAAGGTAACCAATACCAGACTAAAAATGTCCGGAGGAGTAATTGTTGCGGCAAGCACCATAACGATAATAATGGCATGTCGTCTGTATTTTCGCAAAAATTCAGGAGTTACCAGCCCGGCTTTGCTTAAAAAGAAAATTAATATAGGGAGTTCAAAAATCATTCCTGCTGCCAGTGTTACCGAAGTTACCGTTCCGATATATGATTTAAGATTGATTTGATTTAACACCTGATCGCTGACATTGTAAGTGCCCAAAAAGTGGATGGATAAGGGAGCAATAACAAAATACCCAAAAAGTATACCTATAAGAAATAATAGAGAGCTAATGGTTACCGCTCCGCGGCTATGTTTTAATTCATTTTCATATAATGCAGGTTTAATAAAGTTCCAAAACTCCCAGAAAATATAAGGAAAAGCGATAATAATCCCGGCAAAAATAGAGATGGTAATATGAATGGTAAACTGCCCCGCCATTTTAATATTAATGATCTGGAAAGGTTCAGAATTAATACACAATTTGGATATATTAACCTTATCGCCTAAAAGGCAAAGGATTCTGTTGGTTAAAAAATCAGGATTTTTGGGTGCTAAAATAATATGGTTAAAAACGATATCACTAAAAACAAAGGCTACAATAGCAACAATTATAACAGATGCAAATGCACGTATCAGGTGCCATCTTAATTGTTCAAGATGTTCCAGAAACGTCATATTAGTTTTTTGTGCCATACTATACAATACCTTCTTTTAAAATATCATGTAAATGTACCATTCCCAGATATTTTTCTTTATGGACCACAATTAATTGTGTAATACTATTGCTCTCCATAAGATTAAAGGCGTTAATCGCCAGTTCATCTTTGGAGATTGTTTTGGGATTGGGTGACATAATATCTTTTGCTGTTAATTTTTCGAAAGTATTAAATTTTTGTAACATTCTTCGAATATCTCCATCGGTTATAATCCCTTTTAATTGATTATTTTCATCCAAAACAGCGGTTGCACCAAGTCTTTTTGAGCTGATTTCAACAATTACATTTTTAACATTGTCATTTACAGACACTTTTGGTGATTCGTTGTTTTTGTACAAATCGCTTACCCGCATGTACAGTTTTTTTCCAAGGGCGCCACCGGGATGTACTTTTGCAAAATCTTCGGATGAAAAGCCTCTGTATTCAAGCAAACAAACTGCCAGCGCATCGCCAATAACCAGTTGTGCAGTAGTGCTTGATGTGGGGGCCAGGTTATTGGGGCAGGCTTCTTTGTCAACCGTTGATTTTAAAACATAATCGGCTTGTTTGGCTAAAAAAGAATCGGTAGATGAAACCATTCCGATTAAAATATTCCCGCGGCTTTTTATGATAGGGACTAACACTTTAATTTCAGGGGTATTGCCACTTTTTGAAATGCAAATAATAACATCATCTTTTTGAATCATTCCCAGATCTCCGTGAATAGCATCTGCAGCATGCATAAAAATTGACGGAGTTCCTGTAGAATTTAATGAAGCTACAATTTTATTGGCAATATTTGCGCTTTTCCCTATTCCGGTTATAACCACTCTCCCTTTACTGTTATAAATTAATTGTATAATTTTTTCGAAATCATTGTCAATGTATCCGGCAAGTTTCTTTATCGATTCAGCTTCCTGAAGAATGGTGTTTATGGCTAATTTTTTAATGTCCATTTTTTTGTGTATTGATGAATAATTGGTGACCCCAATGTAAATTTGATTAATATATTATTAATTTTAAGCGTCGCTTTTTTATCTTTTTAAAAAAAAATATTGTAAATTTATAATTACAAAAGTATTTATTTTTACAATAAACAAATAAGGTTTCGGTTTAAAACATGTTTTATAAAAAAATAAAAAACTTGTTCAGGACAAAAATCTTTATTTATTTTATCCATAACCTAAATCTTTTTACTTTATAAATTGACATGAGTGTAGGAGCTGATATTTCGTTGAAGGATTACCTCAAACAATATTTTGGATTTGATTCATTTAAGGGTAACCAGGAAGTAATTATTCGGAATGTTCTTGACGGGAACGATTCTTTTGTATTAATGCCAACCGGTGGAGGGAAATCATTATGTTATCAATTGCCGTCTTTAATTATGAATGGTACGGCTATTGTCATTTCGCCGTTGATAGCCTTAATGAAAAACCAGGTAGATGCAATGCGGGGTTTTAGTACTGAAGAGGGAATTGCACATTTTTTGAATTCATCGCTTACCAAAACACAGATGCAAAAAGTAAAGCAGGATGTGTTAGATGGTAAAACACGTTTACTTTATGTAGCCCCTGAGTCCTTGACAAAGGAAGAAAATATTTTATTCTTAAAAAAGGCACAAATTTCATTCTATGCGGTTGATGAGGCGCATTGTATTTCGGAATGGGGTCATGATTTCAGGCCCGAATACCGAAGAATCCGCCCCATTATTAATAAAATTGGACAAGCCCCTTTAATTGCTTTAACTGCAACAGCAACGCCCAAGGTGCAAAGTGATATTCAGAAAAACCTGGATATGCTTGATGCCAATGTGTTTAAATCTTCGTTTAATCGCGAGAATTTATACTATGAGGTAAGACCTAAGGTTAATGCCGCAAAAGAAATCATTAAATTTATAAAAAATAATACCGGGAAATCGGGTATTATCTATTGTTTAAGCCGCAAGAAAGTAGAAGAGCTTGCTGAAGTGTTAAAGGTAAACGGTATAAAAGCATTGCCTTACCATGCCGGGATGGATGCTGCTACACGTAGTGGAAATCAGGATAAGTTTTTGATGGAAGATGTGGATGTTATTGTTGCTACCATTGCTTTTGGTATGGGAATTGACAAACCCGATGTTCGTTTTGTGATTCATTATGATATTCCTAAAAGTTTAGAAGGCTATTACCAGGAAACCGGACGTGCCGGACGAGATGGTGGCGAAGGAAAATGTGTCGCATTTTATAGCTATAAGGATATCCAGAAGCTGGAAAAGTTTATGCAGGGTAAACCTTTAGCTGAACAGGAGATAGGCAAACAACTACTGCTTGAAACAGTTGCTTATGCCGAATCTGCTGTTTGCCGGCGGAAAATGTTGCTTCACTATTTTGGCGAAAAATATGAACACGAAAATTGCGAAAATTGTGATAACTGTGTACATCCCAAAGAGCAATTTGAAGGGAAAGAGGATGTTGTATTAGCCCTGAAGGCCATACAGGCAGTAAAAGAAAAGTTTAAAGCCGAGCATGTGGCTAATGTTTTAGCCGGAGTGAAAAATACACCCATTAAATCATACAAACATCACGAGCTGGAAATTTTTGGTGAAGGTTCCGATAAAGATCCAAAATATTGGAATGCTGTACTCCGACAAGCTTTAGTGGCAGGATTTATTGATAAAGATATAGAAAGTTATGGATTGCTGAAGGTTAGTGAAAAAGGATTAGAATATTTAAAAAACCCACAACCTTTTACCTTAACCAAAGACCATGATTATGAGGGCGAAGATGATGATATGGACACTAAAGCGGGCTCGGGGAAAACAGGTGCCGTAGATGATGAGCTGTTTAATATTTTAAAAGATTTACGGAAAAAAGAAGCCAAAGCATTGAACCTCCCGCCTTTTGTTATTTTTCAAGATCCTTCGTTAGAAGATATGGCCATTCAGTATCCGGTTAACCTTGATGAAATGACCCGGATTGTTGGTGTAGGTTCCGGAAAAGCAAAACGGTACGGTAAAAAGTTTGCCGATTTAATCAAAAAATATGTTGAGGAGAAAGAAATAATCCGTCCACAAGATATGGTTGTAAAATCGGTGGTTAATAAATCAGGATTGAAGGTTTATATTATACATAGTATTGATAGGCAAATGCCACTTACCGATATTGCTGATGCCAAAGGATTGGAAATGCATGAGTTGCTCGACGAAATTGAATCCATTGTCCAATCCGGAACTAAATTAAATCTTGATTATTATATTGATGATATGATTGATGATGATAAACAAGAAGATATTTATGAATATTTTAGAGAAGAAGCAGAAACCGAATCGATTGAAGCAGCCCTGGAAGAACTGGGCGAAGATCAATATTCTGAAGAAGAAGTACGGTTAATGAGAATTAAATTCTTTTCAGAATTAGGTAACTAATTAAACGTTCATTCGTCTTTACAATAAATATATAAGGGAACGTAAAAATTCCCTTATTTTTTAACGATTAAAATAATTAACCACGTGGAAAAAATATTAGAAATTAACCATCTAAGTAAAAGTTACGGAAGAATTACAGCCATAAACAATATTTCGTTTTCAGTAAACAGGGGTAACGTTTATGGTATTTTGGGGCCCAACGGAAGTGGGAAGACCACTACTCTTGCCGTTGTACTTGATATTTTAAAAGCCAATGCAGGAAGCTATAAATGGTTTGATAAACCACTGGATAAATTTGCCCGTCGACGCATCGGTTCTTTAATCGAAACACCTAATTTTTATCCTTACTTATCCTTGTGGGAAAACCTGAAAATTATAACCAAAATTAAAGATGCTCCAGAAGAGGATATCAACTATGCATTAGGCGTTACAAATTTGCTTAAACGTAAACATTCGGCCTACAATACCTTGTCGCTTGGAATGAAACAGCGCCTTGCTATTGCTTCGGTATTGGTGGGTAATCCGGAGGTGTTGGTTTTGGATGAACCGACAAATGGCCTTGACCCCGAAGGTTTTGCCGAAGTGCGACGAATTATTCAATCGCAGGCCAATGAAGGAAAAACCATTATTCTGGCCAGCCATATCCTGGATGAGGTGGAAAAAGTGTGTTCGCATGTTGCCATTCTTAAATCAGGCGAATTAATTGCCAATGGAAAGGTGGGCGAACTGCTAACTACCGACGATATGGTTTATATTCAAAGCGATAAAATGGGCGAACTGGAACAAACGCTTGAACAAACAGCTTTTGTTAAAAATGTCTTTAAATCGGAAAACGACCTGGTGGTTGTGTTGGAATCTGAGTACTCTGCTACTGATTTAAACAAATATTGTTTTGAAAAAGGGTTTACGCTGTCAAAAGTGTTGTTGAAAAAACAAAGTTTAGAAGATCAATTCCTTCAATTAGTTAAATAATAAATATTCAATATCTGACCAAAATGAAAAAATTATTTCAGCTCGAAAAAATAAAAACACTATCCTATCCGGCTTTTAAAACATTAATGATTATCCATTTTTTGCTGTTTTTTTTAGTCGTTCTGGTAGTTTCACGTATACACTTTAGCATCCCCGGATTTTCAGTCAAAGGGCTTTATCAATTTCCTAATATCTGGGAGTTTTTTCCCTGGGTAGCCAGCTGGTTTAACCTGTTTCTGGCAATTGTCGTGATCCTGTTGGTTGGCAACGAGTTTGCTTTCCGGACATTCAGGCAAAATGTCATTAACGGATTAAGCAGGAATGACTTAATTACCGGTAAGTTAATTATGATTGTCACCATTGCTGTTTATACCTTTCTGATGGTTTTGCTTGCCATACTTATTTTTGGGATTATTTTTTCTAATGGAATTACAATGGACATCATTTTTGAAAAATCATATCTTATCCTGATTTATTTTATACAGGCCATTGGTTATATGACCATCGGTATGCTGATAGCATTAGTTTTTCGAAATAATGCTTTGTCTATCATTATGTTCTTATTATATTTTGCTATCATTGAACCTGTTATTCGTCTGATGTTTAAAGCCGAAGCACGCCGGTTTTTTCCCGGGAAAATAATTGCTAACCTTACACCTACACCGGAATTTCTAACCATGACTTCTGAAAAAACGTTTACCACCTCTTCGGGTAAAAGTTCACTCGATTTTCAGGAGATTGGACTCGTACCTGAAAGTTTACCACTGGGGATAACCGTTATCCTTGCTGCCGGATATATAGGGTTTTTTATGGGGTTAGCTTATTTGATAACCAAT
>JBNJFS010000123.1:0-6844 GCA_051747085.1 Bacteroidota bacterium
AAAAGAGCATGGTTAAAAAAACCACCTCCATTATTACGTACCGCATCATCATATTTTGAAACCTCAGCAAAAATATCCGAAGGTTTCATTTCTTCGAGTTCAGTTCCTTCTACCGCTGCATTAAACTTTTTTAAATATGTAGCATGATGCTTTGTGTGGTGAATTTCCATTGTTCTGGCATCAATGTGTGGTTCTAATGCATTGTAGTCAAATTCTAAATCTGGTAATTTAAAAGCCATAATAATATGTTTTTTTAAGTTTCCTACGTTACAATAACCTATTGAAAAAGTCATGCCAATCTTCATATTAAAGACTGGAACGATTATATAATGGGATTTGCAGTGTTTTTATGATGAAAAAAGTGTAGATTAAATCCACAATTGAGATAGGATTCCACAGAAAAAAAGAAACTTGTATAAAAAGGGTCAGTTATTTCAGGATCTCTATTTCGTATTGCTTTATTTTATTATAGAGTGTTTTTCGATCAATATTAAGCATCTTAGCTGCTTTTGATTTGTTATAATTGGTTTTAAATAACGCATTCGCAATAACCTCTTTTTCTGTAATTTCAGTGGCTTCTTTTAAATCATTCATATTACCTGCTATTTCCGGGATACCTGTTTCCTGTTCAGCTGATAATTGGGTAATTTCCTGCGGCAATACTTCGGGCCTGATGAACTGATCGCCCGATAATAACACAGCACGGTTTATGATATTTTGAAGCTCCCTGATGTTCCCAGGCCACTCATATTTTAAGAATAAGGTTTTTACTTCATCATCTATCGCAACCACATTTTTCTGAAATGATTCATTGGCCTTATTTATAAAGAAATCAACAAACTCCAGGATATCCTCGCCTCTTTCTCTCAAGGCAGGTATTTCAATTTTAAAACCATTGATACGATGAAATAAGTCTTCTCTAAATTCGTTTTTTTCGAGCAGCTTAATCAAATCAGCATTGGTTGCTACAATGAGCCTTACATCCACTTTAATATCCTTGTTATCTCCTACTCTGCTAATTACTCGTTCTTGTAGTGCCCTTAAAAGTTTTATCTGGTTTTCGTAGGGCAGGTTTCCTATTTCATCCAGAAAAAGGGTACCCCCTTTAGCTTGTTCAAAAAAACCAACCTTGTCGTTTATCGCTCCGGTAAATGCTCCTTTGATATGTCCAAACAGTTCGCTATTTGCTAACTCTTTTGGTATAGCACCACAATCCACGGCTACAAAAGGTTTTTCCTTACGTTTACTGGCATAGTGAATCGCTCTGGCAATGTACTCTTTTCCCGAACCTGTTTCACCTTCGATAAGTACCGTTATGTCAGTTGGTGCTACCACCTTAACATGTCGCATAACATTCTGGATCCCTTTACTCTTGCCAACTACAAAATCTTTTCCAGGGATATTGCTTGTTTCTTTTTTATTCTGTTTTTTTGTAGCCTTATTAATTAAATTTAAAATTTCTTCGGGTTGGATTGGTTTTGTTACATAATCGAAGGCTCCTGACTTTATTAACTTAACAGCCATACGAACATCAGCATAAGCTGTCATGATAATAACAGGGAGATAAGGTTTTAATTCCTTGATTTTTTTCAAAACTTCCATTCCATCACAATCCGGTAATCGAAAATCGGATAATACCAAATCAAACTTTTTTTTCTCAATAAGCTTTATCCCTTTATTTCCTGAAAGCGAGTATTGGGCCTGATATCCATTCTTTTCCAGGTAATTTACCAGTAAGTTACATATATATGAATCGTCATCAATAACTAAAATCTTATTCATCTTATCCTTTCTATTTTGTTAATTTCGAGGATCTCGAATGTATGTTAAAAATAAAAACAAAGTCATTTCTTATTTTAATATTATAGACAGAAGAAAAAACCAGTATTTAAAACGTTAATATAGTTCAAATATACAAAAATATTACGAGTCAGTAATGATCAACAGTTTGTTAGTTCATCTCACTTTTTAAATCTTCCACTATTTTTTTCATTAACTTAACCGTTTCTTTCGTGAGCTCAGGAACTTCCTCATAGCTTGGATTAATAAGTGTAATCTTTTTTATTTCGTTTAATTTACGCACAACATCATTTATCTTAAGATGTCTGTACGAGGGTAAAATCTTATGAGCAGTTTCTCCTATTTCTTCCCAATTTTCATCTTTCACATATTTCTTAAATAAATGAATGGTACTTTCCGAGTTTTCAATAAAAGTAGCCAGCATACTATTAATAAACGCTTTATCTTTATCTGCCATTTTTACAAGCTCAGATAAATCATATTTTTTAGGCGTGGAGATTTCTTCTACAATATTTTGCTTCTTCGCTTTATCCTCTTTACTCTTGTTAATATTGAGTACTTCACACATTTTATTATATAATTCGGTCTCCTTAAAAGGTTTGATTAAAAAGTCATCCATACCAACAGAAAAATATTTCTTAATATCATCTTTTAATACAGCAGCTGTAACAGCTATAATTTTTGTATTTCGATCCCTTTTTTGTTTACGGATAAATTGAGCTACATCAACCCCACTTGTACCTGCCATATGTATATCAAGTAATACAAGATCAAAATCCTGATTTTCTAAATATGCTATTGCCTCTAACCCATTGATAGCTATTGTTGTATTACATTCAAGTTTATCCAGAATGGTTTTTGCCAGTAAACGACTGAATTTATCATCATCAACCAATAAAATTTTCTTATCTTTTAAACGCTTCGAATAAGTTGTTTCAATATCCTCAGGAATAAAATCATCCGGTTTGCCTTTTATATAAGGAATTATAAAAGAAAATACCGTTCCAGCTCCCTCTTTACTTGATACGGATAAGCTACCTGCCTGTAATTCTATTAAGTTCTTGCAAATAGCAAGCCCCAAACCTGTTCCCCCATATCTTTTGGTTATCGACGAATTGGCTTGTTTAAATTTCTCGAAAATATCTTTTAAATTATCTGGTTTAATACCAATTCCTGTATCAATCACATCAAATCTAACCTTCACTTTATCCTGGGTTTCTTCATCCAATATACATTTTAACTCAACCGAACCCGTATTGGTAAACTTAATGGCATTACCCAACAGATTCATTAAAATCTGTTTTAAACGAAATTGATCTCCAATTAGAATCTGATCTAACTTTTGATCTACATTGTACGTAAACCGGATATTTTTTTCGTTGGCTTTAACCAACATGGTATTGTAGAGATATTTAATCGTATATTTTAACTTAAAAGGAGATTTTTCAAATCGTATTTGTCTTGCTTCTATTTTAGATAAAACCAGAATATCATTAATTAAAGCCAGAAGGTGCTCCGATGATTTCTCAACAATATCAACATATTCATTTTGCTGTTTATTTAATGTAGACTGTTTTAATTGTTCGGTAAAACCTAAAATGGCATTTAAGGGTGTTCTAATCTCATGGCTGACTCGTGCCAAAAAATCTGTTTTGGAGCGATTGGCTCTTTCTGCCTCTTCCTTTGATTTCTTTAGCTCCCGTTCATTTTGTTTATCTTCGGTAATGTTTTGTGTAATCGCAACTCCGGTAAATACCTTTTTCTTTTTGGCAAAAACGGGAATTACCCAAATATAATAATGGTAGTTATTGTATTTATATTCATCTGATGACTCCTGGCCTTTAAGTGCAGATTCAAAAAGCGGGAGCCATATTTTACGAAGCTTTTTGTCCGGCAATTCATAAAGGGTGTTATCTTCGAAATAGTCACGATCCATATCGTTATTTTTCATTTCATTTCCTTCCGCCAGAATGAATTGCAGATTTTTATCAAAAATAAACAAATTGATATCCGGAATGTTATTGGCAAGTAGTCTGTATAAGCTAAGGTCGGTTTGCAGGTCCTTTTGTTTCAATACATAATCGGTAACATCCCTGCCCGATATTAATATACCCAGAATATGGTTGCTTCTATCTCGTATGGTTACATTTTTAGATTCTATGATCCGCTGCTGTTTCTTTTTTCCCTGTATATAATATCTCGTATTTTTTTGATACAATGATTTTCCTTCTACAACCGACTCGAAAACCTCATTACTTTCCTTTTGTTTTTGTTCTAAAACAAATTCATTGATGAAGTTTAATCCTATAATTTCTTTTTTATCACGCCCTAATATCTCAGCTGCAGTGGTATTCGCAAATGTTACGCTACCCTTTAAATTAACAGCAACTACAAAAGAACCAACGACATCGAAACATTGTTGGATAATCTCATTTTCGTAGATATTTTCTGAATCAACAATAAAAATATCTTCCAATGTATTTTCATTTGCTTTTTTATGCATAAGTAATGAATTCTTTATTTAATCCTAAAGCCTGCAATTCTTCATCCTAAAAATAAAAAATATTAACCGGAAACAAAAACACAGGTAATGGTTGTTTACTAAAAACGCCCGGACATGTTGTCCGGGCGTGCGAGGTTTTTGAGCTCCTCTTTTCTTACTTTCGAATTATTAATTAATTCACTTATTTTTTAATGTTTTTAGGATTACTCGTATTTAATTACATCAACCGGACAACTCTCTGCTGCTTCCTTAATTTCTTCTTCGTTTGCTGCAAAATCTGCATCTTCTTTTACAATTGCTTCATCGGGCATTTCAAATACCTCCGGGCATATACTTTCACATAATCCACATGATGTACAACCTTCTTCAATCCATACTTTTTTAATAGCCATAACTTATCCTTTCTTTATTAATTTGTAAAATTTCAATAATTAAATACCAATATTCAGACCAAAAAAATCTAAATGGTTAACTTTATTACAAAAAAGTTCAAAGTCAAATATCTCAATTAACAAAAAAAGTTTAGAATTTCTTATTTCTAAAATCCTATTTTCTATCAAAACAAATCACTTAGATTTTATATCTTCTACAGAACAAGAAATAACTGACTTATTTTCTTCTATCTTTTTTTGTTTCTTGAACGAGTTATAGCCAATATCCGCATGTTAATATGCAAAAAACATTAAATTTTATCAGGGATAGTTTCACTGCTTTTTTCTATGCACCTGACGAATACCTGGCGGTAAAAAAAGACATACGGATTTTAGGTATATACGCGCGAGTTGCGAACTGGTATTCCGTTCATTTTCATCCAGAATAAAGCATATAATGCATTGCTGTTTTAAAATGTATCTCTTGAAAGAAAATCTTTAAGGTGAACATGTTTAATTCCTTTATAATCGGTACCTGATATTGCTTCATCCATAGATACAACATATTTGGGATAGTTATCTTTTATTTCCAGTAAATTTCCAAATTCCCTGTTCATTGTTTTATCATCCAGCAGCATGTAACTTACTTGTAGATAATTTTTTTTTCCTTCTTTTTCGCAAACAAAATCAATTTCTTTATCGCCCAATTTACCTACATATATATCAAATCCAAGTGCTTTCATATGTTGATATACAACATTCTCCATAATTTTACCAATATCATTAGCCTTATAACCAATGATAGAATTTCTTAACCCCAGGTCTTCAAAGTAATATTTTTCGCCTATTTCAAATATCTTTTTTCCGGCAATATCAGCTCTAGTGGTTTTAAAGATGAAGAATGCCGATTCCAGGTGCTTCAGGTAATCAATAACCAGTTGCGGAGAAATTTGAATTTTTTGGGATTTTAAAAAATCACTGATTTTTTTGGATGATACCAGAGAACCCGTATTATCTGCTACATACTTAACAAGGTTTTCAAGGAAATTAATATTCCTGACATTAAATCGTTTAACGATATCTTTAAACAAAATAGCTGCATAGATATTTTTCAGGTAATCATAAATAATGTGTTCCTGCAATTCAAGATTTATCAGATAAGGTAATCCACCATACTTCAGGTATTTAATTAAAGATGCATTATTATTATCCAACTTATGAAACTTAAGAAACTCTTTAAATGTAAGACTAAAGATTTTTATCTCAATATAACGGCCACTCAAATAAGTAGCCAACTCCCCAGATAATAGTTTGGCATTACTACCTGTACAATAAATATCAAATTCCTTTTTTGCCTGCAAGCTACGAAGAGCTTTTTCGAAATTTTCGATATCCTGTAATTCATCAATAAAAATATATTGTTTGCCTTTATTCGTCTTTTTTTGGTTGACTTCCTTAATTAAATCTTTATGGTCTTTAATGTGGTCAAAATCATCCAACTCTTTACTTATATAAATGATATTCGCTTCTTTATCTAATTTAAGAATTTCATCCATGATTTGAAAAAGCATAAAACTTTTTCCAACACGTCTTTGGCCTATAAGAACTTTGATAATATCCTTATTGATATAGGGTTCTACTTTCCCAATATACATTGGCCGGCTAATATAGTCATGTTTATAATTCACAGCCCCTTAATTTATAAATGAAACATTTACGCAAATATAAAAAAGTTTCATGTATATACGAAACTTAGTTTTGTTTTTTTATATTCTACTAACACATACTAAATGTTAATGTTAATGTTAATATTGAATTCAAATAATTCACAGATAAGAGTTTTATTTGGAATCAAAGTTGGCATTTTATTCTTTTTTAACTGGATGGTTTCATAGTTTTTCTATGCACCTGACGAATACCTGGCGGTAAAAAAAGACATACGGATTTTAGGTATAAATGCGCGAGCGCGTTTTTCCATAAAATTATTGCTGAAGCTCAATGATTGCTTGCTTACAACCCCCCAAAAAAGATAGCATTCAGGAACAACTTATTGGTTCCGTACCATATTCCACGGAAATTGGGGTCGTCGGCAAAAGCAATTACCTTCCCCCTACCCACCGGCCAGGTCACCACATAAGCCGAGTTAGCTAAATATTCCAGGTTCCGGTCA
>JBNJFS010000124.1:0-6736 GCA_051747085.1 Bacteroidota bacterium
GGCTGTTTTATCCCCTGTTATTTGTATGGTTATTGATTTTAATTCGCATACCTGGTTTAATGGATATCAGTTTGGATTTGAATTATTAATGCTTAACGGGTTAATAACATTTATCGGATTGCTTATCATTCGAAAGCGGGTTGTTTAAAATTTTATGAATTAGTTTTTACATTTTCCCTGAATTTCATAACTTTAGTTTAAGAAATAAAAAATGGAATATGTTTGAACGGTTTTTACATCAAACACCCTTTTTTCGATTTACGTTGTCGTTAATTGCCGGAATCGTTTTTCAAATCGTTTTTCCACAAGCAAATCTTCCTGTCAGAGTCACAGGACTGATTGTCTTTATGCTTATTGTTACTTTACAAATTACAAAGCAGGCACAGTATTTTTGGGTGAACAGATTTTGGGGAATGCTGGTTACTGTTTTTATTTTTTTATTGGGAATACAACTGGTAAAGACCAAACAACAAGCAAAACCGGAATTTAATCATGATAAAAATATATATATTGCTACAATAATTGAAGACCCTTCGGAAAAACCAAACAGTTACCAAACTACATTATCGATTCATTATTTAAAAGATTCCTGCGGTTGGAACCAGGAAAATGGAAAAATCCTGGCTTACTTTGAAAAAGATACGAATATACAAAAGGTTGCTTTTGGCGACAGGTTAATCATACAATCGTATATCAATCCGGTAAAACATAGTGGGAACCCCAAAACTTTTAATTATAAAAGATATCTTGCTTTCCGCGATATTCATCATCAAACATATATCCAATCCGGAAAGTTTAAAATTGTAGAACATGGCAAAGGACCCTGGATTTATCAGTTTTCAAATAACATACGAAGCCGGCTGTTAGATATCTATCAAAAAAATAAAATTACCGGAGACGAATTTGCGGTTTTATCGGCCCTTACGTTGGGGTACAAAGAAGAATTAAGTCAGGATATAAGGGAACACTTTTCATCAAGTGGAGCCATGCATATTCTGGCTGTTTCCGGATTACATGTAGGCATCATTTATATCATCTTAGTACGTATATTGTTTTTCTTGCAACGAAATAAATATGGACGAATGATTCAGTCGATGCTGATTATTTTTGCCCTTTTCTTTTATGCTATTTTAACCGGTCTTTCCAGCTCGGTTTTAAGAGCTACGATTATGTTTTCCATCGTAGCTTTAGGAAAAATATTTATCCGTCAAACGAATATTTATAATACCATCTTCCTTTCGGCTTTTATTATGCTGCTGGCAAATCCATATTCAATTACCGATATAGGTTTTCAACTTTCGTATATGGCTGTTTTTAGTATTATTTTCTTTTATCCAAAGATTTATTCGTTACTAGAGGTTAAATATGCGTTGGGCGATAAAATCTGGCAACTTATTTCTGTTGCTGTTGCTGCACAGATTGGAACATTTCCTTTAACCCTGTTTTACTTTAATCAGTTTCCGGTGTATTTTATTCTGGCCAATATTTTTATCATCCCTATAGCCATAATTTTAATTTATGCAGCAGTTACCCTCTTTTTATTTTCTTTTTCTGATTTTATCATCGGTTTCCTGGCACCGGCCGTTAAATATATTACTTTTGGTTTAAATTACGCGGTAAAAACCATTAGCGAACTCCCATTTTCAAAAATTCAGAACATTCAGTTAGACTTATTTGAAGTAATAATGCTAATTTTAATGGTTCTCATACTTTCATTTTTTATCCTTTCAAAACGATTACATTTTTTAAAATTAGCGATGGTTGTACTTCTTGTAATTCCTTGTTATAATTTAATAACCAAATATATAAAATCGCAAGAGTCCTATTTTATTGTTTATAATATACCGAATATTTCAGCTGTCGATTTTGTTGAGCACAATAAAAATAAGTTGTTTGTTAATACTAAAGCAACCATTGATAGCCCTTTTGTTAAGTACAACATGATCCCTTTTTGGCAATATCAACAAATACAAAAACCATCGATTCATAAATCATTAGAACACCCTTATCATTGTTATAGTTTTAAAAATCAGAAGATTATACAAGTGAATAACAATTCTTTATTTCGTTATCCATCAAATAGTAAGCTCGATGTAGATTATGTTATTTTATCAGAAAATCCTCGGCTTGATATTCAAGACCTTACTAAAAACATCAATTTTAGAATGTTAATTTTTGATTCATCCAATAATTTCTATACCATTGCACGGTGGAAGGATCAGAGTAAAGTTTTAGGTATTGAATATTATGATATATCAGAACAGGGTGCGTTTATTTTAAAACACACGGGCACTTTTTAAAAAAGGTTGATATTTTTTATGAAAACCGTATGTTAATTTACCTTTTTATTTACATTTGTCGACAAAATTTTAATATGGTATGAAAATAATAATTGCCGGTGCAGGAGAGGTTGGTTCACATCTCGCAAAAATGTTAAGTGTTGAAAATCATGACATAACAGTTATTGATCCGGTGGCAGATAACCTAAAAGGTATTGATTCTTCACTAGATTTATTAACCATAACCGGTTCAGCAACTTCGTTTGAAGTGTTAAAAGAAGCGAAAATTAAGAGAACCGATTTGTTTATTGCAGTAGCACATTCAGAGGAAACAAATATAACAGCAGCAATTTTTGCTAAAAATTTGGGAGCCAAAAGAACCATTGCACGGGTAGATAATAACGAATACATAGAGCCTGAAAATATTTCACATTTTATCAGTCTGGGGATTGATTACCTGATTTATCCCGAACGGATAGCTTCCAGAGAAGTCGTGCATTTATTAGGACAGGCAGAAATTTCTGAATCGGTAGATTTTTCAGGGGGTAAGTTATCATTATATGTTCTAAAATTAGGAGAGAATGCCCCGGTAATAGACAGAACCTTAATTGATGTTATAAAAGAGAACAAAGAAATAGAATTTAGAGCTGTTGCCATTACCCGTAACGGCGAAACTATTATTCCGCGAGGGCAAGATTATTTTCAGGTAAATGACCTGGTATATGTGGTGACCAATAAATCGGGTATACGTGATGTGTTAAAATATTCTGGTAAAAAGAAGCTGGATATTAAAGATGTAATGATTCTTGGCGGTAGCCGGATTGGTAAGCGAACAGCTAAATCGCTTGAAGGGAGATTTAATATAAAACTGATAGAAATTGATAAAGTAAAAAGTGCAGAACTTGCTGAAGATCTCACGAATGTATTAGTAATAAATGGCGATGGAAGAAATATAGATCTTTTGGTTGAAGAAGGTTTGCCCAATATGGACACATTTATTGCCGTAACCGGCAATTCCGAAGTAAATATTCTTTCTTGTATGCTGGCCAAACGAATGGGCGTGAAAAAAACCATTGCGGAGGTAGAAAATATCGATTATATCGATTTGGCCGACAATATGGGCATCGATACCATTATCAATAAAAAGCTGATTACCGCAAGCCGTATCTTTACATTTACAATGAATTCTAAGGTCGAATCGATGAAATGCTTAACCGGGTCAGATGCAGAAGTGTTAGAATTTATTGCAAAACCCGACTCTAAAATTACCAAAGGACGGTTACGCGATATTGAATTTCCTAAAGATGCCATTGTTGGCGGGATTATAAGAAAAGATAAGGGTATTATTGCCAAAGGAGATACCCATATTAAAGCCTATGATCGGGTGGTTGTGTTTGCCTTACCATCAGCTGTTAAAAAGATGGATAACTTCTTTAACTAAGATGATTAATAAGAGGATTATTATACAGGTTTTAGGTTTACTCCTTATCATTGAAGGAGTATTTCTTTCCTTATCATTTTTTGTAAGTCTGTATTTTAATCAATATGATAAATTTGCCTTAGGCATCACGGCATTAATCTGTATAGTTTCCGGAATAATCATTAAGCTTACTACTAAAAAAGCGTCAAAAACAATAAATAAGCGCGATGGATATATTATTGTAAGCCTGGTTTGGGTTGTATTTTCAGTTTTTGGTGCGCTACCTTTTGTCATTAGTGGAGCTATTCCTTCCTATACCGATGCATTTTTTGAAACCATTTCAGGATTTACAACTACCGGAGCATCCATTTTAAATGATATTGAAGCGATGCCTTATGGTTTGCTTTTCTGGCGAAGCCTTACGCAATGGTTGGGTGGTATGGGTATAATTGTTTTATCTTTGGCTATATTGCCTGTTTTGGGTATTGGAGGGATGCAGTTGTTTGTTGCCGAAGTTCCCGGACCTACGCCCGACAAATTACATCCTCGCATTAAAGAAACAGCTAAACGCCTTTGGATCATTTATATCGGATTTACGTTGGCCGAAACTATTCTTTTAAAGATTGGTGGAATGACCTGGTTTGATGCCATCAATCATTCATTTACCACAATGGCTACCGGTGGGTATTCTACAAAACAAGCCAGTATTGCGCATTTTCAATCGCCGTTTATTCATTATGTGATTATTCTCTTTATGTTTTTAGCCGGTACCAATTTTACCCTGTCGTATTATGCACTGCATTTTAAGTTGGGTAAGGTATTCAGGAATGAAGAGTTTCGATATTATGTAGGTTTTATATTATTATATACCGTTTTAATAGCCGGTGTATTAATGTACTTTCATGAATTTTCTTTAGAACAATCTTTTAGAGATTCTTTGTTCCAGGTAGTTTCTATAATTACCACCACGGGTTATGCAACCGCCGATTATTTACTTTGGATGCCGTTTATTACCGTTATGATTTTTTCATTGATGTTTTTCGGAGGTTCAGCAGGTTCAACCGGTGGAAGCATTAAAATTATGAGGGTGACTTTATTATTAAAAAATAGTTACCAGGAACTCAAAAGAATTATCCACCCCAATGCAGTTATTCCTGTACGAATGAATAAAAAAGCTGTTCCGCCCCAGATTATAACAAATATATTAGCTTTTGTAGTTATTTATATGCTGATTACCATTATTGGAACTATCGTTATTTCTTCATTAGGATACGATTTAGATACATCCGTAGGAGCCGTTGCTGCCACCATAGGTAATATTGGTCCCGGAATAGGTGGTGTTGGACCGGTAGAAAATTATGCACACTTCCCGGTTTTTGGTAAATGGTTCCTCTCATTTTTAATGCTGATAGGACGTTTAGAATTGTTTACCGTATTAATATTATTTTCTCCTGCTTTCTGGAAAAAGTAAGTAACAAGTATATTTTATCGAAAGTTATTTTTATAAAATAAGTTCCCCAATACCTTGCCGGATGATCTCAGGTTCTTTATCGGTACAATCGACAATGGTGGATGCCTCATTATTTCCGAATCCTCCGTCAATAACATAATCCACTAAATTTTCATACTTCTCGTGAATAAGCTCAGGGTCGGTAAGGTATTCCAGAACTTCATCATCATGATGCAATGAAGTAGTCATGATAGGATGTCCCAGCAGGTATACAATCTCAATCGGTATGTTGTTGTCCGGTATTCGGATTCCTATGGTTTTCTTTTTGGTTTTATGAAATTTGGGAACATTGCTATTGGCATTTAGAATAAACGTAAAAGGGCCGGGAAGATTCTTTTTTAACAGTTTAAAAGTGGGATTATTAATGTGCATGGTGAATTGTGAAACCTGGCTGATATCGCTGCAAATAATGGAGAAATTTTCTTTTAAAGCGTTTTTCCCCTTAATTCGGACAATTTTATCGAAAGCTTTTGGGCTGTTAATGCTCCAGCCTAACCCATAAACCGTATCCGTTGGATAAATAATTAACCCGTCGTTTCGAAGTGCCTCAATAACCATTGCCATCTCACGTGGATTAGGATTTTCCGGATGTATTTGCAATAACATATTTTGGGTCCCTTTCTTTGTTAATTTTTTGCAAAAGTAATGATATTCTAGCAATAAGGATGTTTATACAAAAAAAAGGTTGCTTAAGCCAGCAACCTTTTTCATGTTATTGGATAAAATTTATCCGTTCACTTTTTTATAATCAGCTAGAAATTTCTCTAATCCAATATCTGTTAAAGGATGTTTAAGTAAACCTAAAATGGCATTTAACGGGCAGGTAGCAACATCAGCACCAGCTTCCATACATTGAATAATATGCATGGTGTGCCTGATAGAGGCAGCAAGTACCTGCGTTTCGAATCCATAATAATTGTACATTTCAACGATCTGTGCAATTAACTCTACCCCATCGGTAGAGATATCATCTAACCGGCCGATAAAAGGTGAAACATATGTTGCTCCAGCTTTTGCAGCAAGCAGTGCCTGCCCGGGGGAGAAAACCAATGTACAGTTCGTTTTGATTCCTTTATCGGTCAGATATTTGATGGCTTTTATACCATCTTTAATCATGGGCACCTTTACTACAATTTGCGGATGCAGGGCAGCCAGTTCTTTGGCTTCTTTGATCATTCCGTCAAAATCGGTAGATATTACTTCGGCACTTACATCTCCATCAACAATCTCACAAATTGCTTTGTAATGATTGATAATATTTTCCTGTCCGCTGATTCCTTCTTTTGCCATAAGCGATGGATTGGTTGTAACGCCATCAAGGACTCCCAAATCCTGGGCTTCTTTTATTTGGTCAAGGTTTGCTGTGTCAATAAAAAACTTCATAATGTATGTTTGATTTAAATGAATAATCAGGATTTTTATGCTGCGAAATTAATTTATTTTTCTGACTATTAAAATTTTCGTTTTATCAATTCCGTGTAAATGATATTAATATAGCATTTATTTGTCTTAAAAATCAGGTACAAT
>JBNJFS010000125.1:0-6705 GCA_051747085.1 Bacteroidota bacterium
GATTTGGAAAATTTATGACGAGGAAGGTACGCTATTAAATAAAATGGATTATACCAAATAATTTAATCAGCTTTACAATGAATTAATACCCGGGCCTTGTTTTTTTTATTAAGGTTTGGGTATTATTTTACCTCTATAAAAGTAGTTTAAGCTAAAGATTTAAAAACATTATACCCGTTTTTTCGTATATTTATTTAAAAATTTTAATAAAATGCAAAAATTATTTATAAGTTTTATATTATCATTTCTAATCATCTCGTCTTCTTTTTCTCAGGATATAACAAAAAAAGAGGGGAAGTATTATGATAATCATGGCAACCTTTTTTCAGGCTCCTACCAAGAATATTATGAAAATGGGAATATTCGGGTTGAGATGAGTTTAAAAGATGGGTTGCAGGACGGATTTACCTGTATTTATTTTGAAAATGGGGTTAAAAATGAACAGCGTGCTTACAAAGCGGGTATAATTCACGGAACATGGATAACCTGGAATGAAAACCGTTTAAAATTAGCAGAAGCTAATTATAAGGAGGGTAAAAAACATGGTACATGGTTTATCTGGGACGAAAATGGAACCTTACGTTATGAGATGGAATATGCCAATGGAGAAAAAACCGGAATATGGAAGATGTATAATGAAGATGGAGGGTTAATTAACGAGAAAGATTATAGGGATGACTAATCTTTAAATTAACTATTCAATATAATATAAGGTCTGTGTATTGCAGACCTTTATTATTTTAATTTATCAATTTTTAAAATCAAATTAGGATCCAGACATAGATCCATAAAATACGCTTTAGCCGATGGAGGGGCTACACCCGGGAAATCGCCTTCATTACCAAGCATGTCAGTGATAATCTGGAAATGTAAATGGGGAGGCCAGTTTCCATTAACAACCTGATCTCCTACTCGTGCAATTTCGTCTCCTCTGCGGATTAATTTCCCTTTTTCAAGTCCGGTGATTGAATCTAAACTTAGATGTCCATAAAGAGTGTAAAAGGTTACTCCCTCAATTAAATGTTCCATGATAATAGTTGGCCCGTAATCGCCAAAAGTGGTATTATTTTGAAAGCTGTGAATAATACCGGGCAAAGGAGCATACACAGGAGTATATTCTTTAACCCAAATATCTGTACCCAGATGAATGCTTCGGGGTTCTCCTTCTCCGTCGAAATGTTTACTGCGTTTATAAACCAACCGGTCTTCGCCATATCCGCCTACACCAACTCCTTTTTTCTCTTCTTTTAATTTGTTAAAAACATATTCGTTAAAAGCATGAGTGTCACCAAGATCTATTTCATATAATTCACTATTATCTTCACTAAAATCAAAAACCAGAACATTATCATCACTAAAATCAACATCCATTATTTTGGAAATAAAATCACGATTATTTTTTAGTATCTGAATAACTTTTGCGCTTTTCTTCATAACATAAAAATTTTATGCAATATAAAGAAAAAATGTAAAATTTTATAAATGACTCCAGGATTAGATTTTGAAGAATCTGTTTTTAACATAAGGATTTTAGACAGGAGAAATAAGGGAAGAAATTAATGCTGAGGATGATAATTGATGGAGCAATTTTTTGAGTATATTTAATAAAAAAGCCGGGAATAATGAATCCCGGCCTGGTTTTTTTAAGAATACGTTTGGTTTATTCGGTAATATTTTCTATAGCTATTTTTATCTCATTTGATTTTTCAAGGCGAACGTCTATGTTTTCTTTTGTTTCTTTATAAGAAATATAAGAAGCTTTAAGCTCATGGTTTCCCGGCGTTAAATTGGTCAGCTCAAAATTTCCATCAAAATCGGTATAAGTAGCTTTTTCCGTTCCATCAATCATTACTTTAACTCCTACTAAAGCTTCGCCGGTGATTTTATCTAAAACTCTTCCCGAAACCGAGGTTGTCATTACAGCAGATTCGCTATTTTTCGTGTTTTCTTTTTCTTCGTTTGAATTAAAAGCTAAAATGATGCTTGAAGAGAAAAGAAAAATGGCAATGAATGTTGTTATCTTTTTCATGGTTATTATTGTTTTAAGATTTTTTGCTTTTGTTTACATTACAAATATATATAGCGTAGCTTATCCTAATATTATGTCAGGATAATCATTGCATTAATTTTGTATTAATTTAGTGTTAACAGATGAGGAGGTTGGGTAAAAAAGAGAAAAAGGAGGGGAGGTAGTGCTCCTTTTTACTCGAGGTATTTATACATTGTGGCATAAAGTTCTTTAATATTTATAGGTTTTGATATGTAATCGTCGCAACCGGCTTTAAAACTCTTTTCTTTTTCCGATGACATGGTAAAAGCAGTTTGCACAATAATGGGAATGTTTCTATCTATTAGTTTTATTTGTGATGTAGCTTCAATTCCATCCATCACAGGCATTCTAATATCCATTAAAATAAGATCAATATCCGGGTTTGATTTGAAAATTCTAACCGCTTCTTTTCCGTTTTCAGCATGAATAATTTGAGCATGGGTTTTTTCCAATGATTTCTGTAATAACATATAATTAGCATCGTCATCTTCAGCAATAAGAATAGTTTTTCCTTCCCAGTCATAATCGGTTTTTG
Organism: Bacteroidota bacterium; assembly: GCA_051747085.1. Lineage (GTDB taxonomy): Bacteria > Bacteroidota > Bacteroidia > Bacteroidales > UBA12077 > UBA12077. The sequence continues at coordinate 2,586 of JBNJFS010000125.1, forward strand.
ATTTAATGCTTTCGTCCTCAAAGGCAATTTTAAAACCAATGACTAAAATATCATCCAGCTGTTTTCTGTCGCCTTTCCACTGTTGAAATGTTTTTTCTAAAATTTGTTTTTGTTCGCTTAACGGTTTTTGATGATTTTCGAGAAGTAATCTTTTGAAGTTCCCTGTTAAAAATTTCCTCCCCTCTTTTCCTCCAAATTGATCGACAAATCCATCGGAAAAGATGTAAACTAAATCATCTTTTCTTAAGGGGATTTCATGATTATTAAAAGATTCTTTTGCCCTTCGATGAATCCCAATAGGCATTCGGTTAGCTTTTATTTCACTAAGTTCACCGTTTCGGATGAAATAAAGCGCATTGTTTGCTCCGGCATATTCCATTAATTTTTTATCATGATTAATAATGCACAGGGCAATATCCAATCCGTCACGGGTATCGCCAATTGAACCTGTTTGCCTAAGTGAGCTGATAATATGTGTCCTTAACTCGTTTAATATTTCGTTGGCATGTATTTCGGGATTTTTATTGACAATTTCATTCAGGAACGTTATGCCCAACATGCTCATTAGGGCGCCGGGAACACCGTGCCCCGTACAGTCAGCTGCAGCAATGTATATTTTTTCGTCAATTTGCTTGGTCCAGTAAAAATCACCACTGACAATATCACGTGGTTTATAAAAAATAAAATGTTCGGATAAAAGGTGCTGAACAAAACGGTTAGGAGGAAGTACTGCCGATTGTATTCTTTTTGCATAGAGTATGCTGTCTTCTATTTTTTTATTTTGTTTTTGAACAATGTCATGTTGTTTTTTTATTTTGTGTTTTTGCTCTGCAATTTTATCTCCTTGTTTCATGATAAAATCCAGATCTTGTTCCATTAGCTCTTTTTGCTTAGCAATATCTTTCTTCTCAATAGCCAGCTTGTCCCTTTGATTTTGGATTTTTGTTCGTTGACTGGTAATTACATCGCCCTGTTTAATGTAAAAATCGATATCTCTTTTAAGATCATTAATTTGCTTATTACTTTCCTCCAGTTCATGAGAAAGATTTTTTTCTGTTTGTTTAAATTCCGAGATATCATGTGCTGTAATTACGTAACCTATGATTTCATTTTTTTCAGATTTAATCTCTGAAATTTTAGCATAATAAAAGTGATGGTCCGAAGAAAAAATAAAGGACTGAGTAATACTGGTATCTTTTAATTTAGCTAAAGATTTATCAAGATGTAAGACAAAATTATCGTTAAAATTAAATGCTTTAAAATGTTTACCAATGGCCTCTTGATGATTCAATAAAAAATCATGCGGATTATTAGAGAAAATATCGACATAATAACCTTCCGGATTTAAAATAAAAACAAAATCTGAAAGCAATGATAATAAAGCTTTATTGATTTGCTCGTTGTTGTAATTGTCTTTAATTTTCATAATACTCATTAAGAGCCAGATGTTTTTTTACAGATTCAATAACCGTATTAATATCAATTGGTTTTAAAATAAAGTTTTCCACTCCTGCATTCTTTGCTCTGTCTATACATTCATTATCATCTTTTGCGGTAATAATAATGACAGGAATATCGTTCAATTTATTTTTTTTAATTTGATCTAAAAACATAAAACCATCCATTTCAGGCATCATAATATCTAACAAGATAAGCGATGGTTTTTCATGCTTTAAAAATTTAAGTGCTTCTTTTCCGCTATATGCTACAAGAGACTCAATTCCTTCGGATTTTAATATATTTTCTATAAGCACATTATTGGTTAACGAATCGTCAATGATTAATACTTTCCCTGGCATAAGAAATCTTTTTACCGTTTACTATTTATATAATTCAATAATTTCTTTTTACTGCTTTCAAATCCTAAAGATTCACTCACAATCTTGTAATAATCTTTTTCCTGTTTGGTAAAGTCATATCCAAGTTTTGCAATTTCAAACCTTGAATTTTCATAATCAAAAAGGTTAATAATCTCTTTGATTTGAGTGGGAGAGAGGCAGGTTTTGGTTTCAATAACTTGTTTTGCTGATTTTAGTTTTGCAGCGTTGAATCTTTCGTTTTTTAAAGAGTTAAGGATTGAATTAAACTCACTGCTGCTAACAAAACATTTATCGGCAGTGACATTATCTTTGAAAGATGTTGAAGTTTCTTGCTCAGCCAGAAAATTGGTAAAAATACTTCGGTTTCTGGGGGTAGAAAATATTTGCTTCATCTCAAGGTATTGGTCTATATCGTAAACAGACGATAGTCCCGCTTTAGCCAATTCGAATCGTTTGTCTTCGGAAGAAAACAGGGATCCCATCTTCATTAAATATTCAGTAGGAAGACAATTATGCTGGATTAAACTTTTGGCTTTGGCTAGTTTTGATGTTTCGTCGTTAACTGATTCTATTTGATTAATGATAGAATTAAATTGTCGTTGAGAAATATATTGATTGCATTTTTTTTGTCCGGTGTAATTTTTAAAATCAGGATAATTATAATCAGGATAATTTATATGGGCTATTTTGTTCGGACGATTATCTGTAATTGAAGTTTCTGAGGTTTTACTGGAAACAAAATCATGCAGCCTAAAAACATTAGAGTAATAGATAAATGCATCGTATACTTCATAAAAATTATTTTTATCGGTAGTATGATTGAAGGCTGATTGAGCAAATTGTAAACGATAATTGTCATCATCAAACAATAAAGCAATCTCTTTTATTTGTTCACTGGAGAAACAATATGATTTTACGAGTTGATTGGTTAATTGTAATTTTGACTGATCCGTTGTTCTTCCTTTTATTTGTCGATACCTTTGCTGAAATTGTTGAAAGGATAAAGGTTGATTACAGTCTGTTTGAGCGAAAGCAAGTGATACTGATGCTGTAAATAGTATAAAAACAACAAATTTTTTCATTATCGAAACGTATAAATAGATATAACGAAATTTTTTAAGATAAAAGGATCGGGAAAATTTATAATTCCTCGTACTCAATATATTTGAAAGGGATACCAATTATAGATTCAAAATATTGACCGGATTCTAAAACATCTAAATCACCTTCTTCATAAAACCAGTTAACCAAAATGTTTTTATTTTCCGGGTTATTTTCCAGCAGTCGAAGCATCTCTAAAATAAATTTTGAAGAACTTGTATTAAAATATTCAAGCTTTATATCTACACGAATTTCGCCAGAAGTAAACTCTTTGGTCCAATCGAGTATGGGTTTGAAAAATTTTGCTGCATCTTCCGGAATTGAGCGGCCTTCAATTTTTAAAACACCATTTGTACTTAATGCAACTGAAGGAGTCTTCTCAGTTTCTTTTATTATCAAGTCTTTCATATATTCATCTATAATTTTACCAAATTAAAAAATCCTCTGTTAAAGTAAAAATCAATACTAATTTACAATTTATTTAAATACAAATGCAAAGAAATTTGATTGAATATTAAAAATAGTACATAATATTACATTTTTTATAATGAAAAATTACAATAAAAATTAATTTTGTTCATTATTTAAACAGATTTCAATATTTTATGTTTAATAATAACAGTATGAAAAAAAGATTATTTTATAAAGGAGCAGGATTATTATTACTGGCTTTAGTTGCAGGAATCAGTGTGTTTAGTGTTAATATTTACAATCGTATTTATAAACCCAATGTATTGGCTCCCGACTCTACGGTAAAATATTTATATATTCCAACAGGATCGGAGTTTGACGATGTTGTTGACAGGATTAAAGAAAATGAAATCGTAGAAAATGTTTCATCTTTTATTTGGCTGGCTAAAAAGAAGAATTATCCCAATCATGTTTACCCCGGCCGGTATTCATTAAAACACAAAATGAATAATAACGATATGATCAACATGCTTCGTTCGGGATACCAGGAACCGGTAAAAGTTATATTTAATTATACCCGAACGAAAGAAAAATTAGCCGGGCGAATAGCAAAACAAATTGAGGCTGATTCTTTATCTTTAGTACAAGTTTTTAATAATGACAGTATTATTAAAGAATATGGCTTTAAACCAGAGACCTTTACCTGTATTTTTATACCCAACACTTACGAGTTTTGGTGGAATACCTCAGCCATAGATTTTGTGCAAAGAATGTATAAAGAGTATAAC
>JBNJFS010000126.1:0-6604 GCA_051747085.1 Bacteroidota bacterium
ACCGGTTAGGAATTTCAAAATACTTGCAACGAAATATGGTACCCGAAAAAATTCCTACCGATGCCATGAAAGCCTGGGCAATGACCGAGTTTGTGTATAACGACTCTGTCGACAACCTGGTGAACAATATGATTTATCATGGGAAAATACAGTATTTTTTGGATGCGATGTTTCCTTTTACCGAAGATTCGTTGAAATTTGGATTTACATCCAATCAGCTTAAGTGGTGCCAAAAGAACGAAAAGCCTATTTGGGATAACCTGGTAGAGCAAAAATTACTTTTCTCCACCGATTACATGACCATTAATAACTACATTAATCCTGCCCCTTTTACTACAGGATTTCCTCGTCAATCGCCTGGAAGAGCGGTGGTTTGGCTGGGTCGGGAAATTGTTCATCATTATATGGAAAGACATCCTGAAACCTCGTTAAACGAGTTGATGCTAAATGATGATTATCAGAAAATCCTTGCCGAATCGCGGTACGAGCCTTAATTGGTAGGCTAGCTGTAAGCTGAACGCGGTTTACCTGCCGGATGGCATGGTTTACCTGCCGTATGGCAGGTTTACTTGAAGTATGACAGGGTTAATAGAACACGGATTCAATCAATTGAATACACAAATTAAGCGAATTATCACCGATTTTATATCTAAATTCCTAAATAATTATACCTAAAACAGTAGAAAGCAGGTTCCTATAACAGATTTAATAAATTAAATACAAATACCTACAGATTATAAATAAATCTTTTGCGTCTTTGCGTCTCCGCGAGAAATAATAGAACACAGATTATAGTTTTATAGATATAAGAAATAAAAGCGAGAGGAGTAAGCAGCAGGATACAGGATACAAGACACAAGTTTATGGATGCATGATTCAGGATTTTAAGGACTTTTTTCCAATAAATAAATTTACTATTTCACCATTTTACGAATTCATCATTTTTTTGTTGAACGAATAATATACTGCTCATTTTCAGTCTTTGACAATAATGCTTGAACAAAATTATTTGTTAAGTGTTCCATAATTAAAAATTAACAAACTGATCTGTTTATTCATTTAGATTTATTAAATTTATAGTAGGATTTTTAAGCAATAACGTAACAAAACAATAAATATCAATCATTATGAAATCAGACATTGAAATTGCTCAGGGAGCGAAAATCAAACACATTACCGAAATTGCCAAACAGCTTGGTATTGCCGAAGACGATTTGGAACTGTATGGAAAATACAAGGCAAAATTACCCTTGAAATTTATTGATGAGGAGAAGGTTAAAAAGTCAAATCTGATTTTGGTCACTGCCATTACACCCACACCAGCCGGAGAAGGAAAAACAACCACTTCAATAGGTCTTACCCAGGCTTTAAACCGAATTGGAAAGAAAACAACGGTTGTATTACGTGAACCATCTTTAGGACCTGTTTTTGGTATTAAAGGAGGAGCTACCGGAGGTGGAAATTCACAGGTTATTCCCATGGAGGATATTAACCTTCATTTTACCGGTGACCTGGCTGCTGTTGAAAAAGCACATAATTTACTCTCTGCATTAATCGATAATAATATTCAGGCTAAAGAAGGAAACCTGGGTATAGACCCAAGAACTATTGAATGGAAGCGTGTAACCGATATGAACGAGCGTTCATTGCGTGATATCGTAATTGGATTGGGAGGTCCTAAACAAGGTGTCCCACGAGAGTCAGGTTTTCATATTACCGCTGCTTCCGAGGTAATGGCTACACTATGTGTTGCTAAAAACTTAAAAGACTTAAAAGAACGGTTAGGAAATATTTTTGTTGGTTATACTTATGAAGGGAAAGCAATTTTTGCTAAAGATTTAAATGCCCATGGTGCAATGGCTGCATTAATGAAAGATGCCATAAAACCTAATTTAGTTCAAACATTAGAAGGAAATCCGGCGATTATTCATGGTGGCCCTTTTGCCAATATTGCACAGGGAACCAATACGATGATTGCTACAAAATTAGGAATGTCGCTGAGTGATTATGTAGTTACTGAAGCTGGTTTTGCCAGTGAGCTGGGTGCTGAAAAGTTCTTCAATATTAAATCGCAGGTTGGTGAGTTAATGCCTAATGCTGTAGTTATTGTTGCTACAATTCGTGCATTAAAATATCATGGAGGGGCTAAATTAGCCGATTTGGAAAAAGAAAGTCTGGAAGCATTGGAGAAAGGCTTTGAGAACCTGGATAAACATATTGAAAATATGAGCTATTATGGCTTTAGGCCTGTAGTAGCCATTAATCGTTTTAGTTCAGATACCGATGCTGAAATTGATTTATTGAAAAAGCATTGCGAAAAACTAGACTCTCCCGTAGCCGTGAATGATGCGTGGGAAAAAGGAGGAGAAGGAGCGGTTGAATTAGCCGAAAAAGTAATTGAGGCAACAAAAGCCTGCCCGACATGTTTCAGACCGCTGTATGAGCTGGACTGGCCCTTTGAGAAAAAAATTGAAGCCATTGCCACCAAAATGTATGGAGCAAAAAATGTTGAGTATACGGTTAAAGCGAAAAAGCAGCTGGATAAAATTACCGAGTTAGGTTTTGGAAATCTGGCCGTTTGTATTGCTAAAACCCAAAAATCTTTATCTGATGACGCTAAGAAAAAAGGCAGACCCAGAGATTTCACCGTAAAAATTCGTGAAGTAGAATTATCATCCGGAGCTGGTTTTATTGTTCCTATTGCAGGAACAATTATGCGAATGCCCGGATTGCCAACGATTCCATCTGCAGAGAAAATTGATATCGATGATGACGGTAAAATTTCCGGATTATTCTAGCGTTAAAATTTATTTTAAAATAAAATTGAGTCCATACTTTCATTCGTATGGGCTTTTTTTTATTTTTAATCATCGTTTCACTAACATTTAACCCACATGAAAATATATCAGGAATTTAAGGAATTTGCTGTTAAAGGCAATATGATTGATATGGCTGTAGGTATTATTATTGGTACTGCTTTTGGCCGTATTATTACTTCCCTGGTAGAAGATGTAATTATGCCTCCGTTTGGTTATTTGCTCGGAAGATTCAATTTTGCTACCTTAAAATTTGTTTTGAAAGAAGCCGAGTATGATGCTGCCGGTAAAATCATTAATCCGGCCATAAATGTAAACTATGGAAATTTTATCCAGGTATTGCTCAATTTCCTGATTATTGCGGTGGTTATCTTTTTTATCGTTAAAGTAATTAATATCATGAGAAGGAAAGCCGACGATCCGGAAAATAAAACGGTTCCAACCCCAAAAGATATTGAACTGTTATCTGAAATAAGAGATTTATTAAAAAATAAAAATCCAAAATGATGAAATACATATTCAATTTATTGCTCCTTTTGACATTGTTTTACTTTAGCGGCTGTAACCCAAATTCAGAAAACAACGACTTATTTGTCAGGCATGTAGCTGATACCATTGGATTTGCTCAATACGATTGGCAAATGGATAGTATTCTTGCCCGTATGGATTATACAGCTCCATCTGAGCAAACATGGCGGGTAGCCATTACACCTCACGATGATTATGCATATGTGGGTGATTTATATCCCCGGATATTAAAGGGTATAAAAGCCAACACCGTAATTCTTTTTGGTGTAGCCCATAAAGCGAGAGATTTTAATCTTGAGGATAAAATTATTTTGGATTCTTTTGATGCCTGGAATGCACCTTACGGTAACGTTAAAGTATCCGGTATCCGGGAGGATTTAATTCAATCGTTATCCGACAGTTTATTTATTGTTCATGAAAAGATGCATCAGGTAGAGCATTCTTTGGAAGCAGTTATTCCCTTTTTGCAAAAAAATATCCCTGATCTTGAAATTATTCCTGTTTTGGTTCCTTATATGTCTTACAAGAAAATGCAACAGATTGCTGAACCTTTTTCAGTGGCATTAAAAAAGGTAATGCAGGAAAAAGAGATGCACTGGGGAAAAGATTTAGCCATCGTCATTTCGACCGATGCCGTGCATTATGGTGATAAAGATTGGGGTGGAAAGAATTATGCTCCGTTTGGTACCGATAGTGTTGGTATAAAAAAGGCCAAAGATTTTGAATTGGAGATTATCCATAATTGCTTGATGGGACAAGTAACGCCTTCTAAAATAAGGTCTTTTGTAAAATATACGGTACAAGAGGATAATTATAAGGAGTATAAATGGACCTGGTGTGGCCGGTATGCCGTTCCTTTTGGGTTGTTTACGGCTTATCAGCTGGATAACCTTTTGAATGGAAGTGGGTTGCGGGGGACTTTTATCGGGTATTCAACAAGCATCGATCATGCAGCAATAAAGGTCGATGACCTGAATATGGGAAATACAGCACCAGCTCATAATCGGCATTGGGTCGGTTATGCTGCTGTAGGTTATGAATAAAAAAGGCGCCCGAAAGCGCCTTTTGTATTCTTAATATCCCAGTGTTTTTCCTTTTTCGGTAGCCGGAATACCATACTTCATCCAGTCGGGTGCTGGTTTGTCTTTTAAATAATGGTTAAAAAATTGCATCATCCGGATACTTAAATCTTTTGTGTTCGGACTTTTATTTTTTTCATTATGTGGTTGACCGTTATAGTTTAGCATCCAAACCGGTTTGTTTAATCGTCGTAAGGCCACAAAATATTCGATACCCTGGTACCATGGAACTGCTCCATCGGCATCATTGTGGCGAATAAGTAGCGGAGTATTGATTTTAGGAGCATAAAATACCGGTGAATTTTCAATATATTGCAGTGGTTTTTCCCATAATGTGCCACCAATTCTACTCTGCGAATGTTCGTATTGAAACATGCGGCTCATTCCCGATTGCCACCTGATTCCGCCATAAGCACTGGTCATGTTCGAAACCGGAGCACCAATCGAAGCGGCAGAAAACAAATCGGTTTTGGTAATTATAAATCCTGCCTGGTAACCACCCCAGCTTTGCCCTTGTATTCCCACGGCATCTTTATCCAAATAGGGGCGTTCGTTTAATAAAGCAAGTGTACCGCTTACCACATAATTATATGCACTTTCGCCGGGATAACCGGTTTTGTACCTTATGTTAGGCATGAAAACAAAATATCCGTTGCTGGTGTATAATGTTGGATTAATAACCGACCGGCTGGGTCTTGGTGCATAATGCCTGTGAATGTCATCCGAATGTAACCGGTAAAAATAAACAATCATCGGGTATTTTTTATTGGGGTCGTAATTTTCGGGTTTGTACAATAAACCTTCTTCTTCGGTTCCGTCGGCGGTAATCCATTTATACAACTCAACATCTCCCCATAAATATTCATCTTGTTGCGGGTTTTCATGGGAAATTTTTTCTGCATCGGTAAAATCAATATCGCTTACCCACAGGTCATAATATTCTTTAAAACTACTGCGTTGCCAGATAATTTTTTCTGCATTTTTTGCTTTTTCAGGATTATAAAAATAGACATCATCGGTAATTAATTTCTCAGGATTTGTTTTCCCTTTTACCGTGCAATTATAAAATCCCGATTGTTTGTTGTCGAAATGAAATGATTTAAGCAATAATTCTTGTTTTGGAGAGATAAATTCGTTTTCATCATCCAGGTGAATATACCTGAAACGTACATTATTATTCCTTCCCCAATGGTAGGTAATATTTACCGGGGCTTTCTTCATTTCGGGATCAAATTTCCACAGGTCATATTGATCGTAGATTAAAATCCCGGCATCATTTTTTGTCCAACCCGCAATTCCGTATGACCCTGGATCCATTGGGTAATCAAACTCTTCGTTATAAAAGTTCACGTTAAGATTACCGGTAAGATTTTGGGTCGTTTTATCCTTAATGGAATATGCATGCCAGGCACTATCGGTATAAGCATACCAGTGGATGTATTTGTTATCAGGAGAAAGGCTCATTTCACCTTTAAACTTTTCTTTAAATAACGTTTTTTCTCCGGTATTGATATTAATGATATATATATCTGAATAGCGTGGAAGTTCCCACGAAGTTAACTTCTGATAAGGCTCGTTATAGTAACCCAATGCAATATCACCGTTCCCGTTCCTGTTTTTGTAGGTTCTTTTTATTTTTTCATCCTCCAACCGGACAAGTTTCTTATCATGAATGTGGTATACCGTTAAATAGGTTCGTTTAAGCTCCCTGGATAAATTGCTCAGCTGTTGTGGTTGTAATAACGGGTCGGTCCAACTCCATAAGTCCAGCTCAACTTTTTCCTCATCCAGTAACGTATCTTCCGGTTCCGGCTCTGGTTTTGGTGCAATACCAAAAAACAGGCGGTTGTTGTTTTTTGAAAAGTAGATATTCCCATTTTCGCTTGCCGTCCACTTTTCCGGTAAAGCTTTGGTTAAGGTATCTGCAATTTTCTGGAGTTGTTTTTTGTTATTATTATATAGATACAGGCTGTAGACTTTTGTTTTGATAGTATCTTCCGAATGAAGGAAAGCAACATAATTACCTTCATAATCAGCACTTATCTTTTTGGATAGTCCTGTTTTGGATTCCAAACTGTCTAATTCTTCTTTTTCGGTATTAAAAGTAAACAGGGTAGATTTCAAAATGGTATCGTTCTGCTGTTTGATAAAACTTACCAACTTACCATTGTTGGATAGTGA
>JBNJFS010000127.1:0-6551 GCA_051747085.1 Bacteroidota bacterium
ATCACAAAAGGATTCTTTCCTTCAGCTTCCAATAATGGGTTATATCTAAAGTTATGCCAGTAACCACATTCAACAGCTAATTTTTCTTCCAGCTGAGTTTTACCCATACCTGCTCTTAATCCGTGGTTAATACAAGGAGAGTAAGCAATAATCAATGATGGTCCGGGATATGCCTCAGCTTCTTTAATTGCTTTAAAATATTGGTTTTGACTGGCACCCATAGAAACCTGAGCTACATATACGTGACCATAAGTCATGGCCATCATTCCCAGGTCTTTCTTACGAACGCGCATACCTGCAGCAGCAAATTTAGCAACCGCTCCAACAGGAGTTGACTTAGATGCCTGACCTCCGGTATTAGAATATACTTCGGTATCCAAAACCAGAACGTTCACATCTTCACCCGATGCCAGCACATGGTCTAATCCACCGTAACCGATATCATAGGCCCATCCGTCACCACCAATAATCCAAACCGATTTCTTCACAAGGTACTGTTCTAACTGCAAGATATCTTTGGCTAATTGATGACTCTCTTTCTTACAAGCTTCCACAACTTTAGCAGAAGCTACTTTGGACTTCTCAGCATCTGCCATAGCTTCAATCCACTCTTTAAATGCTGCTTGTGTATCTGCTGATACTTCATTCATGGCCGCATTCATCTTTTCGGATATTCGTTGGCGAAGTTTTTCAACACCAACAGCCATACCATAACCATATTCAGCATTATCTTCGAATAGTGAATTTGCCCATGCGGGTCCATGTCCGTCATTATTGGCACAATATGGAGTTGATGGAGCTGAACCGCCATAAATGGAGGAGCAACCCGTAGCGTTGGCAATCATCATCCGGTCACCATAAAGTTGGGTTATTGTTTTGATATAAGGTGTTTCACCACAACCAGCACAAGCACCGCTAAACTCAAATAATGGCTGTGCAAACTGACTGTTTTTAACGGTTTTTTCTTTGGGTAATACATGATCTTTATAACCAACCTTGTTATGCATGTAATCCCATCGTTTATCTTCTTCCAACTGAGATTCCAGCGACTTCATTTCCAGTGCCTTGTCGGGAGCAGGACAAACATCCACACAGTTACCGCAACCGGTACAGTCAAGGACACTTACCTGAATTCTGAAATTATATTCTTTGATACCCCCTTTACCTTTAATAGTAGTTGTTCCTTCGGGAGCATTTTTCGCTTCCTCATCGGTTAATAAGAATGGACGAATAACAGCATGTGGACAAACATATGCACACTGGTTACACTGAATACAATTATCAGAAATCCATTCAGGAACCGTAACAGCAATTCCCCGTTTTTCATAGGCAGTTGTTCCTGCAGGGAATGTTCCGTCTTCACGTCCGGCAAAAGCACTAACCGGAAGATCATCTCCTTTTTGAGCATTAATTGGCTCAACAACATTTTTAATAAAATCAGGAATATCTCTGCTGTCGGTTTCTGCTTTCACTTTAATATTTTTCCATTCAGAAGGAATCTTGATTTCTTCAACATCACCACCTCGTTCAACAGCAGTTTTATTCATGTTAACAACTTCTTCGCCCTTACGGCCAAATGTTTTAACAATAGCTTTATTCATTTCTTCTACAGCCTTGTCGTAAGGAATTACATTAGAAATCTTGAAGAAAGCAGATTGCATAATGGTATTGGTTCTGTTTCCTAAACCAATTTCTTCGGCTATTTTTGTTGCATTAATGATGTAACATTTTATTTCCTTTTCAGCTAGGGTTTTCTTCATTGCATCGGGGAAATGATTTTTAGTTTCTTCCGCATCCCAAATACTGTTTAACAAGAATGTTCCACCTTGTTTAATACCCTTAAGCATGTCATATTTATTTAGGTATGCAGGCACGTGGCATGCAACAAAATCGGGGGTTCCAACTAAATAAGTTGAACGTATAGGCTGATCACCAAAACGAAGGTGAGAAACGGTAATACCACCTGATTTTTTAGAATCGTAAGCAAAATATGCCTGAGCATATTTATCGGTACTATCACCAATAATCTTGATAGAGTTTTTATTCGCTCCAACGGTACCATCGGATCCTAAACCATAGAATTTACCTTCGAATGTTCCTTTAGGAACAACGCTTACATCTGGTATAATAGGTAATGATGTAAACTTAACATCGTCAACAATTCCTAAGGTAAAATGATTCTTGGCTTCGGGAAGATTTAAATTATCATACACAGAAATGATATGAGCAGGAGTAGTATCCTTTGAGCTTAATCCATATCGGCCACCTACCACAATCGGAGCATCTTCTTTTTCGTAGAATAATTCTCTGATATCCATATACAATGGTTCTCCGTTTGCTCCTGGTTCTTTGGTACGATCTAAAACAGCAATTCGTTTTACGGTTTTAGGAAGCGCTTTCATGAAATATTTTTCAGAAAACGGACGATATAGGTGAACAGAAATTAAACCCACTTTTTCGCCCTGCGCAATTTTATAATCAACTACTTCCTTAATGGTTGAAGTAACAGATCCCATAGCAACGATGATATTTTCAGCATCTTCGGCACCGTAGTATGTAAAGGGGTGATATTCGCGTCCGGTTAATTTGGTAATTTCCTGCATATATTCTTCAACGATATCCGGCACAGGATCATAAAATTTAGTTGCTGCTTCGCGTGCCTGGAAATAGATATCCGGGTTTTGAGCCGTACCTCTTGTTACCGGATGCTCGGGATTAAGTGCATTTTCTCTAAATTTCTGCAATGCATCATAATCAATAAATTTAGCCAAATCCTCATTCTCGAAATATTCAACCTTTTGTATTTCATGAGAAGTTCTAAAACCATCAAAGAAATGAAGAAAAGGGATTCGGGTTTTAATAGAAGCCAAATGAGCTATACCGGCAATATCCATAATTTCCTGCACGCTACCTGTAGCTATCATGGCAAACCCTGTTTGGCGAGTACTCATCACATCACTGTGATCGCCAAAAATTGATAAGGCCTGAGCAGCTAAGCTACGTGCACTTACATGAAACACACCGGGCAATAATTCACCCGAAATTTTGTACATATTGGGAATCATCAACAACAACCCTTGTGATGCTGTAAAAGTAGATGTTAAAGCTCCTGATTGCAAGGAACCATGAACAGCACCTGAAGCACCACCTTCAGATTGCATTTCGGTAACTTGTACCTGATCGCCAAAAATATTTTTTCTTCCATGAGACGCCCACTCGTCAACATATTCTGCCATAGTTGATGATGGGGTAATTGGGTAAATCGCTGCAACTTCACTAAACATATAAGCTACATGAGCCGCTGCATAGTTACCATCACAGGTTATAAATTTCTTTTTTTGTGACATTTCTAACTCCTTAATTTATTTATTAAAAGATATTTAACCTAAATTATGAAAGTACAAAAATAAAATAAAAATCTCATATTTGGCAGTGAAAATTAAAAAATAGATTACAAGAAAACTTATTCATTTTCATTTCAAATAAGCACCTATTTATCTTATTTACAAAACAAAAAATGCGGACTTAAGTCCGCATTTCAGGTAAATATGTGTTATTAAACATTTAATCGGCATTCATTGAAATAATAAACTCTTCGTTGGTTTGCGTTTTCAAAAGTCTGTCGCGTAAAAACTCCATCGCTTCTGTAGAATTCATATCCGTTAAATAATTTCGAAGAATCCAAATTTTATTTAACATCTCCTTGTCAATCAACAGTTCTTCACGACGAGTACTTGAAGCTGTAATATCAACAGCAGGATAAATACGTTTGTTCGAAAGTTTTCGGTCAAGTTGTAACTCCATATTACCGGTTCCTTTAAATTCTTCGAAAATAACATCATCCATTTTCGATCCGGTTTCGGTAAGTGCTGTGGCAAGAATAGTAAGCGACCCCCCTTCTTCGATATTACGTGCTGCACCAAAAAATCTTTTCGGTTTATGCAGCGCATTGGCATCAACACCTCCGGACAATACTTTACCGGAAGCGGGTGATACGGTATTAAAAGCCCTGGCTAAACGGGTAATTGAGTCGAGTAAAATCACTACATCATGTCCACATTCTACCAATCGTTTTGCTTTTTCCAGTACAATATTGGCAACACGTACGTGTCTTTCAGCGGGTTCGTCGAAGGTAGAAGAAATAACTTCTGCATTTACGCTTCGTGCCATGTCGGTTACCTCTTCAGGTCGTTCATCAATTAAAAGAACAATCATAAAAACCTCAGGATGATTCGCAGCAACAGCATTTGCTATATCCTTTAAAAGAACGGTTTTTCCGGTTTTTGGCTGAGCAACGATTAATCCTCGTTGCCCTTTTCCTATTGGAGCAAACATATCAACAATCCGGGTTGATAGTTTATCATTATTATTATTATTTAAGGTAAATTTTTGTTCAGGAAAAAGTGGTGTAAGGTAATCAAAAGGCACCCTGTCGCGGATAAAATCAGGACTTCGCCCATTGATTTTCTCCACTTTAATTAAAGGAAAATACTTTTCTCCTTCTTTAGGTGGACGAATAGTACCTTCAACGGTATCGCCTGTTTTAAGGCCAAAAAGTTTAATTTGCGATTGTGAAACATAGATATCATCCGGGGAGTTAAGGTAATTAAATTCTGATGAACGCAAAAAGCCATAACCGTCCGGCATTATTTCCAGGACTCCTGAATTTGTAATAATTCCGTCAAATTCAAAAGAACGTTCGTTTCTTTTATCTTGTGAACGTTTCTGATAGTTATTCGATGATCTTGCAGATCCTCTCCGGTTGTTTTCAGAATAATTGTTATCCTTCTTTTCAATAACCTTAACCTTTTTGGTTTCTTCCGGTTTTGACCTTTCGTCCTTCGTTACATTTTTAGTTCTTTCTTCCGGTTTAAACCTTTCGTTCTTATTTTCATTTTTAGTTTTATCTTCTGGTTTTATGGTCTTTTTTGCAGGCTCAGTTTTTTCTTTTGATTTTTGGGATGTCGCTGGAGCATCAGACTTTGAAGTAGATTGTGTTTGCTCATTACTTTTTTTCCGACCGGAAGATTTTTTATTAGATTTTGAATCGCTGGTAGCATTTATAGCTTGCTGGTCGAGAATTTTATAAATTAAATCCTGTTTTTTAAGCGATTCAACTTTCTTAATTTGCAGTGATTTCGCGATTTCACGTAATTCACTTACCAATTTTTTATTCAATTCAAGAATGTCGTACATATTTTTATATGGAAATTAGTTATTGTGTTAAGTAAATATTTGAATATAATTTGTTTTTTATTGATTTCGCCAGTAAAATGATGACTTTTTACTAAAGGAGTTGATTAACAATTGTTTCTTTGGAAAAACAATGCAATATTACAGATTAATTCACAAATAGCAAAAAAAACGGGATAATTTTTTTATCTGTTTTTAACTTTTGTTCTCATTAGAGGTTAGATTTTCATCCTATCCTATTGGATATCGCCCCATTTAATCTTTAAAATGATAATATATCGATTTGTTTGGATAAAAATCATACGAATGCATTTATCTAAAAAAATAAAATAATCCTGTTTTTTTATTCACTTATTTGAATATATTTGTAACAATTTGTCGCTAAGTAACGTTTTAATAAAGCCTAAAAACCCCTAATAAAGAGAATGAGACAGTTAAAAATCATTAAGCAGGTAACGAATCGCGAAACTGCCTCTTTAGATAAGTATTTGCATGAAATCGGGAAAGTTGATCTCTTGTCTGCAGAGCAAGAAGTTGAACTGGCCAGGAAGGTTCGCAATGGAGATAATACTGCCCTGGAAAAGCTTATTAAAGCGAACTTACGGTTTGTGGTGTCTGTATCCAAACAATATCAAAATCAAGGACTTAGTCTACCCGACCTAATCAATGAAGGAAATCTTGGCCTTATTAAAGCAGCAAAACGTTTTGACGAAACCAGAGGCTTTAAGTTTATCTCTTATGCTGTTTGGTGGATACGACAATCTATTTTACAGGCATTGGCAGAGCAGGCAAGAATTGTTCGCTTACCTTTAAATAAAATCGGGTCGATCAATAAAATAAACCGGGCTTTATCTGAACTTGAACAAAAATACGAACGAGAACCTTCGATTGACGAGATAGCCAAAGCCATTGAGCTGGCACCCGGAGATATTAAAGATGCCATGCGCAGCTCAGGACGACATATAAGCATGGACGCTCCGCTAACCGAAGACGAAGACGGTGATATGTACGAAGTTTTACTTAGTGATGAAAGCCCAAGCCCTGACGGGAACTTACTAAATGACTCATTACGCAAAGAGATTGAGCGTGCTTTATCTTCCTTAACCGAACGCGAAGCAAATATTATCAAACTCTATTTCGGATTAAACGGAAAACATCCATATACGCTGGAAGAAATAGGCGAAGAGTTTAACCTCACCCGTGAGCGGGTACGTCAGATTAAAGAAAAAGCTATCAAACGGCTAAAACATACTACACGCAGCAAAATCCTTAAAACCTATTTAGGATAATATTATTTTTAGCTGAATTAATCTGAAGGAAACAAAGCCGTTTCCTTTTTTTAATTATTTTTGCTAAAT
>JBNJFS010000128.1:0-6507 GCA_051747085.1 Bacteroidota bacterium
AAGATGCCGGAATAGCAATCAAAGACAATGGAGGAAAAGACCTTTTCGGAAACCCACTGGAAGGTGAAACGAATATTGGGGTGCATGAGTTTTAAAACATCCTTGTTTAAGATTCTTTTTAACTATGGTAACCACAACCTGTATATTGTTTTTTGTGCAGCAGAAAATAAACCCGGATATCCAACTGTATTAAAAAAATATAATGGCAATGGAATAACTGCATCTTCTGCTCATAAGTTTTACCATGTTGGTGTTGTCGAATATGTTGAATCCAATTAAAAGGATATAAAATGAATAAATTAGTATTATTAACAGGTTTGTGTTTTTTGATCTCATCCTCAAAAAATATACAGGGAATGCCTGAATGCTACAAAGAAGTAGACCAGGTAATTTGGGTTGTTTCTGATCTTGAAAACACTATAAAAAATTATCAGGAACTTGGATTTAATCAGGTAATGAATTTGGGAGAAATAGATGTGTCTTGCGAGATTGAAAACCAGGAAGCAACAGTGAAACTGGCAAGAGCAAACCTTGCCGGAGCTTTTGTAAATTGGATTCAACCAATGGAAGGGAATTCATTATTTCACAACTTGCTTAAAGAGCACCATGACGCTGCTGTGGGTCTGGTTCATAGGTTTTCTGATAAAAAAGAGCAGAACCTGGAGGCCAAACGCCTGAATGAATTGGGAATTCAGGTATTGGAAAAAGTTACTTTACATACACCCAAAGGTGACCTGGATTTTACATTTATGGATACAGAAGAAAAAGGCAAGTATATACTTGGTTTTACAAACCGTGACGATCCCATGGATATAAATAAAAATCTAAGTTCGGATAACCGCCACAACATGAAACTCAATCAATATGCATTTGCCATCAGGAATCCTGATCCTGTGTCAGATTTTTGGGAAAAAATTGGCTTCCCGGCTTTTCAAATTAATCACCCTGAGCTGGGTAATCCCAAATATTATGGTGAACCTGCTGATCACGAATTGATACAAGGCTGGCAACGGCATGGCACAATTGCCTATGAATGGTGTATTCCGGTTAAACCACCCATCGTTTATGAAGATCACATTAAAAAGCATGGAGAAGGGATTCACCATTTAGCTTTTTCTGTCGATGACATGGATGAAGTGCTTGATGATTACAGATCGAGAGGTTTTGTGGTTTCCATGGGGGGGACATGGGGAGAAAAGGGCAAACCCGGATTTGGCCGGTATGAATATATCGATCTTGAAGAAGCAGGTGGGCTTACCATGGAATTGTTGTGGAACTATAAAGAATAAAATGGGCAACTTTGATTATTTGCCAAATATTATTTCTGCCAGGTCAGTCATGAAGAAAAAATAAATAAATCTAATACTGTTAAAATTGAATATCACGTATTATTTATGCATCCTGATTTTCCTTTTGGGAATATCTTCCTGTAATAGGAAAAATGATAAAGATAACGAAAAACCGAACGTCATCTTTATTATGCTCGATGACTTTGGTTATTCACAAATTGCATACAACAGCGAGCAAATTTCAGCCGAAGATTACGATCCCTTGTTTCTGGAGTTTACACTTGAAAACGGGGATTACGGTCCGGAAACAGCACTTGAATTCTCACGCAGGGCAACACCCACTCTATCTCGAATGGCCAAAGAAGGAGTGATGTTTACCAATGCATTTGCCCCTTCCAATTTGTGTGCACCCTCGCGCATTGGCATTGCCACCGGAATTCAGCAAAACAAGTGGGGGATTTACCGGAACATCGATTGCGAAGCACATGGGCCTAAACCGGGAAGTTTGTTGGTTGAAAAACTAAACGATTCGGGTTATGCCACTGCCCACATTGGTAAATGGCACATCGGTAGTCGCGACCAAAGCATGGTGTCAGAATATATGAAGAAACACGGAATTGAAGATTCAGCAGGAATCTATCCTCAATTGTCCGATTATCCCGAAATAAGAAAAGAGCTCAATGAGAATGGATTTATGGGATCCTGCGTGCCGGAACATCATGCACTTAATAATGGGTTTGATTATTACTATGGCTATAATATGTGGGAAAGTCCGTTTTACAACGCCACCAACATTTGGGATGGATTTGAGCATGTTTCGCCCAATCCGGAATACAACACCGATTTATTTACCGACCTGGCCATCGATTTTATTGAAGAAAGCCTTGTAAAAGAACAACCTTTTTATGTCCAGTTGCATTACCATGCGGTTCATGCCCCACTCGATCCAAAAGCGCCCGATGCCTATTACGATGCCTTCGATTCGAATTCGTTTATCCTTAATAATTTCTATGCTCACGTTTTTGGTGTTGATGAAAATATAAAAAAGGTTGAGAATTTTTTGAAAGAAAAAGGGGTTGCAGAAAATACCATTATTGTTTTTACTTCTGATAACGGAGGGTCTATAGGAAGGCGTTCTACCATGCCGGGAAATGCACCATACCGCGGACACAAAGGAATGCACCTGATGGGCGGATTAAGAGTACCATTGTTTTTCTACTGGCCTGCCGGAATTACAAAGCCGATTCAAAATAAACAACTTGTTTCTGCACTGGATATTCTGCCAACCGTGTTAGATGCTGCGGAAATACAGCCTAATAAAAATATCGATGGTAAAAGTTTACTGCCTTACCTGAAAAACATATCTGAAAAACCGGTTCACGATTATTTGGTTTTGTCGGGTATTCATGCACGTGCCTGGGGATTTATGAGCCAAACAGCATATAATCCACCTTTGGTTTCGCGTGAAATGGCGCCGTATGCCTGGGTGGTCATAAAAGATGATTATGCTTTACGGTTTATTGGCGAAACAAAAGAAGGACTTTATAAAGATATTCCAAATGGTCGATCTTCATTCTTTGAAATGTATAACATTAGAAATGATCCGGGTGAACAGGATAACCTGATGGAAAATAAGCCTGAAATCTTTAGAGAATTAAAATCGATTTGGATAGAAGAAGCAAAAACATTGTCTCCGCCTTTTAAAAAAGGAAGGGAAAAATGGGAGCAAATCATAACATTAAAATAGTGAAAGATGAAACTGAAACGTAATTTAGTTTTTTTAATTCTAACGGTTATCAGCTTAACCTTTATTGGTTTTACTCCTTCGGATACTAAGTTGGAGGAAAAACCCAACCTGCTGTTTATCTTTCCTGATCAATTCCGTCCACAATCCATGGGATTTGTGAATGAAGATCCTGTACACACCCCAAATATTGACAGATTAGCAAGTGAAGGGATGGTTTTTAGCAATGCTGTCAGTAATCGTCCATTGTGCAGTCCATACCGGGCAATGTTGATGACTGGTAAATATCCGTTTTCAAATGGAGTTCAAACAAACGTCAATACGAGTTCAAGAAAATTTGGCAATTTCTTGGAAGAGGATGAAATCTGTTTTGGTGATGTTTTAAAAGCAAATGGATATTATGCCGGTTATATAGGAAAATGGCATCTTGACCCTCCTAAGGGGCCGGATGTTGAAAATTGGCAGGATGCTGTTTGGAGTGCCTTCACACCTCCGGATAAACGACATGGATTTGATTTCTGGCATGCTTACGGATGCCACAACCGGCATAATGATCCCTACTATTGGGAAACTAACGCATGCATAGAGGATACCTTATTTCCCGGAGAATGGTCCCCCATCCATGAAGCAAAAGTTGCTTCCCGGTTTATAGAAAAAAACAAAGGGAAACCCTGGGCGCTTTTTGTTTCCATGAACCCGCCTCATGGTCCCTATCATGAAGTGCCGGAAAAATATCGCGATATATACAAAAATATAGCTACTGATTCTTTGCTGAATCGTCCGAACGTGCCGGAAGGAACGTCAGGTGATATCGGACACAACAATGTAATAGATTATTTTGCTTGTGTTTCGGGAGTTGATGAGCAAATTGGAAAAATTCTGGATAAACTGGAAAAAACGGGGCAGGCAGAAAATACAATAGTAGTTTTTACTGCCGACCATGGAGAAATGATGGGAAGCCACGGGCTTTTGCAAAAAGTGGTTTATTATGAAGAATCATTCAGAGTTCCCTTTATTGCACGTTGGCCAGGCAAATTAAAACCCGAAGAAAGTAGTTTACATCTCTCTGCGCCTGATATCATGCCTACCCTTCTGGGATTGATGGGAGTAAAAGAAGATATTCCAACGGATATTGAAGGGGATGATTATTCCAAAACCTTTCGGGGAATTCCGGAAGAAACCCCGGAATTCGCTCTTTACATTAACAGCAGCTTTTCATCAGCTTTGGGCGGAATGAGAGGTCTTCGAAATGACCGTTACACCTTTGTTATCCAACGCAACAACTCCGGAGAAATCATCAATACGATTCTTTTCGATAATAAGAATGATCCATTTCAGTTGGATAACATTGCTAAGCAGCACCCCACATTGGTTGATAAATTTGAATCTCAAGTTTTTGAAAAGTTAGCAGAGATCAATGATCCATGGATAAAGTATGCTCCACATTAAATAATCAATTATGAAAGTAAAAATTATTGGTTCGTTTTTCATCCTTATGATATTTTTTGCAGCATGTGATGAAAAGAAAAAAACACATGTTGCTAAATTTGAAGGAAAATCATCAGCACATGCATGGGCCATTGATGAATTAAACACCGACTTCCCTTCGGACTGGTCTTCATTCGATTTTCTAACCTTCGAACTAAAGGCATCGTCAACCCAACGCTTTTTCTTGAAAATTCATGATGCGGAAGGAATACGTCAGGTCAGAATCCACCCTTTCCAGAATGCTTGGGTCCGAGCTTCAATTCCACTGATTCATTTTCAAAAGAGAAATACCAAAGGCCACGATATGGCAGCAATAGGAAAAACTGCTTTACCCGGGCTATGGATTGGCTTTACCAGTTCAGTTGGATCTATACAACAGGTCGATTCAATAGGTGTTGAAATGAACCGGCCCATTGATTCTCCTTCCTTGGAAATCCGTAATGTTCATTTAACAATGGATCAGCGAGATTCTATTCTTTCACCATTGCCCACAGTCGACCAGTTCGGCCAGTGGATACCCGATGATTGGGAAGGTAAAGCAAACTCTCTAAATGAGTTAAAAACCATTTGGGCTAAAGAAGATAAAAACCTTCGGTCAGAAGGTTTCAACGTATCGAAATATGGGGGTTACCTCGATACAAAAGCTGAAGCAACCGGATTTTTCAGGGTTGAAAAAATTGATGGAAAATGGTGGTTTGTCGATCCCGAAGGTCATTTGTTTTTTTCGGCAGGCAGCACCGGAATTCACACGGGCGGTTCGTTTGCAAGAGTCCAGGGAAGGGAATATGTTTATGAAGCTTTTCCCCCGGAATCGTTAATTCAATCAGACTCAAGAATTGAGAAAGCATCATTTTATAGCTGGAACCTTTACCGGAGGTACGGAGATAATTGGTATGAAAAATGGAAAGAGATGACTTTCCGGAGAATGGATAGCTGGGGATTGAATACCATTGCGAACTGGTCGGATGAAAATCTGGGACAAAGCCAGCAAAAGACTTATGTTGCCACTCTTCGTGGATGGGGCTTTAGTGCCGAAACAATGGGCATGCCAGACGTTTACGACCCAAATTATGCCGCAGAAATTGACTCCGCTGCAAAAAGGCAATGTTTACCTTTGAAAGACGATCCTTATTTACTTGGCTATTTTGTTGGTAATGAACCACCCTGGCCGGGAAGGGAAATGGATTTAATCAATGTTATTCTTGAAGGGGACGATACACCCATGAAATCAGCATTGAAAAAATACCTTGATGAAGGGGACACACCTGAACGGCGCAAATCGTTTGTTTATGATACGTATAAAAAATTCATTACAACTGTAAATTCTGCGATAAAAAAATACGATCCCAACCACCTGAACCTCGGATTGCGTTTTGGGGGAAACCCACCTGACGAAATCATAAAAGCCTCGTCAGACATTGGTTTTGATGTGTTCAGCTTGAATATTTATGGATATACAACCTACAAGGACAGATTGGAAAGAATCGATCATTTTACCGGCCTCCCAATCATCATCGGAGAATTTCATTTTGGTACTCCCGGCAGAGGTCTTGCTCCCGGTTTGGCTCAGACCAGCAGTCAGGAAGAGCGAGGGGTTGCTTATCGGTATTACGTGGAAAATGCTGCCGCTCATCCATCTGTAATAGGAACACATTGGTTCCAGTGGTGGGATCAGCCTTCAACTGGCCGGTATGATGGGGAAAATTATAATATTGGATTTGTGAATGTAACTGATGTACCCTATAAAGAGCTTGTTGAGGCAGCTAAAGTTACACATCACAGGATTAAGGATATCCATTTAGGGAATGTAAAACCTACTACACGAGAAACAAAAGTTCAGTAAACGAGAGTTTTTAGAATAATAGTTATTCACCTGTAAAAAATATGGTAAAATGAAGCATTGGCTTTTCATAATTTTATTTTTAGTAATAGCGCAAATGGTTTCTGCGCAATCTGAAGTCACGTTGAAAGAAGAATCTGTAGTCA
>JBNJFS010000129.1:0-6485 GCA_051747085.1 Bacteroidota bacterium
TCGGGTAAGGTATTTATGGTACACTTCCCGGATTTTCTCTCGTATTCGGGGCCGTGTTTTCAAGTTGCCTATATAATATATATTGGCACCTTGCCGCTCCAACACTTTAGGAACATAATCACGTGTTCTTCCAAAACTCCAGATATTGGTCGAATCCTGAACCGTTACAAAAGCAATATTCATTTTTATACATATTTACAAATAACCAATCCTGAAAACAAGAATCAAAGACATGTATATCAAGTTATAGCTAGCAACAAGCATCACTTGCAAAAAATGAAACCGATAGAACTCTACTTGGAGCTACGATAAATAGCTTCTACGCGACATTCACTCATTCTAATTTCATCTCCAATTGAAGATACAGTAATTCAATCCTGTATAGCTTAGTCAATTTACAAAAAATTCCAAAATTTTTAGGATTGTAGAATGTAAATACACACTCTTAACCTTTTTTAAGGTTTGTCAATACATATTTTTCACTTTTAAGGCGTTATACTATATCTAACAATATGGACTTGAGTCATCTTCATTACAAAGCCGAACTGTAATAGAAGTCTTTTACATTTTCTGTCAGCTCATTCTGTTTATCGGGAAAAGGTGGATACTTGCTATATACAACTAAAATAATTCCCATGAAAAAAATACTTCTGTGTTGGATCATTAGTCTTAGCTACCTGACCTTTTTACAAGGTCAAGATACCTTGTACCTCAACCCTCAGAATAGTTCCGATCCTGCACGCAACGGCTCAAAAGAGCATCCTTATATAAGCTTAGAAGAAATCACCCTGCAAAACAACACTGTATACCTGTTTAAACGAGGTACTACAATGGGAATTGGAAATCTTATATTCCAAAGCATCAATGGTATTACATTTGGAGCTTACGAGCAAGGAACACTCCCCCGTATTAACTCCAGCTCAATACAAATAAGAGGGTGCAACGAATTTACTATAGAAGACATAGAAATTTACAGCGAAGGCTCTAACTGTTTGCGCTTTCATCATGAATATACGAACGAAAACATTGTTGTGCGTAATTGTATATTTCACGGCGGCAACTGGGAGTTAAACGGGGATCAAGTTGCATTAACAGGCCGAATGACACATATGTACGTGGAAAACACAGAAATTTACAATATTTATCGTGATGGTATTTACCTTGTCGACAGTCATGACATTACATTCAACGGTTGCTACATTCACAATGTCAATAAAATATACAACGACAACGTGGATGATGCCAACGGTGATGCGATACAGGTACTGGGTACAACGCAACTTACTATCCAAAATTGTTTTCTTGACAGAAGTGACTCAGGTAAAAAGTTTGGGCTCATTCTAAATGAAAATTCTGATGATGCTATTATTGAAGACAATGTATTTATTGGTCCGAAAAAAACGGTAAATGGAGGCGCCAACTTGTATTTAACCGGTAGTGGACATACAGTTCGCCGGAACGTATTTCGAGATGCTCCAAATGGAATCTACTCACACGCAACAGATCCACTAATACATCACAACCAATTTATCGCTCATAACCAAGGCATCTATATCGCCAGCAATGCGGGCTTGCTTTACAACAATACATTTTACAATAATGACATCGGCATCTACACCTGGCTAGGAGGATCCATCATCAAAAACAATGTGGTCTATCTCACTAGTGAATCACAGGAAGCTTTTCACGTAGCCGATGTAACTATGACTAATAACTTACAAAATAGAACAGGTGAGAATGCAAAAGAAGATGTTATCATTGAAAATCCTAAGTTTATGGATGTGGAAAATCTGGATTTCCGCCTTACCTCAACCTCCCCATGTATTGACGCTGGAACCGATGTAGGCCTAACTCATGATTTTAACAACCAGCCGGTGCCCTGCAACTCCTTACCGGATATTGGTGCATTTGAAGATCAAACGGGATGTACTCCTAGCGAAAATCACCGGCCTGTAGCTGATGCAGGAACAGATCTTGAAGCACTGGCAGGAGATAAAGTGGAACTTGATGGCTCCGCCTCGTATGATGAAGATAATGACAGCCTCTATTTCACTTGGAATTCTGAAAATCCGATCAAATTGCAAAAGGCCACTTCTATAAATCCCTATTTCATAGCTCCAGATGTTGAGCAAAGATCATCCTACAAAATTCAATTACAAGTCTCCGATGGATTTACAAAATCGGAACCCGATGCACTTATTGCTTCAATTTCGCCTTTGGCCAATGCCGTAATTCCCATTTCATCAAACAACAGCCATTTTTCACTTTATCCAAATCCAGCAAAGCAATACATAACCCTTCGTAACAATCAGATAAATGTAAGTGCGCCTATAAAAATACAACTAATAACTCTGCGAGGTGAGAAAAAACTTGAACTGATCCTTAAAAAAGCTTGGTATTTCAATCAACTAATTAACATTCCACTGGGTCAATTACCAACTGGTATTTATTTAATCATACTCAGAACACCTGAAAAAATTATTTGGGAAGAGCGGTTTATTAAAGTATCTAAATAACTAGAAAGGGAGTTATAACTCAGGGTAGCTCATATTCTATTCAACCTCCGGAAAATAAACGGCGTATCGACTCGTTCGGGCAGAAGCGGAGTGTTTGTTCTTTTCAATGTCAAAAAGATACATGACCACACATAAAACTACAATATAATCCGGAGTTGTAAAGGAACTTCCAAAAGGCAATGTTACCAAGATCAGAATCATAAAATAGCGTGCATAGGCATAGTTATCTGATAAGGGATACCGAAAAGCTTTGATAAAGATAAGCAGCGCGCTAATAAACAAAAACATTCCATATTTACTAAACTCGCCGATAAAGCCGACATCACTTTGGTAGAAATTCCATTGCATCTTATACCCATAAACTTCCATGCCATAGCGGGATGCTTGATGAGCTTCACTATTTCCAGTAAGGTAAGCAAAAGCGTTCGGGAAAAAGTCAGTAAGAAAAAAACGGCCCGCCTTCATCCGTATATCTTCCCCGGTATAAACAGATTGTTGTTCTGACAAAGAGACCAAATAGAGTACAATATCCTGAAAGAGGTAAAAAGCAAGACCGATGGTAAAGAATACAAGTACGATAATTCCCAGACGTGATTTAACACGCTTACTAAAAAAAAGCGCAAACACAGTAACTAGTGCAGGTCCGGCTATTATTGAACGAGTTCCAGTGAGCAAAAAAACAACCAAAAAGAATCCCATAAAGATAAAATAATACAGTGAATTACGATATAATACTCGCTGCAGCGCTATTAAATAGGCAATATTAAGAAAAGCCAGTCCGGGAATAAAAAGACGAATCGTTCCCCGCTCAACGCCTATACGAACATCGAAAAGTAGAGTGGGAAAAACAGCGTATTGTAACAAAAATGCAAGAGCATATATCACGCCTAAGATAAACAATAACCGTTCAAGATAAACAGGGGTAACATAAAGCTGATGTAAAACAATATAAAAGAGAAAAAAGAACATATATCGGTTCGCCCACATTGATATGAAATAAGACTGTTGATAATAAATATAAGCGGTATACATACTCAATATAACACCCAAAAGTAAAAGAATAACCGGCCCAAAAAAGCGCTTCTCTACTCCTTCATTAGAACTATAGAAAACCTGAAATGAAATCAGGAAAACCATCATCAATAAAGTGCTGGCTTGAAATAGATAAATAAATTCTTCCGATAAAACAGACAGCCGAAATAGGTATACAGAACTAAAAAACACCATCAACATAAACACAACCACCCCCCACTTTCTCCAGAGGTTCACTTTTTTCTCATTTGAATATAAAAGTTCCATACTATTTTATATTTTTATCATGTCAGATACTTTTTTGAAAACTTGCGAGATATCATTCCTCTGTGAATAAATGAGATGAATAAAGTAGAGGCCAACTCCAACAAATGTAAAAATCTGTTCTGAATTCCAAATCCCATACAAAATACTAAGATAACAAATCATCTTAGGTCCCCAAAAAACTAGGACTGAACGAGTAGAATAACCTATTATCCGAATAAACCCTAAATAGAGTTGTAAAGGAATTACTCCGACAACATATGCCAAAGCATAATATTTTGCAATAGATAACAAGGACTGAAAGGCACCAAATCCTATTGCTACAACTAAAATTCCTGAGGAGACAGCTCCTAAATAAAACATTGCCTTTTCCTTATTAAACAGTTTAAACATCGAATCATTAGTGGCAATAATCGTTTGGCTCAATATAATTACCCCAAAAAAGGGCAAAAAGGGCGCGACACCCAACCACGACTTTCCCCATAAAATTAACACAATTGAGTTGGGTAATAATATCAGAATAGCTCCCAGAGGAAAATTTATTAAAGATATAATGCCCAAGAGCCCGAAATACTCATCTAATACTTTAGACGGATTATTATCTATCTTTTTCAAACTTGGATATATAACTGCACCAAAAATACCTGTAATCAATTTCTGAGATAGAAATAAAAATCGAAATCCTTTATTATAAAGACCTATTGCCGCATCACCGTAAAACTTTCCTGCCAATAGTTTATCCAGGTTTTTTGCCCAGTAATCAATAATATTAAACCCAATAATAGTCCAGATCATACTTTTCGCCTTCCTGTACGATGCCACAACATGGGCTAATGAATAAAACTTAACCTTAAATCCCGTTCCAATCGAAAAGAATATATACTGCACAATATTCATAATTAATATAGGTATGATCAGCGACCAAAATGAACATCCTGCAAAAGCCATTAAAATCATCAAAGTTATATTCAGCAAAGTACTATAAAAAGTAACCTTACCAATATAATTAAAACGCATTTCCTTCATTAAAAGCGCATGCAATGTGATAATCACACCACGAACCAGGAACTGCAAACTCATTACAATTATAGGAAAAATCAAATCTATATTACTATAAAATAACGCTATAGGATAAGACAACAAGGACATGAAAAGGAATAAACCTATGCCTATGTATAATGCCAGAGTCAAGAGCCCTTTATGGTAAGTGTCTCGATAATCACTTCTGATGATATCAGCATCCAAACCAGCTCCAGCAAAAATTAAAGCAAAATTTGTGAAAACAGTAATCATAGCAACAAAACCATACTCTTCAGGAACCAACAAACGAGCCAAAATAACTGAAGAAAGGAAAGTAACGACTTCTGAACTATAATGATAAGATCCAAGAGTCAGTAAATGTTTTAAAAATGTACGTTTAAACGTAGGTGTACTGTCCATACTCTATTAATTTGGCATAATGCAAATCACATAATTCAGAAGGAATTATTACTGGATATACATATCAAATACTATAATTCTTTCTATCTATATTACATAGAACTTTTATAAAGGCGCAAAACAATATCCAAACGGGCTATGAACCTAAGGTAATAAAACGCTTTTACACCAGAGAAGTGCTATAAAACCTAAAAGACCTTAAAGAGCATATGTACTTAAACCCTTTGTTTATGCTTCCATTATCGATGCGACAACTGTGTAAAGCCCCCTTAAGTTAGCACTTTATGTTATGATTTCAGTTTTTTCAAAAGCTTTTTTTTTTGTAAATAACATATCCCTTCTTTAACAACTCTTTGCTTATCGTTTTCAGAAATCCCTGTTCCAGTGTCTATAATTCAATATATCAATATTAGAGAATGTGAATCAACAACTTTTTACAAAAACGAAGAACCTTGCTATTTCAGGTCAAACTCTATCTTTCTTTAATTTGGGAGAGGTAATGCTAAAAATTAATCACCCCTCGCATAAATGAAGGATATACTTTTGCTTATATGTCTCAGATATCTTAACTTAAACTAAAAACAGACTATGCGGCAACTTGTTTTTAAAATATGTATTGCTTTTCTTCTTATTGGAGGGTTGTTTATGATTACTCACCAAGGATCTGCAAGTGATCCCCAAAAAACAATTTATATTAACCCCCTAAGTCTGCAGGAGGGAGTCCGGGACGGGACTATAAAAAAACCTTACAATAGTTTGGGTGATCTTACCCTAAAGAACAACGTCAAATACCTTATCAAGTGCGGGAGCTCAGATACTCTTACTACAGCCATTATCTTAAACCGAAAGCGCAACATTACCATTAGTTCCTATGGCGAAGGCTCTAAACCCGTTTTGTCAAGCAATCAAAACAGACATCTTCTCGACATTGCGGGTTGTGAAAACATAAAAATTGATAATCTTGCCTTCGATGGCACAGATCAAAAGATAAGTTGTATCAGAATTCGAAAAAATAGTAGCCTGATAACCATTAGCGAATGCTCGATAAAGAATAGTATTTGGGGGGTTCGTCTCCTTGGTAACGCATCACAACCCCTGACTCAGAAAATAAGAATAAGCCGATGTACAATTAGAAACATTGCCGATGATGGCATATTTGCCCAAAATATTCACGAACTAAGCATCGATTCTTGTCACATTGAAAAGGTAAATCAAAAATACCTGACAATAGGC
>JBNJFS010000130.1:0-6357 GCA_051747085.1 Bacteroidota bacterium
TTGATAAATATAAACAACGTTAACTATTACAAAAAACATCAATAATGGATAAAATTGCCGTTTTCCCGGGATCGTTTGATCCATTTACTATTGGGCACGAATCAATTGTCAGCCGGGCATCGAAACTTTTTGATAAAATATATATCGCCATTGGCTGTAATGCCCAAAAAGATGCTTTCTTTTCTTTAGAAGAGAGAATTAAATTTATAAACCAGGTTTTTGAAGATAACCCTACCATTGAAGTCACTCACTTTGAAGGGCTAACCATAGATCTATGTAAAAAATTGAATGCCAATTATATTTTACGGGGGCTACGAACATCTGCCGACTTTGAATATGAGCGAGCGATAGCACAAGTAAACAAAGCCATGTATCAGGGAATAGACACGGTATTTTTTCTTACCATGCCCGAGCATACTCCGGTTAATTCGTCGATTGTTCGAGATATATTACGCCATGGAGGCGATGCAAGCAAATTTATTCCCTCAAAAATGAAAATTAAAAATATCCATAAAAAATAAATAAAATGCGGGTTACGTTTTTTTTCGTGCTTTTCATTCTCGTCCCTCTGGTTAGTCAGGGTCAACAGGTTGTGTTAAAAGGAAATATTGCCGGATACCCGGATAAAGAAATTTCTTTTTTTACCTACGATGATCAAATTACCTATACTGAAAAAAAACTTTGCACAACACCTATTGATGAAAACGGAAATTTTAACTGTACTTTTGAAGTTAGTCAAACAACCTATGTTTTTTTACATTTAGGAATTTACGAAGCATATGTGTTTGTTGAACCGGCCAAAACATATGAGCTTCTGTTTCCCGAAATACAGGAAAAGAAGCTTATCGATGAGTTAAATCCTTATTTTGAACCTCAATTATACCACCTGGGAATTGAAAACACCTCTGAAAATGAACTAAATTACCAATTGGCCTTTTTCGATGAGGTTTACAGCAAGATGCTTGAAGAAAATGCTTATTTAATTTATTCCAAATCAAAGACACTGGATGTAAACCAGGAGTTAAATAAAGTAGATTCGATATTTGCCGATTTTGATCATCCTTTTTTTAATGATTTCAAAACATACCGGTTTGCCTCTTTCAGACATCTTTCGTATCAGGAAAAATCAAAAAGCATTTCCAATACCTATTACCTAAACAACGAAATTTTATATCACAATCCGGCTTACATGGAGCTGTTTAACCAGGTTTACGATGAATATTTTCA
This sequence comes from Bacteroidota bacterium, assembly GCA_051747085.1. Lineage (GTDB taxonomy): Bacteria > Bacteroidota > Bacteroidia > Bacteroidales > UBA12077 > UBA12077. Next base: position 1,228 of record JBNJFS010000130.1, read on the forward strand.
ATATTTCAGCCGTACACATTATGGTGAACAGATTTATAAAGATATTGAAGAGTTAAAGAGTATTACTGCATTAAAGAATACCTTAGGCCACGATTCTGTTTTAACCAACGACACCCTAAAAGAACTGGTGATTTTAAAATGTTTGCACGATGAATTTTACAATGATGATTTTTCACGAAGTGCCATGTTGGTTGTCTTAGATTCCCTGGCAATGCAAACCAAAAGCCCGGAACACCAAAAATTAGCACAAAATATAAGAACCAAAGTAACCAAACTAATGGTTGGCTTTAAACCTCCTGCTTTTAATTTATATACTAAAGACAGCAATTTGGTTTCACTCGACACATTCAGGGGAAAATATGTTTATCTGGGATTTTGCACCACCGTAAGCTATGCCTGCATACAAGAATTTGATAAGTTACAACGGCTCGACGAATTACACAAAGAGCATTACGAAATTGTAGTCATTTCCATGGATGAAAGTTTAACCCACATGAAAAGGTTTGTGGAAAAGAAAGGTTACAGCTATACCTTTCTCCATTATGGCAATCAACCCGAGGTATTTAAAGATTATGATATCAGGGCTTTTCCAACGTATTATTTTATTGATAAAGAAGGCAGGCTTTCTATGTCGCCGGCTCCGGCTCCCGATGAAAATTTAGAGCAGTATATTTTCAAAAAATTAAAGGATGCCGGAGACCTCTAAAGCATTGTATTAATTTTTTATTCCTCCTGATTTTAATACCTCAACAATTGATGGGAAAGTGTTACTTATTATCTTAGGCAGATCCGATTTAGTGAACCACATCACATCAGTAATCTCCTCTTCAATCTGTGGGATTAACTTCCCATTTCCACTGTAAGACATATCGTACCAGTATGTTTTTTTTAAAATCGGCTGATTAGCTAAAATATAAGTATGCCAGGTTATTACCAACTGATTTTTTAATAGTAGGTTAGAAATTCCACACTCCTCCTCTACTTCGCGCAAGGCTCCCTTTTCTGGTGATTCATTCTTTTCCAGTTTTCCTTTGGGCAAATCCCACTTTCCTCTTCGAAAAATAGCTAAAAACTTCTCATCCGGAGTTTTTACCAGTCCTCCGGCTGCTTCAACAATAGTAAAAAGCGACATAAACTGACTGAAAACAAAATCTATATCAGGATGAATAATATAAAGCGTTTGAATATTCTCATTATTACTAAATCTATCCAACACCTCCTTAAGCCGTGATTTATTTTCAAAAAAATGTTTTAGGCTCTTTGCATTTTCTTCCAGAGGGTTAGCATCATCAACAAAAAAAACGGTTCTTTGATTATAAAAAACTTTATACATTTGCGGTATGGAACATTTAGAACAAAAAATTGCACAATCGTTATTGCAAATTAAGGCAATAAAGATACAACCTGCAAATCCGTTTACCTGGGCATCGGGTTGGAAATCTCCTATTTACTGTGATAACCGTAAAACCTTGTCATATCCCGAAGTTAGAGATTTCATTAAGGAAAGTTTTGTGCAGGTGGTTACCGAAAAATTTGGCAAACCCGATTATATTGCCGGAGTAGCAACCGGGGCTATTGCCATAGGAGCTTTAGTCGCTGATGCATTAAACCTCCCTTTTGTGTATGTTCGGCCAAAACCTAAAGAGCATGGTTTAGGCAACCAAATTGAAGGAGAAATTTCCGAAAGAAAAAAGGTTGTTGTGATCGAAGATCTGATTTCAACCGGCAAAAGCAGCCTTAACGCGATTGAAGCTCTGCGTAACCAAAATATTGAAGTACTGGGAATGGTGGCCATTTTCACCTATGGTTTTAAAATCGCCGAAGACAATTTTAAAAATGCAAACATACCCTTAGCAACGTTATCAAATTACAATCAATTAATTCAATTTGCTCTGAAAACAGGGTATATCAAAGAATCTGATATAGAAACCCTAAACCAATGGAGAGATAATCCTGAAGTATGGGGGAAATAAAACTTTTGCAACTAAAAATTAAAAAATGAGCAAGTATACCAGCAAAATTGGAAACATAAATAAGCAGGATCAGTATATTTTTAATTTCTTAGCTGATTTCAGAAATTTAGAAAGCGTAATTCCCAAAGATAAAATTTCAGACTTTGAAGCAACAGAAGATCGTTGCAAGTTCACAATTGAAGGAATTGGGCAAGCCGGACTCAAAACCGTTGAAAAAGAACCCTGTAAATTAATTAAAATTACCAGCGACGGAAAAGCTCCTTTTGGATTCAGTCTTTGGATTCAGCTAAAACCTGTTGATGAGGAAGAAAACACAACCGCTATTCGCTTAACGATTGATGCCCAGCTTAATCCTATGATGAAGATGATGGTTGGAAAACACCTGCAAAAAGGAATTGATTCGCTGGTTGATCACATGGTTACTTTTTTTAACGAAAAAGTGAAAGAAGAATAGCCTGTTGGTTAAATTAGAAACTCAATTTCTTTCAATTCAAATTCCTTTGTCTCGTTGTTGGAGGTTAACACCTGCAAATGACCATACTCGTTAACTCCGGTGATTTTGGCACGAAAAACCCGGTTGTCCCGGCGAAAATTGTAAAATTTATTAAAACGGTACAAATTTTCAATATACATTCGATTAATTTCATCCATTGGTCCGGTTTTAAGTTTTTGGTAATATTTTTTAATATGCTGCCTGATTAATACCAACTCATCTTGAACAGAATAATTTTTCCCTGTAATTTGTTTTAATGAAACCGGATTAGGAGCATTGCTCACAAATTGCTCCTGGTTTAAATTTAATCCAATGCCTGCAACAGAATAATTTATCGTAGAGCCTTTTATACTATTTTCAATAAGTATTCCGGCCAGTTTTTTATCTTTATAATAGATATCATTGGGCCATTTAATTTTAATATCATCAATTTTAGATGACACATATTCAAACAGTCCCAGGGAAATTACTTTCGAAAGCATAAAATGATGTTGAATGGGTAAAAACTCAGGAAATAAAATAATACTAAAGGTAAGGTTTTTCCTTTTTTCACTCTCCCAGCTATTTTGCCCTAACCCACGGCCTGCTTTTTGTTCGTAAGCATAAACAATGGTTCCCTCTTCAACATTTTCCGATTTTAATAACTGAACAGCATAAGAATTTGTTGAATCTGTCAAAGGTAAGGTGATGATTTTATCCCAGGGTTTCATTCCAATGTTTTTATAAATGTTGGACGAAGTTACAAAACAATGACAATATGGTAAAAAAACTGACAAATTCTTAGATAAAATCAACTTAAGTTGTAAAAGAATGACATTTTTACGTATCAAACAAAACATTGCCCCCGTTGTTTTAAAAGGAATGGTTTTTGATAAACTGAACAAACAATAACTTAAACACAAACAGAGTTTTAAAAATATAATCTAAAATCATTACCTTTGTCAAAAATTAATTTTTAATGATCAATAAACAAACAGAAGATTATAGTACCGAAGAGTTAGTAAATGCAATAATTGAAGGGATATATAAGAAAAAAGGGAAAGACCCTGTAAGTTTAGACCTAACCAATATTGAAAATACATTTTGTAGCAATTTTATTGTCTGCCATGGAGATTCGAACACCCAGGTAGAAGCACTGGCAGACTCGGTTGAAGAAAACGTAAGAGAAACACTGGGACTAAAAGCCTGGCATAAAGAAGGCCTTGAAAACGCCACATGGGTACTGCTCGATTATGCCGACGTAATTGTCCATATTTTCCAGCATGAATATCGAAATTTTTATAAACTGGAAGATTTATGGGCAGATGCAAAGCTTACCCGGTACGAAGATGTTGTAAAATAATTTTAAAGGAGAATCAAAAGAATGACAGATAATAACGGATCGTTAAATAATAACAATCAGAATAAGTCCAATAACAATACAAAAAATACCAACGGCAATCAAAAAGGAGGAAAACCTAAATTTAATATCTATTGGGTTTACGGGTTAATTGCTTTGGTTTTTATAGGGGTACAACTATTTAGTTTCTCGCCCTCTCCTAAAGAAATTACCAGGCAGGAATTTGAGCGCGATATGCTCAAAAATGGAGATGTGGAGAAAATTGAGGTAATCAATAAAGAAAAGGCGTATATTTATATTAAGGAAGATCGCCTGAATGATGCACGGTATAAGGACTTGTTTGACAATAATTTTTCCAGCGTTTCGCAGGAAGGCCCGCATTTTTTCTTTACCATTGGATCTATCGAATATTTTGAGCAATGGTTAAGAGAAGCACAAAAAAAATATCCCGATGGCGAATATATTGAAGTAAGCTATAAAACTCAACCCAACTATTTACGCGATATTGTTGGCTGGTTATTGCCCATTTTTATCATTCTGGCTATTTGGATTTTTATTTTCCGCAGAATGTCTAAAGGCGGAGGCCCTGGTGGTGGGGGAAATATTTTTAGCGTAGGTAAATCAAAAGCCCAACTTTTTGATAAGGAAAGCAACATAAAAATTGATTTTAAAGATGTTGCCGGACTGGAAGAAGCGAAAGTTGAAGTACGCGAAATTGTAGACTTCCTGAAAAAACCCAAAAAATATACCGATTTAGGAGGAAAGATTCCCAAAGGCGTTTTATTAGTAGGCCCTCCCGGAACCGGAAAAACATTGCTTGCCAAAGCAGTCGCCGGCGAAGCGAATGTTCCTTTCTTTTCCATGTCGGGATCCGATTTTGTTGAAATGTTCGTTGGGGTTGGTGCTTCGAGGGTTCGCGACCTTTTTAAACAAGCTAAAGAAAAAGCACCCTGTATTATTTTTATTGATGAGATTGATGCCATAGGCCGTGCTCGTGGAAAAAATCCAAATTTTGGATCAAATGACGAACGTGAGAATACCCTGAACCAGCTCCTAACCGAAATGGACGGTTTTGGAAACAATGTAGGGGTAATCATTATGGCTGCTACCAACCGTGCTGATATCCTCGACCGCGCTTTATTACGTGCAGGCCGTTTCGACCGACAGGTACATCTCGAATTACCGGATATTAATGAGCGAAAAGAGATTTTTAAAGTACATCTAAAACCAATTAAATTAGAAACCAATTTAGATGTTGATTTTCTGGCGAAACAAACTCCCGGATTTTCCGGTGCCGATATTGCCAATGTTTGTAACGAATCGGC
>JBNJFS010000131.1:0-6340 GCA_051747085.1 Bacteroidota bacterium
ACACAAAAAAACACTCTACAGCAGCACTTTAAGAACCAAAACCTCACAAAAATGATATATATCAACCGTATTTATTTGGTGAGTTAAAAAGTATTACTTAATTTTGGTATTTGAATACTTAATTACTTTTTTAATAAAAAAATGAAAAGACAGATCATAAAAATAGACGAGGAAAAGTGCAATGGATGCGGTGTTTGCATTCCTAATTGTCACGAAGGCGCTTTACAAATTATTGATGGTAAAGCACGATTAATAAGCGATTTAATGTGCGACGGGTTGGGTGCATGCATAGGCCATTGCCCCGAAGAAGCTATCGAAGTGATTGAACGTGAAGCCGAGCCGTATAACGAAATTATCGTTATCGAAGAGATGGTAAAAAAAGGAAAAAATACGGTCATTGCCCATTTAAACCATTTAAAAGACCACAAAGAATTTGGTTTTTTTAAACAGGGAATAAAGTGGATGCAGGAAAACAGCGATAAGATCAACTTTAATGTAGATGAAGTAATAGCAAAAGTGCATAATGGTGCTGCTGTTAAAGAAAAAGCAGAACCGGTTGCAGCCCATGCAGAACATGCGCATCATCACCATCATGGTGGCGGGTGTCCGGGTTCATTATCACAGGCTATCGACCGGAAAGAAGATCGGATAGAAACGCCGTTGGCTTCTACTCCATCACAATTAACCCACTGGCCGGTACAAATGCATTTGATTAATCCGGTATCGGCACATTTTCATCATTCTGATTTATTATTAGCCGCCGATTGTGTTGCCTTTTCTATGGGCAATTTCCATCAGGATTTTCTTAAAGGAAAAACATTAGCTATCGCATGCCCAAAATTAGATTCAAACAAAGAAGTATACATCCAAAAGTTAGTATCCTTAATCGAGGATGCTAAAATAAATACCATTACAATAATGAAAATGGAAGTACCTTGTTGTGGAGGAATCGTACAAATAGCACAAATAGCGCAACAACAGGCATCACGTAAAGTGCCGATAAAAACCATAACCGTAAGTATTTCAGGCCAAATTCTTACAGAAGAGTGGATATAACTTGACATTACAATCAATAAAAATTATTTTATAAAGAGAAAATCAATCATTAACCAAAAAAACAATAAAAATTATGAGTATGTTTTGTTTTCAATGCCAGGAAGCAGCCAAAGGAACCGGCTGTACAATAAAAGGAGTTTGTGGAAAAACCGACGATGTGGCGAATATGCAGGATTTATTGATGTTCGTATTAAAAGGGATATCCATTTACACCAAAGCTGCCCGCGAAAATGATGTTGAGTATGATAAAAAAATTAACAAATTTATCTTTGATGGTTTATTTGCAACCATTACCAATGCAAACTTTGACAAGAAAGTTTTTATCGAAAGAGTGCGCGAAGGACTGGAAATAAGGAACAGCGTACGGTTAGCCTTAAAAAATGCCGGAATTGAATTAGACGAAAGTAAATTACACGAATCAGCAACGTGGCAAGCTTTTACTCCGGACGAGTATGAAAGAAAATCCACTGATGTAGGTGTTCTTGAAACCGAAAACGAAGACGTTCGATCGTTACGTGAATTAATTACATACGGGGTAAAAGGATTAGCGGCTTATACCGAGCATGCCTATAATTTAGATCAAGAAAACGAAGAACTTTACAAGTTTATGCAGGATGCCCTGGTTGCTACAACCGACGACAGCTTGACGGCTGACGATTTAGTAGCTTTAACCTTAGAAACCGGCAAATACGGTGTTGATGCCATGGCACTATTAGATAAGGCCAACACAACAGCCTACGGAAATCCAGAAATTACAAAGGTGAATATTGGTGTCCGAAACAACCCGGGAATTCTAATCAGTGGCCACGATTTAAGGGATATGGAAGACCTGCTAAAACAAACCGAAGGAACCGGAGTTGATGTTTACACGCACAGTGAAATGTTGCCGGCCAACTACTACCCTGCCTTTAAAAAATACGATCACTTTGTAGGAAACTATGGTAACTCATGGTGGAAGCAAAAAGAAGAGTTTGAAAGTTTTAATGGCCCTATCCTGTTTACAACCAACTGCATTGTTCCTCCGCCAAAAAGCGCTACTTACAGCGATAAAGTATATACTACCGGAGCTGCCGGATTTGATGGATTTACACATATCCCGGACAGAGAAAAAGGCGGACAGAAAGATTTTTCACAAATCATTGAGCATGCTAAAAAATGTGAATCACCGGTAGAAATTGAAAAAGGAGAAATTGTAGGTGGATTTGCACATAACCAGGTAATGCAACTGGCCGACAAAGTAGTAGGTGCTGTTAAATCGGGCGCTATTAAGAAATTCTTTGTAATGGCAGGATGCGACGGCAGAATGAAAAGCCGTGAATATTATACCGAGTTTGCCGACCAGTTACCCAAAGATACCGTGATTTTAACCGCAGGATGTGCAAAATACCGTTACAACAAACTGCCTTTGGGCGATATTGACGGAATACCAAGAGTACTGGATGCCGGACAGTGTAACGACAGCTATTCGTTAGCTGTAATTGCCATGAAACTCAAAGAAGTTTTTGAGTTGAATGATATCAACGATTTACCTATTGCTTATAACATTGCCTGGTACGAACAAAAAGCGGTAATCGTTCTGTTGGCACTACTTTATCTGGGTGTTAAAAACATTCACTTAGGACCAACATTACCCGCATTCTTATCGCCAAATGTAGCCAATGTTTTGGTTGAGAAATTTGGTATTAGCGGAATAAAAACCGTTGAAGAAGATATCAAAATGTTTATGAACTAATTAAATAGCAACTATTAAATCAAACCTGGCAGGAAATATTAGTCTGCCAGGTTTTTAAATATCATATAAAATGAAAACAATAACTTATTTAGACGCAGAAGCAAGAGAAAATCCACATGGTATTGATGCAAGAGGATTGTATGACAGCAAGCATGCCATGGTTACCCATATGTATATCAAACCCGGTGAACAACTTAAAAAGCATATCACACCGGTTGATGTTATTTTCTATGTGTTGGAAGGAACCGGAATTATAGAGATTGGTGACGAGAAAAAAGAAGTAAGCAAAGATACACTGATTGACAGTCCGGCCAAGATACCCCATTGCTGGTATAACGAAAGTGACCGTGTATTAAGAGTACTTGTCATCAAAGTTCCAAAACCCGAAGGCAAAACAAAAATATTATAATAATAAACCTTTTTAGACCCCCATTTGTTTATATGTCCCGGAAGAATTAACCGGGACTTATTTTTTCTTTGAAAGAGGAATCGCTTTTTAGTCATTTTTCATGTATTTTTTATTTTTACATCAAAATAAAATTTAGGTACTTCATGCACCCAAGGATTGCAAGAGAAAAAAGAATAGTGGATAAGATGATTACGATTTACTGCCAGAAAAATCATCATAGCAAGAATGGAGCGCTTTGCCCTGAATGTGAAGAGTTAAAAGCTTATACCCATAAAAGATTATTATGCTGCCCCTTTGCAAAAGATAAACCTGTTTGTGCAAAATGTAAAATCCATTGTTACAACACCCAAAGAAGAGAACAGATAAAGAACGTTATGCGATACGCGGGACCTAAAATGGTTTATAAACATCCGATAGATACCATCATTTACTTTTACCATAAACTCATACATTTTAACTATACACCACAATGAAAATCCAGAACCTGCAAAACACTCCGAGAGTACCGATTAATTTGGAAGCACACATCCTGCATTCGGAAAAACCGGTTGAGCTTGTGCATCTGCTATTAAAGCCCGGTGAACAATTAGCCGAACACAAAAATCCGTTTGATGTGATTTTCTTTGTCATTGAAGGGTCCGGAATTTTAACCATTAACGGAGAACCAACGACCCTAAAAGCTACCGATACCCTGAAAGTAACATCAGAAATTAATCGCGGATGGAAAAATAACACCGGCAAAGATTTAAAAATTTTAGTCATAAAACTTTTGTAAATTGATTTTGCTTAAATCAATGAATCTGCTATCTTGCGGGAAATAAAAAAATGAAAAAATGAAAAAAATCTATTTATCAATAGCTGCTATTGCTATTGCAACCACAATATTTTCGTGCAAAACCGGCAAAGAAAAAATAAATAAAGAAGAGTACATTCAGTCGGTAAAAGAGTGGCAGCAAAACCGTTTAGACCGTTTAAAATCTGAAAATGGCTGGCTTAACCTGGTTGGTTTGCACTGGCTTAAAGAGGGAGAAAACCCTTTTGGCAGTAGCGAAGCCAATAATATTGTTTTCCCCGAGAAAGCACCAGCGTTTATCGGTTCTGTTTTGTTGTATAAAAACCATTTAAGTGTTCGTATTGAGCCCGATGTTGATGTGTATATTAACGACAGTCTGGCAAAAGAGCATGAGGTTTACCCCGATGCAGATAAAAACACCACCTATTTTAAACTGGGTGATTTCCGGTGGCATATTATTAAACGTGGCGACCGGTATGGTATTCGGCTTCGCGATTTAAAAAGTCCGCTATTGGAACAAATTACCGAAATACCATCATACCCTATAGATTTAAAGTGGAGAGTAAAAGCAACCTTTGAGCCGTTTGACACACCCAGAGAGATTGCTGTACCCAATTTTCTGGGTGATGTAAATTATGAAAAATGTTACGGATTGCTAAAATTTACGATTGACGGAAAAGAACATTCCTTAATGCCATTAGGCGATGGGGTAAACGAAAACTTTTTTGTGATTTTTGCCGACGAAACCAGTGCAGAAGAAACATATGGCGCCGGAAGATTTTTATCGGTAGAAAAGCCGGACAAAAACGGAATAACGTATATTGATTTTAACAAAGCAACCAATCCCCCTTGTGCATTTACCGATTATGCAACCTGTCCTTTACCCCCCAAAGAAAATATTTTACCTGTAAAAATACTGGCAGGCGAAAAAACCAACGAGTTGATTGGACATCATTAAAATATTTAAACATTGTTAAAAAAGTGTTGTACGATTATGCTATCCTACAACACTTTTTTTAACATATCAAATTTTTAAAACTATTTACTGTTGGGGTTTGACATAAAAAAGGAAGCAATAGCAGCAATAATGACTTGTACAATCAAGCCACTACTCAATCCTCCATCTAACATATCAATAATATTATAAACAGACACAAGGGCTATGACCAGCCCTGACAAAACCGTTAAAGTGGTTCTATAAACGAAGCCTGTAATAAAGATAATAACTGCTGCAAGCAAATAAAGCGTTGCAACATAGAACTGAAATTCATCTAAATGAAAATTACTGAACGTTTTAAAATATTCAGTATAGGCAAACAGTAAAAGCCCAATTCTCATTAACCAGATAGAAACAGGATACAATGCTTTAATGGGTTTCATAATTTTAAGTTTTTGGTTTATAAGATACTAAAATACAAATTTTTAGAAAATAAAAAAACCCAACAAAAATGCTTGTTGAGTTTTTAAACCAGTTAAGTAAAATATTTTATTCTTCGGTTAACGTATATCTTACCCCTCTTTCGTTCAGATAATCCATAATAAAGTTAAAACTCTTTTCATCTACTCCTAAATATTCCGGTGGGCATAAGCCTTTATGTTTAACCATTCCCTTTGCAAATAAATTGGTTATAGCGGTACAGGTATACCCTGTGGTTCGTGCCATAGATGTAATTTCTGTTTCTTTATCGTATTTATCGAAAAGATTATACGTATATTTTTTTTCTTTTCCTTTTTCCTTTCCCTTAATCGTTACACGCATCATGGTAAAATCTTCTTCGTTGCGTTTTAATTCCCATACCGGGAATAAAAGTTTGGCGGTAAAATCAATGGGCCTTACCTGCTTTCCATTCACAAGAATATAATCATTATCAAAAAAACCGGTTTCTCTTAAAACTTTTATATATTCAATAGTTCCGGGATAACGTAATGTTTTTTCAATCATATTAGGAATATCCATTGTTTTAATGAGCGTTCTAAGCCCATCCGTATTCCAGGCTTCGAGCGTTCCAACAGGTTCAAAATATTCGAGTTCATCCTCTGAAAGTGCTTTACGAACAACCATTTCTCCATTTAAAACATAACGGGCATGTCGTGTATACTCCTCCAGCACATCCATAGGAGAAAATACGGCTTTATACTCATAAGGCCACTCGCGTTTAAAAGGAAGTCCTCCACTGTAACATTTATAGCTGTTAACCTGCATCCTTTCATTATGATAACCCAGAATAACATTTCCCATCCCGGGAGCGATACCGGCATCGATAATTGCTGTTACATTTTTTTCTTTCGCTAATTGATCCAAATCATAGGGTTCTTCTCTAAAAAAAGAAATATCAATAATATCCTTCCC
>JBNJFS010000132.1:0-6335 GCA_051747085.1 Bacteroidota bacterium
TAGGTAAAATACTCCGCCAATAGCAGCTGCACCAAGCTCTACCTCGCCTACCCTGCCTAAAAATGCAGTATCGGTAACGCTTATGATATTTTGAACAATACTGCCCAAAATTATAGGATAAGCAATCTTCCAAATTTCTTTATATTTAACAGAAGTTTTCACCTATTTCATTTTTGAGGAGCACAAAATTACATTTTATTTTACAAATTGCCTTTTCTTTTTTCTTCAAAAAACTTGTATTATCTATTATACATATACTCTCAATGATTATCCAAGAAATAAATTTATTTATCAACTTTTTTGCACCTTTAAACAAAATAAATACTCAATAATTGTTAGTATCATGGGAATCTTAGTATATTTGATATTTGATGATTAAATTTATATGCTTTTAAAAAAGTTTGTTTTCTATGATTCTATATAAACTTCTTTCACAAAGAATTATATTAATATCATTTGTTTTAGCCGGTATTTTATTTTCATGTAATACAAATAAGGATAAAAAACAAGAAATATCTCATCCGGTAAGAGAAATTGATACAACCACCGTTTTAATAAAATTTAACAACACCCTTTTTACTTTACCATCACCCTATCAGGCAACTTATTCAATAAAAGAAAGTAATATCTCTTTTAATAAATCGCTTCTTAATCCGGCAGACCGAGTTTTGTCGTATACCACAAATTTTAAAAAAGCATTAAATATAGGAGTTTATGGTACCGATTTAGGATATTTAAACATATACGACCAGGTACCGGATGTAATATCCTACTTTACGGTTGTGAAAAAGCTAAGCCAGGAATTAGGTATTCATAATGCCTTGCAAACCTCAATTATTGAACGAATTGAAAATAATATTGATAATCAGGATTCATTATTGCATTTTTTAACCAATACCTACAAACAATTTGATGTTTACCTAAAACAAAATAACCGAAAAGATATTGGTGCCTTAATCATTGCTGGCGGTTGGATTGAAAGTTTATATATTTTATCACAAAATGCCATTGATACTAAAAACCGACAACTTATAAACAGACTTGGCGAGCAAAAACACCCTTTGGATAATCTGATTGAAATATTATCCCCCTACTATTATAAATCACCTGATTTTACAGATCTTATTGACTTGTTGGTTGATCTGGCATACGAATTTGACGGAATTATTTACAGTTACACTTACGAACCACCGGTTATCCATCCCGACAAAAAATTAACCGAAATAAAAAGTACATCCAATATTATCATATCAGAGTATCATTTACGAACCATTGCGAATAAAATAACATCAATCAGAAATAAAATCGTACACTAAAAATGAAAATAGTATCCGGTAAAATATTTTTAATATTTATTTGCTTCTTGTTATCAACAATGTCATTATACAGTCAGGAAAACACAAGCATTACAAAATGCGATCAATTGTTAAACGATGGCTATATATCCAACGGACAGGAGTATAAAGCTCATCTGAACGAGAATAACAAAGCAAAATTTTACACTACCTTTTACGGCGGTAGTAACTACAGGGTAATCGGATGTACTGATAATAAAAATTATCCATTAATTCTTTCAGTTTTTGACACCGAAAAAAATTTACTTTTTTGTAATAAAGATTATCATTATACCCCTTACTGGAACTTTTCATTTTCATCAACCATTGACTGTATCATAGAGATTGAGGTTAAAAGCGATAAGCCTTTAAATGATGAAGTATTGTTGTTAATTGGTTTTAAAGAAAAATAATCGTATTTTCGTATATATCAACCTTTACAGGACACTAGAAATAACCTATGAGCGAGCAAATACTTAAAGCATTAATGCAACTTTTTGCAATTATTGCACATCCCTCAAGCGATGCAAAAGAGCGTAGGTCTATTGTAGAATATTTCTTAAAACGTCAGTTAAATCAGGAAACGGTTAAAACATACTTAACCGTTTTTGATGACTATTACAAAACACACCAGCAAAAACTTACCGAAAAAAGTAAACGAAAAAAACGCACCGCTTCAAATTCTGTAAGGGTTTTAAAAATATGTACACAAATCAATGAAGAGTTGACGCAAAGGCAGAAACATGTTGTTTTAGTTCAGCTTTTAGAGTTTGTGAAATCGGGCAGGGAAATTACCGAACAGGAAATGGCCTTTGTTACTACTGTTGCCGATAGTTTTCATATTCAACAAGAAGAATATCAGGAAATAGAAGATTATGTTTTCTTTGGAGCTGACCAGTTGCCTGATACCAGGAAGCTTCTGGTGATCGATAATAATAAGAAATTTTCCCACGAGAATGTTTTTCATACAGAACATCCCTCGCTTGAAGGACAATTAAGGGTTCTGGAAGTATCGTCAGCTAACATGTATTATATTAAATACATTGGCGAAAGTGAATTATACCTTAATGGACAACTCCTGGAACAAGAAAAAGTTTATGTATTAAACAACGGAGCTTCGATTCGTAATCCAAAGATGCGTCCTATTTATTATGGCGACATCATCAGTCAGTTTAACATTGACCGAATTAAAACAAGAATTTTATTCGAAGCCAAAGGCATAAAATACCAATTTAAATCTGGAGCCACAGGTTTACATACCTTGAGTTTTAAGGAAGAATCCGGGCATCTGGTTGGCATAATGGGAGCCAGTGGTGCCGGCAAGTCAACGTTATTAAATGTCCTTAATGGGACCTCATCTCCTACCGAAGGAAAGGTACTGATCAATGGAATCAATATTCACACAGAAAAAGAAGCCGTTGAAGGGTTAATCGGTCATGTATCGCAGGATGATTTGCTCATTGAAGAGTTAACCGTTTATCAGAACTTATACTATAATGCCAAACTTTGTTTTGATAACTATACGGAAGAACAGATTCAGGAAGCCGTATTTGATGTCCTTGAGAATTTAGGATTATACGATATCCGGGATATTGAAGTAGGTACTCCGCTAAATAAAAAAATTAGTGGAGGTCAGCGCAAACGATTAAACATTGCTTTAGAATTAATCCGGGAACCGGCTGTGCTTTTTTTGGATGAACCCACTTCAGGTTTATCTTCACGCGACTCAGAAAATATTCTCGACCTTCTTAAAGAGTTAACATTAAAAGGGAAACTTGTATTTGTTGTTATTCATCAACCTTCATCGGATATTTTTAAAATGTTCGATAAACTATTAATTCTTGATAACGGAGGCTATTTAATTTACGATGGAGACCCTATCGATTCAATTATCTATTTCAAATCGAGCATTCAACATGCAAACTGGAGCGAAAGTGAATGTCACTGCTGTGGGAATGTTAATCCGGAACAAATTTTTAATATTATTGAAACGAAGGTAGTGGATGAATATGGTAATTTTACCAGTGAGCGAAAAATATCACCTGCTGAATGGAGAGAAATTTTTGAAAAAGAAAAGGACAAGGTTGAACAAAATCAGAAAATAAGAACCCTCTCACATCTACCTACTCCCGAAAAGCGAAAGATACCCGAAATTTTATTTAAAACACCTAACCACTTTAAACAATTTTGGGTGTTTGTTAAACGTGATATTCTATCCAAATTATCCAACACTCAATATTTAGTGATAAATCTGTTGGAAGCTCCATTATTAGCCTTTCTGCTTGCTTACATTATTAAATATTATAATGTAAATATAAGTAACGAGGTGGGTTATAGCTTAATGGAGAATAGCAATTTACCCGTTTATATTTTTATGGCTGTAATTGTGGGATTATTCATAGGGCTGACCGTAAGTGCCGAAGAAATTATTAAAGACCGCAAAATTTTAAAAAGAGAAGCATTTCTTAATTTAAGCTGGGGGAGTTACCTCTTTTCCAAAATTGCTATTCAGTTTACCTTATCAGCTATTCAGGCACTGATGTTTGTAATTATTGGAAATACCATCATGGAAATTAAAGGGATGTATTTTGAATACTGGCTGGTACTATTTAGTGCCTGGTGTTTTTCTAATATGCTTGGACTGGTAATTTCAGACAGCTTTAAAACGGTAATAACCATTTACATATTAATTCCGTTTTTGATTATTCCTCAACTTATATTAAGTGGAATTATTGTCAAGTTTGAGAAACTTAATCCAAACATTTCTAATCCACGAGATATTCCTTTCTACGGAGAAATTATTACTGCACGATGGGCATATGAAGCCCTTGCAGTATATCAATTTAAAGAGAATGATTACCAGAAACAATTTTATCCTTACGACAAAGCAATGAGTATTGCTGATTTCAAAAAGAATTATTGGATAAGGACCTTAAATAATAAGGTAACATTTATAGAACGACATATAAACACTAACGAAAAAGAAGAAGAAGTTAAGAAAAATCTGCAATTATTAAAACAAGAAATTCAGAAAGAGCAACAATCAGAATCCGGAAAAATAGTTACATTTAATAAACTTGACCAACTAACGGTTGAAGAAATTAATAAAGAGACTCTTACTGATTTAAAAGATTATCTTAATACTCTAAATTCCTATTATATCCAACTATATAATAAAGCCAATCGGATAAAAGATCAGATAATCTCTGAGCATCAAAAAACTCCGGCAGATAGAGAAAAGTTTATGAAGCTTAAGCGAGAGAATTATAATGAAAATCTGGCCGAACTGGTAAAAAATTCGAATGAAATTAATAGAATCATCGAATATAACGGGGAGTTATTTCAGAAAATTGATCCAATATTTTTAGATCCGCCCAATAAATTTATTAAAGCACATTTTTATGCACCAAGAAAACAGTTTTTGGGGAATTATTACGATACTTTCAAAGTAAATATTGCGGTTATCTGGGTAATGACAATTTTATTATTCTTAGTACTTTACTTTAGGCTATTAAGAAAAGCGCTTGATTTTTTAGAGGAACAAAAATTTAAAACCAAAAAAAATTAACTATAAAAAATCATCCACACTCCATAAAATGTGGATGACAATTTTTTTGAAAGTCAGTAGCTAAAAACAAAAACCAACAATCGCTATAATTACATTCTAATCAACAACTTCGATCATCTTAAAAGGAATCCGGATAATGGATTCATAATCCTCTCCTGCTTCAAGCATATCTTCATCATCTTCCTCATAATACCAATTAATAACCACATCGTTACGGGCTTTTTTTATCGACTCTAATTTCTTAAATACATCTAATATACACTTAGACGAACTGGTATTAAAATATTCTAATTGAATATTTACCGTTGTAAGTTTTTGTGGATTGTTAGAATAATCATCCAGCCATTCGACTAATGGGCGATAGAATTCGATTGAATTTTCAGGAATAGACCTTCCTTTTATTTCAATTATGCCAGTATCAGCATTAAAATCTACTGTGGGGGTTTTTGGAGTTCCTTCAATTGAAATTGATTCCATAGAATTTTTATATTTAAGTTTTTTATTTTGTTATATTATATTACAATCGTTAACATGAAAAATGAAAAATCCGGATTAAAATTTTCAAAATGATAATCAACATTTCCGTCTGTTCTACGTGCTATATCAATTAAACCTAATCCACCTCCGCCTTTATCAGAAAACTTTTGATTATTTAATACAAACTTATACAATTCTTTTAACTCCTCTTTGGATAAAGATTTTATTTTATCAAGTCGTTCTTTTAAACTTTTAATCTTATCATTTTTAATAAAATTGCCTGTGCGAATCTCGTAACGATCATCAATCATTGACACTACAAATATCCCAAAATGTATATCAAGATCATTATTAAATTCTTCAGGTAAATCATCGACGTGATGATACAAGTTCTGCAAACTTTCAACTAAAACATTATATATTTTCTTTTTTGTAATTGATTTCTCAATCACATGATCAAGTTTTGTTTCAACCACACCAAGTACATTCGTAATCAATTGTGCAGTTATGCTTCCTTTATAAGCAAGAAGCACATCACCTTCATTCATTTTAGAAAATTGCTCATCGATATCAAAGCTCATACAGGCTTTTACTTTATTTCATTAACAAGTTGTATAAAAATAAAACATTTTTATCCGTAAAACAAATATTATTAAAAATTGGTTCACGATTTAATTTACGATACTTAATTTTAATTTTTTATACCTATTTATAATTACATTAAATTAACGAGTACTAAAATTAAATAAGTTCATGGAGCTTTCAAAACTATTTTTTTTGAGCGTCATTAAAAAGACGATGAATCGCTGATTTCTTTATACGAAATGTTTTTAGTCGTTGCGCTGGTACTTTTTCTTTTTACTCCCCTGATATATTTCATATTTCAGATATTTACACTCCAAAGGCCCGTTATATAAGGTTATTTTGTTTGAAGGTTTAAGTCCAATATATTTTAT
>JBNJFS010000133.1:0-6323 GCA_051747085.1 Bacteroidota bacterium
CATTTCAGCGGCTTTAATCAGCATTGTTTTTGTGGGTGCACTGGTCAATAATGGGTGCGACCCAATCTGGAATGAGATTAGTTCATATGCTGTTACACCCTTTTGAATGGCCAGGCTAATGGTATTAATCATTTCACCGGCTGATTTTCCGCCCCAAATTTCACCTCCCAGGATAGAACCATCGCAAGGTGATGCATAAAGCTTAAGTGTCATAGGCTTAGTTTCTTCAAAACCACCGGGATGCGTATCAAAATCGCTAAATTTAGCTGAAATATAATGCACATCGGCCGCCTGAGCATTGGTATCATTTAAACCTGCTGCCGCCATGGTCATACCATTTATTTCGGTTGAAAAAACAGCTAATGTGCCGAAGAAATTCTTTCTTATTTTTATTTCAAACAGATTATGTCCCAGTACACGAGCTTCGGCAGTTGCTGTAGAAGCTAACATAACATAATCCATACAACCGGTTAAAAAACCAATGGTTTGAGAACAATCGCCAACAGCACAAACATCTTTTACTTGTGTACGTTCGTAATTATCGACCACAATTGCTCCCATTTTATTTAACTCCAAACCCGCTTTTTTTGCTAAGCCGGTATTGGGTTTATAACCAATGGCCATAATAATAGTATCACAGGCTAATTCTTCTCCGGTACTTAACGATACAGTAGAAACTTTACCATTATTATCTCCATTAATTTTTTCCACCTTAGTGGATGTTTTTACATCAACGGCAGTGCTTTGTAATGCCTCTGTTGCGACAATACACAACTCTTCAGAAAATGCTTTGGAAAAACAACATGATTCACTTTCCACCAAAGTCACTTTTTTATCCGGATGTAAAGCAATTTGCTCAGCTACCTCGGCACCAATAAACCCGCCACCAACAACAACAATATTTTTCTTTGCCTTTATTTCATCGAATAATTGTTTAATGTAATTGTAGCTTTTTTTAATATAAAAAACATTTTCCAAATCATATCCGGGAATAAAAGTCGGGATAACTACCTCTGAACCTGTTGCAAATACAAGTTTCTCGTAAGAAAATTCATTTCCTTTTTCTGTTTTTACCGATCTGTTTTCAAAGTTTACGTCAACAACTCTTTCGGTAAGCACCTCTCCTCCAGCATCAACAAAAGGCTTTGGGCCCATTACATTTTTGTCCACATCACCCAGTTTATGAAAGATATAAGGAATACCACAGGGTACTAATCCTTTCTCTTCCTCTTTAAACATTAACATGGTTTTATCCGGATTTTGCTTTTTGGCAGTCACTCCGGTAATAATTCCTGCCGGTCCGGCACCGATAATGATAACATCATACTTTTTCATACCATTAAAATTTAGTTAGTTGATTATTTTTATAGGCCTCAAAAGCCTCTTTTACAGTCATATTTCCAGCACCGATGAATATTCCAATACCTGCTTTTTCCAATACGGTTGCTGCATTTCCTCCCGGCCCGTTTCCGGTGATTAATACTTTAGCCCCTAATTCAAAAAGTTTTTGTGATGTTTTGGGTCCGGCTCCATGGGCCTCATTCTCAATATCACGATTATCAAAAGATTCAAACTCATCTTTCTCGTCATCATATACCAAAATATATTCGGTTCTTCCAAAACGAGGGTCCACAGTAGAATCCCAATGGGTTCCTTTTGCTGTAAATGCTATTTTCATTGTCTGTTTTTTTATTAAATGTTTATTTTTCATGATTTACTAATTGCTTGACTTTCGTCCAGCTATTTACCATTTTCTCTTTTAACTCCCCTTCATCGAACTCAACAATCGTTTTTCCCAGGGTCATTGCCCGTGTAAAATTTTCATCGTAAGGTAAGCTGGCAATATGTTCAATCTTTTCATCCTCCAGAAAACCCATTATTTTGTCGGTTATCTCCTGGTTGATATCATATTTATTGATAATACAACCGGCCTTAATCTTAAACTTTCTCACCAGCTGATATACTCTTTTTAAATCGTGAAATCCGGAAACGGAAGGTTCGGTAACAATAACTGTAAAATCGGCGCCCGAAAGGGAAGAAACCACCGGGCAGCCTACACCGGGAGAGCCGTCAATAACCGTGAACTCTTTTTGCTGTTTTTCAGCCATTGCTTTGGCTTCATTTTTAACTTTGGCAACCAGTTTCCCCGAGTTTTCGGCTCCAATGCCCAATTTTGCATGCACCATTGTATTATCAACCTTTGTAGTTGAAATATACCAGTCTCCCACATTCTGTTCACGCATTGTAATCGCATCTACCGGACAAATTTTTGCACAATACCCACACCCCTCGCAATCCAGTTTTTTTACCACATGCTGGTTGTTAATTACTGGAATTGCATCAAACCTGCATTTTTCAGCACACAAACCACATTGGGTACATTTTTCCGGATGAATATCGGCTACAACTCCGCTATAAAAATCTTCAGACCGGGCAAAATCGGGTTTCATCAGCAAATGCATATCCGCAGCATCCACATCGCAATCGGCAACAACAACATCCTTCCCTCCTAAAAATGCAAACGAAGCTGTAACCGATGTTTTCCCTGTTCCTCCTTTTCCTGATATGATAACAATTTCTTTCATCAATCCATCTCCATTTTAATATAATCACTGATTTTTAAAAGCTCATCCTTAAATTCAGGAACTTGCTCGAAAATTAACTCTCCCCGCGAATATATCTCGGCAATTTGTCTAAGATTAGGAATTTTCGCGATAATCGGAATGTCATTATCTTTACAGTAATCCAACACTTTTTCATCTCCCAATCCCCAACGATTAATTACCACAGCAAATGGTTTGCGGAGTTCTTTAACCGTTTCCACGGCAAGTTTTAAATCGTGTAAACCAAACGGAGTAGGTTCTGTTACCAGGATAATAAAGTCAGCATCTTTGGTAGCTTCAATTACCGGACAAGATGTGCCGGGTGGAGCATCGTAAATTTTTAAAATATTATCATCAAAATTATCTTCAACATATTGAATGGTTTGCCCAATTAATGGTACAGCCTGCTCTTGTCCAATATCCAGGCGGCTTTCAACAAAAGCAATATTATCTACTGAGTATTGCTTTAGTTCACCCATTCTTTGACGAACCATGGGTAAAGAATCGGTGGGACACAACTCCGAGCATGCATAACAGCTATGGCATAATTCGGGGAAAACCAATATCTGAGGCCCCAATTGAATAACCGCATGGAAATTGCAGTTTTTCTGGCATTCGCCACAAAGGGTACATGTTTCCTCTTTCCATTCAGGAATCATTTTATATTTGGTTTCCTCATCCGCTAATTTTCCCTTAATAAACAACCCGGAATTGGGTTCTTCAACATCCAGGTCGGCTAATACAACGGATTCGGTTTTTGATAAAAAAGCAGCAAGATTGGCAGACAGGGTTGTTTTTCCTGTACCGCCTTTCCCGCTTGCAATAGCAATTTTCATTACTTGTTTTTAGTTTTAGTGGTCACACAAATTCTGTCCGGTTTGTAACTGATTTTCCAAATAATGTTCAACCAACTCGGTAGGAGTACCTCCCTGAACACCCATACATACTTCAATATTATTTTGAGCGAATAAATCCTGGGCACGTTGTCCTATTCCTCCTGCAATAATTATATGCACTCCATGGTCGGCTAAAAATTTTGGATACACCCCGGGTTGATGTACCGGAGGCGTAATAAACTCATGGTTTACAACCTTGTTATCTTCAACTTCAACAATGGCAAATTTCTCACAATGCCCAAAATGAGCCGTTATTTGCTCATTTAGGGTTGGAATCGCAAATTTCATTTTCATGTTTTTTAGTTAATTAGTTTTAATACCTATTTATTTTTATTTAACAACTCTTCTCTTATCATCGGATGTCCACATTGAGGACATTTAATGGAGGTGCACTTCACCCCTTGTTGATGCATAATTTTCTCTCCGCATTTAGCGCAAACACAATATCCTCCGGGTCCAAAGGCTCCGCCTTTATTTCGTCCCTGACGAAGATTGCCTGAGCCTCCTCCTTTTCCTTTACCCAATCCTTTTCCTTGATTCATAACTAATCATTTTAAATTTTTAAAAAAGCCATTAGCAAGCTATTTACATTCATTGTAGCAGATTAACATATCTAAACAAGCTAATGGCTTTTAATCAATCAACTAACCAAGCTTCTTCAGTTCAGCTTCTAATCCATTGATTTGATCTTTCAAAAAATCAATTTCATCCTCAATGGACCTTTTTCTGTTTTGCTTAGCATCTTCAGTATTTTGGCCAAAGCCAAAATTTGCAAAGCGGGAAAACCCGCCTCTTCGACCCTGGCCTCCACGAAAGCCACGGGCCAGTCCTCTGCCGTAAACACCTGTAGCATTTCCGGTAAATTCATTCCCTGAACAAAAACCCATTCCGCGTCCAGTCATTGAACCTTGTCCTAACGGGCCTGTTCTATCTCTTCCTGGCATAATTACCTCCTCTTTTTTGGTTTCTATTGGTACAACATTTGCCATGACCAAATCCGCCGGCTAAATTCAATAGCCGCTTTGAGTGACATGACGGACATTCCAAAACATCATCATTAAATGTGGTTCTGAACATATGCCCGCAATCCAAACATTTAATAATATTGTTTTTAAAATGAATATTTCCACCTTCAATCTCCAGTATTTTACCACCAATAATAAAATCAGCGATTTTTTTCCGGGCTTTTTCAATAAGCCGGGTAAAAGTAGGTCTGGAAATCTCCATCTCTTCCGCTGCTTCTTGTTGCGAAAAACCCATTTGGTCGGCTAAACGAAAAGCCTCAAATTCATCTAACGATAAAATAACAGACTCCAGTTCAGCTCCTTTAACCCCAATAGGTTTAAAGCTCTTAAAAACCGGTGGCTCAAATACTAATCGATTGTTTTTTGGTCTTGGCATATTTTTTATAACTAAATTCTGTACAAATATATTGAACATATGTTCATAATCCAAATATTTTTTGTATATATTTGTAAAAAATTTAGTATGGATATTCAAAAACAAAAAATAAAGGCAGAAACCAGACAGGTTAAGGTTGTATTTAAAAATTTAATAAACGACCATAATACGTTATTCGGAGGAATTGCATTACAATGGATGGATGAAGTAGCTTATATAACTGCTACCCGGTTTTGCCGGAAAAAAGTAGTCACCGTATCGACCGGCAAAATCGATTTTAAGAAACCTATTCCTTATGGCACAATTGCAGAACTCATTGGGTCTGTTGAAAAAGTAAGTTTAGTAAAACTGGAAATTAATGTGAAAATTTTTATTGAAGAAAAATATACCGATACAAGGACTTTAGCTGTTGAAGGGAATTTTATTTTTGCTGCTGTTGATGATAACAATCTTCCGGTAAGGCTATTCGATTAACCGGTGTATTTAAATTAGCTGACCATCACTTAATCTTTTAAAACTAATTTATATTTCACCCGTTTACTAACCCGCCTGCCGAAGTTTTAGCGGTGATAGATTTACAAATCTACCCATTCACACTAGCAAATAACGCCTGAACCAATCAGTTCATCTTCATCATACCATGCGGCGAATTAGGCAGGAGCTTTCTTTGTTAAATATCACCGAAGTCAAATAAATATTAATGTTGAAATTTGAGTTAATATAAAAAACCTAATTACTATATTATTTTGTTCATTTCTTTTCCTTAGATGAAAAGAAACGAACCAAAGAAAAATCAAGGACAAACGATGCTTCAACCCGCTCTTGCCTTTGAATGAAATAGTAAACCGATGTAGGACAAGCCCCATCGGCACAATTTCTATTCAAAAGCAATTCACTCAAACCCATGGCTCGCCGTTTGTCCAGGCTAGCCCTCAAATTTAAAATTTCTAAAGATTAAGAAAATAAATCATTAATTAATAAAAAATGTACTTTCTGATTGAAATTTATAAACCTCTAGGAAAAAACTACTAATTCAAGTTAATAAATAACGCCTGAACCAATCAATTCATCTTCATCATACCATGCGGCAAATTGGCCGGGAGCGATTCCACGCTGGGGTTTTTCAAACAGAATATAAATCCCTTCGGGTTTAACAATCAACGTTGCCCGCTGTAATGGCTGACGATATCTAACCCTAACCAAATATTCTTTCGTATCATTTACGGCTAATCTTAAATCTTCGCGAACCCAATGTGCCTCATCCACAGCAATAAACAGCCCTTTACGATACAATCCCGGATGGTTGTCGCCTTTTCCGACATATACAATATTCTCATCAACATCTATAGCAATAACATACATGGGTTTGTCCGTACCTCCTATGTTCAATCCTTTCCGTTGCCCGATGGTATAAAAATGGGCA
>JBNJFS010000134.1:0-6312 GCA_051747085.1 Bacteroidota bacterium
AAAATAATGTGCCGGAAAAAGATTCATCCATCATAGAAAAATATAAAAACCTGGTCGCTCAATTTAATCACTCACAATACAAAATACCGCAAAATTTAACCGCTGAATTAAGACCCTATCAAAAAACCGGTTTTTCGTGGATGCAGCTTTTACAAGAACATCATTTTGGCGGTTGCCTTGCCGATGATATGGGTTTAGGAAAAACCATTCAAACATTAACCCTATTATTAAACGCAAAAGAACAACATAATGGTCGTGAGGCTTATCAAGAGTCAAAACCAGCTCTTTCGCAATTAAGTATTTTTGATGAAATCAATCGCAAAACACATATTAAATCATCCGGGACTTCGCTTGTTGTGATGCCTACATCATTGATTCATAACTGGCAGGAAGAAATAAAAAAATTTACCCCATCGCTTACCTGTTTTAAATATACCGGTCAAACCCGTCCTAAAGATATATCCATATTCAGGGAATTTGATATTGTGCTTACTACCTATGGTATTGTTCGTAATGATATAGATTTACTGGTTAACTATAAATTTTTCTATTTAATCTTAGATGAAAGCCAGTACATTAAAAACCCTGATTCGAAAATATACAAGGCGGTAAACCAACTAAAATCAAATCATAAAATAGTGCTCACCGGTACACCTATTGAAAATTCGCTTACTGATTTGTGGGCACAAATCAATTTTCTAAACAAAGGATTACTGGGTAACCTGCGCTTTTTTAAACGAGAATTTATTCAGCCAATAGAAAAGAAGGCTGACCCGGTAAAAAGAGAAAAATTACAGCAATTTATACAACCCTTTATATTGCGCAGGACTAAACAACAGGTCGCCAAAGACCTGCCCGACAAAATGGAGTCGGTGATTTATTGCGATATGACTGAAGAACAAAAATCATATTACGAAGAAGAAAAGTCAAAAATCAGAAATTCTATTTTAGAGCAAATCGAATCGGACGAAAAAAAGCCAGTCATGCTGGCCATTGAAGGGCTAAACAAGCTAAGGCAAATTGCCAACCACCCGGTTTTAGTTGATCCACAGTATAATGAAGAATCCGGAAAGTTCGAAGAGATTACGAGAAATATTGAAAACTTAATGGCCGAAAAACATAAAGTATTAATTTTCTCAGCCTATGTAAAGCACCTGCAACTGTTTGCCAGCTATCTCAATAAATCCGGACTTCCATATTCCATGTTAACCGGTAGCACTCAGAATCGTCAGGAGGTAATCAACGATTTCCAAACCTCTGAAGACAAGTCTGTTTTCCTTATCCAGATTAAAGCAGGTGGTGTAGGTTTAAACTTAACCGCTGCCGACTACGTTTTTATTATCGATCCATGGTGGAACCCTGCCGTAGAAGAACAGGCAATTAACCGTACACACCGTATTGGGCAGGATAAAAATGTAATGGTTTACCGTTTTATATCTTCTGAAACCGTTGAAGAAAAAATTCAGAAACTAAAATCAAAAAAATCAAAACTGGCTGAATCGTTTATTAATACTAAACAGACAGAGAAAAAAATGAACCTTGAACAAATAATGGAGTTCTTACAATAACAGCCTGATTCAATGCTCTTTTTTCATCGTCCGGAAAAACATAATCAATAATACCATACTTATGGCAGCAAGGAACAGAAAAATCCCTGCCACGGAAGTATCATCACTTACATTTTTTACTTTAAGCATCATAACCATTCCCACCAGGGCAATAGTTAATATAATAGTAAACACAAGACCTACCGGAGCAAAAATATATCCCAGGTTATCTTTTTTTAACAGTAAAACGGCAACAATAATTAATCCGGGCAATGCAAAGGCAATATCAATTACATGAACAGGGTTTACCAGTAAATTATAATCGCTAACTGTAGCAGGAACTGTATTATTTATAATGGCAGGAACAATATCTTTGAACCAGAGTAAATAAAACAGGGTAGCCACAACAATAAAATAAACACCTATTGTTTTTGTAATCCCGGATTCGTTAAACCAATACTTAACCTCTTTTTGGTTAAGCTCCATGATTAAAATCAAAAAAGCAAAAAGAGACAATCCTAAGGTTGAACAGTATAATAAAAACAACCGGTTAAAATGTACACCAAAAGCATAGATGATAAACGAATACATAATATAAAAAAGTGTTCCAGCAAGTACTAATAAACCCATCCGATTATTTTTCCGGCTGTAGAACAACGAAATCAGTAAAACAGGTACTACAAAAAACAAATCAACCAAATCCTGGCCTATTCCCTGAGCTCCCATCGAGGCAGAGTCACGAACATAGGTTAAAGGATGAAAAGCACCTAAAAAAGAAACAACAGCTAACGAAATAGCTAACAATAGGCCTAATACCGTAATTGTTCGTTGATTTTTTAGTTCCATAATAATAAGCTTTAGTTTTTTTATAATAAATGGTTACAAAATGGTTGATGTTGAGGGATAAATATTATCGGGTGTTGTGTTAATTGCATGCTTTAAATAAGAAATTATCTGCTCCTTGTCTTTAGCAAAAACACCTTTTAAAACCAGATTATTCGACACATGATCAGAACGATAAATCACATGCTCAACCTCAAGATGTTGGATAAACAACATTAACTCTTCAAACAGCTCTTTCACCGTTTGTTGCTGATAATCTCCTTTAAAACGATTTGTAAAATGTTCTTGTCCGAAAGGCAAACTTAATGTAAGTGTAGACAAAAATTTGGGTTGTAATTGATTAATTATTTCTGCTGATTTCAGGGCATGTTGACGGCTATATTTCTTCCCTCCCAATCCGTTAATAATCATTATCGAGGTATCTATACCGGCATCGTGTGCTTTTTGTATACCCTCCATGGTAGAATGATATGTTTCGCCTTTATTTACCATTTGTAAAAGCTCATCGTCTCCGGTTTCAATCCCTACATATAATAGTTTTAATCCTAATGCCCTTAAAGCTTTTAGCTCCTTTTCGGATTTGCTTAAAATATCCTTAGGTAACGCATAGGATGAAATACGCTGAACCCGTTCAAACTGATGATTGATTTCTGAAAGAATCGGCAGTAATTTGATCGCTGATAAGACAAATGCATTACCATCGGCCAGAAAAATTTTTTTGCCTTTCCCGTAAGTGTGTGCTAATTGAATAATCTCAGGTTTTAAAGCATCAAAACTACGAACCTTAAACTTTTTTGAGGTATACATCTCACAAAATGCACACTTATTCCAGGAACAACCTAACGTTGCCTGTATAATTACCGATTGAGCTTCGGCTGGAGGCCGAAAAACCGGTTCGTTGTATTTTACACGTGTGAAAAACAAATTTATATTGATTTAAAAATATTATTATTAATTCCCAAAATTAAACTTTATATGCATTTAAGGTATCAAAGAAAAAGAAATAATTAATCATACTAAAATTTAACCTGATGAAAAAGATTACCCTTGTAACAATTATTTTATTCACTCTTTTTAGTTTTAAATCTATAGCTCAAGAAAGTACAGCCTATTTTTTAACAGAACCTACCCTCTCGCCTGATGGACAAAAAATTGTTTTTGTTTATGAGAATGATTTATGGCAGGTTAAAACCGACGGTGGTGTGGCCTCCAGGCTAACCGCTATGGATGGAGTAGAATCCAACCCGCGTTTTTCCCCCGATGGACAATGGATTGCTTTCTCATCTCAGCAAAATGGAAATGCCGATGTATATATCTTACCTGTTAACGGAGGTGAAATTACTCAACTCACCTATCACGATGCGAATGATTATGTAGATGGCTGGTCATGGGATTCAAAAACCATAAATTTTACATCAACCCGCTATAATGTAGTGGGTTCGTATAAAATTTCAGTAACCGGTGGAACGCCAACCCGGCTTTTTGGTGACAATTACTTTAATAACGCTCATCATTTAGCAGAACTACCTGACGAAAATGCATACCTGTTTACTGAGTCATGGGAAAGCTTTATGTTTCCTCACCGTAAAAGATATAAAGGAGACCATAATCCGGATATTAAATACTACAATGCTACGACCAACGAATATAAAGAATTAACGACATACAACGGAAAAGACCTTTGGCCTGTAACCGACATCGAAGGAAATATATACTTTGTTTCGGACGAAAAAAATTCGGTTTACAATCTTTTTACGTTTGAGAATTCTAATAAAAAACAACTCACCAATTTTAATACTGCAATACAAAACCCCCAGGTTAGCGCTAACGGTGAAAAAGTGGTCTTCACTAAAGATTATCAAATCCATGTTTATAATGTAAAAACGAAAACCACACAAAAACCAGAAATCAAAATTTACAAGAATGAGACGCTTGATATTCATCAAAAATTTAATGTACAGGGAAAAATATCAACCTTTGATATATCAACCGATAATAAAAAGATAGCATTTGTTTCGCGTGGAAGACTATTTGTTTCAGATATTAAAGGGAAATTTGTAAAAGAAATAAATACACATTCCAAAGAACGTGTTGTTGAGGTAAAGTGGATGGAAGATAACGAAAACCTGCTATATACAAGAACAAATAAAGGATGGACCAATATTTTTAAAACCTCGGCCATAAAAAATACCGGGGAAAAGCAACTAACTTTTGAGAACAAAACCGAACGATACCTAGAGTTTTCGCCCGACCGCAAAAAAGCCGTTTATATAAGTGGCTCTTCTCATATTCATTTACTCGATTTAAAATCATTTGACGTAGATAAGATTATTGAAGATGAATTTTGGTTTCGCGGATCACAACCACACTTTTCACCTGATGGAGATTATATTGTTTATACCGCTTTCAGAAACTTTGAACCCGACGTTTTTATTTATGACATCAACCAAAAGATAAGTATAAATATAACCCACAATGGTGTGCCGGAAAACGACCCGGTTTGGTCGCCCGACGGGAAATATCTATATATTAGTGCCAACAGATATTTTGCCGGATATCCCACAGGAAAAGGTACGAATAAAATATTCAGAATACCATTATACCGATTCGCAAAGGATTATAAATCTGACGAATATGAAAATCTTTTTAAAAAAGAGAATAAAAAAGATACCACCGTTGAAGTTAAGTTTACTTTAGAAAATATCGAAAAACGCTGGGAAGAAGTAGCTAATGTTAGCGGAGAACATCACACCCCGTATATTTTTAAAGAAAAAGATAAAGAAATCCTCTTTTTCAACTCCTATACCGACGACAGCAAATCATCATTTAATAAAGTAGAGTTAAAACCTTTTGAAAAAGTTGAAACAAAAAGTATTTCGGATCATTCATTTAGCATGATGGTAAAATCAAAAAATAAATATTATGCGTTAATAAGTGGTTCTATTCATGAAATAAATATTTCTGCCGATAAAACTGACAAAATTTCAATTGATTATAATTTTAGCAAGAATCTAAATGATGAATTTGAGCAGATGTTTTATGAAAACTGGGCTGCATTGGCTGAAAACTTTTACGATGTGAATTATCACGGAATAGACTGGCAGGAAACCCGCAATTATTATGAGCAGTTTTTGCCTTACATCAGAAACCGTGAAAATTTGCGTCAATTGCAAATTGATTTGTTAGGAGAGCTAAATGCATCGCACCTTGATTTCAGAACCCAGGGAGAAGAGCAGGAAGTATTTTATAAACTAAGAAGTAATGAAACAGGGATTCTTTTTGATGAGGATAATCCTTATAAGGTAAAAGAATTTGTAGCTAACTCGCCGGTAGATATTTTAGACAATCCAATTATGTCCGGAGACGAGCTTATTGCCGTAAATGATGTTAAGACAGAGCCATCGGCAAACAGAAATGCTTATTTTAATCATCCGGAAATTTTAGATGAAATAAAACTCACGTTTAAGCGAGGAAAATCAACGTATGATGTAAAAATACATCCGATAACTTCACGAAAGCTAAATAACCTGCTTTATGACGGATGGATTGACCACAAACAAAAATTAGTGGATAAAGCCTCTCAAAACAAAATTGCCTATGTATATATGAAGGATATGGGCTCCGGGAGTCTGGAAGATTTTCTGATTGACATGACTACCGAAGCGGTTCATAAAGATGCTTTAATCCTGGATTTAAGATATAATCGCGGGGGCAATGTCCACGATGACGTTTTGCAGTTCTTATCACAAAAACCTTACTTAAAATGGAAATACAGAGATGGTAAATTGTCTCCACAACCTAATTTTGCACCCGCTGCCAAGCCTATTGTATTGTTAATCAATGAGCACTCGTTAAGCGATGCAGAGATGACAGCCGCAGGATTTAAGCAGTTGGAATTAGGTAAAATAATTGGTACGGAAAC
>JBNJFS010000135.1:0-6280 GCA_051747085.1 Bacteroidota bacterium
CCAAAACATGGGTGGTTACGATATTTTTTACTCCCAAAATATAAACGGAGAATGGAGTAAACCGGTTAATATTGGTTACCCAATCAACACAACCGACCACGATTTATTTTTTGTTCCGCACGAAGATGGCAAGTTTGCCTATAGTTCCGAATATTCAAATTATGGATATGGTTTAGCGGATATTTATCTTTATCAACTATTCCATATTCCGGAAAGCAACCGGGTTAAGATAGAAGGTATTCTAACCATGGATAACCCCGATAATCGAAACCGTGAAGATTTTGTTATTCATATTACCGATACCATAAATAATGATACCATAGCAACGCTTTATCCTGACAAAGATAAAGGAGAATACCAGTACCGGACAGCTCATGGCAAAGACCACCTGGTTTGGGAAGGAGAATCAAAAAAAGGCAACCAGTATTTCATCTCCAAAGAATATACCATTAAAGAAGTATTTCTTGAGCCTGTTAAACCAAAAGAACCCCGAGAACTTGCTGTTGAAGATTCTGAGCCGGAAATAAAAATTGAAAATAAAAAATACCGGGTAACTAGTGATGATGAAAAGGTAAAGATTAAACTATCGTTACAAAAAGGAAATAAGCTTTTTGTAGATACCTATTCCAAAGATAAACTCATAAACAGCGAAGAGTTTGATATTAACAACGATGAATTTATTTATGAATATAAACCACTTAAAGGGGAAACGAAGTTAAAATTCAGACTCGCAGATAAAAACAACCATATTAAAACGGAAGAAGTAACTGTATCCTATACTCCTGCCGATACAGAAGCCGAACTTGCCATAATAGAACAACTCGTAAGCCTGAATAGCGGTAATAAAAATGTAAAAATTAAGCTATTGGTTGAGAAAAACTCCAGGTTATCTGTTGAAACGTATGTAAAAAACAAACGTATTAACAAGGAACATTTTGATGTTAAAAAAGATGAATTTATTTATGAGCTCGAACCCAAAGCAGATACTACCCGTTTATTATTTAAATTAATTGACAAACATCAAAATGTTAAAAACGAAGAAATTTTAATTTTTCATAAACCTGTAAATAAAGCGTTTGAAAAAATATTAAATAATTTAGCCTCTTTCGATTCAAAATCATTAAATCAGATTGCAACCTCAGAGGATATAAAACTTTCCCGTACGATTGAAGAGTTGGTAAGCAACTTCTACAGCAAAACAGCAAAAGCAGGAATATCACAACAAAATACCAAAGCAATGATTACCGCATTGGCTATAAATGCAACAGAAAATACAAATTCATTTGTTGCTGATCTTGCAAAAATAGCTACAGGAGGCCTGAAGGTTGTTTTAGATTCTGCGATGACTCATAAATTGGTATTTAATTCTAATTTAGAGGTAATAAGCTATTTGAAAAAACAATCAGCTGCTTATCATTATTCCTACAAAGACATTGCCACCTTACTGGAAACCTATTTAAAGGATTCCGATTTTGAGGTAGGCTATCTTATAAATATACTGGCAGAACTTACCAGGGTTGATTTTAATGATATACTTTCAAAATTAGATAGTTCAGCATTAGATATTACAACCATTGAAGATTTAAAAACCCATCTGAAACAACAAAATATTTATAATAAAAAACAATTAGAACAGATTTATTCAATAATAGAGGGATTAGCGCTAAATCAACCCGGAGAAACAGATTTACCGGAAAAAGAAGAGGCAACAACTCCAACAACAGAAAAGAATCACTGGGTATTATTAACCAGCATTATTATTAGCTTTATTGTTCTGGGTGTTATCATTGTTTTCTTTAACCGCAGAAAGAAAAATCGTGGCAGGAAAAGATAAAATTGAATCATAAAAAAATTAGTATTTTTATATTATAATATGTAAATTGAAGATTTGTATTCAATCGTTTTAAATTTATGAGAAAAATTGTTCTGTTCATTGTATTCTCCGTATTCGCAGCTGACTTATACGCTCAGCAAAATACTGATGCAAAAGAAATCTTTATTGAAGCAGAAAATTATATTCTGTACGAAGATTACCAGGAAGCGCTACCTCTTTATCAAAAATTATTAACCCTCGGAAAAAATGATGCGTACGTTAATTATCGGATTGGCGAGTGTTATATAAATATTCCGGGGGTAAAAGATAAGGCTATTCCTTATCTTGAAAAAGCAAGTACTAATATTTCTCCCAAGTTTAAGGAAGGTTCGATAAAAGAAACGATGGCCCCGGTACAAACATTATTTTATCTGGGTAATGCATATCAGATAAATAACAATCTGGATAAGGCAATTGAATATTACCGGGAGTTTAAAGATTTACTGACCGTTGATGATGTTTATAATATCGACTATGTAGACCAACAAATACAAACCTGTCTGAATGCAAAGGAGTTAATTAGCAATCCGGTAAAAATCAGAAAAACAAATCTTGGAGAACCTATTAACAATGAGTTTTCCAATATCAGACCGGTAGTTTCGTCCAATGAAGAAATACTTATTTATACTACGAAATTAAGATTTTACGATGCAATATTTTACTCAACCAGATCGGACGGAAAATGGGAAGAGCCTGTGAACCTGAGCCCAATTATTCAATCGGATGGGGAATTTTATCCTTCATCCATTTCCAATGACGGTAAAACACTTATTTTATTTAAATATGAAGGGTATAGCGGCGATCTATACATTAGCAGATATGAAAATGGAACCTGGCAGATTCCTGAAAAGCTAAATAAAAATATTAATTCAAGATCGTGGGAAACAAATGCCTGCCTCTCCCCCGACGGTAAAACCATCTATTTTGTCAGTGACAGGAAAGATGGTTTTGGGGGACTTGATATCTATAAGTCTGACTGGAATGAGCAATTACAATCCTGGGGCGAAGCAGTCAATCTGGGACCTGAGATTAATACTCCTTTTAATGAAGAAATGCCCGCCATTTCTGAAGACGGGAAAACGCTTTACTTTTGTTCCCAGGGACATTACAATATGGGAGGATTTGACATCTTTTATTCCAATAAAATTGACAACAATCAGTGGTCATCACCGGTCAATATAGGCTACCCGATAAACACTACCGACGACGATCTGTTTTTCTGTCCCGTAAAACAAGGAAAATACGCTTATATTTCCAAATTTGATGAAAATGGCTATGGACAGGAGGACATTATTCGTATTGAGATATTCTCTCCCGAAAATCCTTTCCTTGTAAATGTTAAAGGAAAGGTTACTTTACAGGACAATCAAAGCGATTTTAACCCAAAAGATTTCAGCATTCATGTTATGGATTCATCGGAGACAGAAATTCTGAACACCCTGTATTTAGATGAGAAAACCGGGAAATTCTCGGTTGACCTGAAGCCGGGACGCTACCATTTTTTTTTTAAAGGTACCGCATATAAAGAAGAAGTAAAAACAGTTACCATCCCTGAAAATTACTCCCGTGATGACTTAACACTTAATGTTGAATTGGTTCCAATACCGGTTACCACAGGCGAATATCTTACCATCAAAAGTGTTTTTTTTGATTTTGATGCCCATGATTTAACCAAAGAAACAAAAATAGAACTGGAAAGACTACAAAACTTAATGATTCAATATCCCAGTTTATACATTGAAGTCATTGGGCACACCGATGCTATAGGTTCAGATCAATATAACTTTAAGTTATCCGTTAAACGCTCCCGTGCAGTAATCGATTATTTAACCCAAAAAGGAATAGAAAAAAAGAGATTTGTAGCAAAGGGGGCAGGAAAAAATGAGCCTGTAGCCAAAAATACCAATAACGACGGAACGGATAATCCCGAAGGCAGAAAATATAACCGGCGGGTAGAAATAAAGATTCTTAAATCGGATAAAAAAATAGTTATCAAAGACGATATAAACATTCCGGAACATCTGAAACATAAAGATTTATCCTATTGCATTTTAATTACAAAACAGAAAAATAAATTACCTGACGGTTATTTTGAACAATACAAAGCCTTAAAAAAATATCCGGTGAAAGAATTTCAAAATTCAGAATATATATACACCCTGGGGAATACCAAAGAAAAGTCTGAATTAATTAAAATTTTTAATACAGTGCTTGAACTGGGTTTTAACGATGCTGAAATACTATCAAACTATGAGTTGAAAAATATTTTACATCAAAACAAAAGCAAATCAGAAGTTACAGATTTTGAAAATAATAGCACCCTTTATGGGATTCAGCTAAGAGCACTTCAGGAACCCGCTGACCTAAAAAACTTTAAGCCATACGAAGTTAAAGAAATTAAATGTTTCGATGGATACTATCGCTACATCTACGGAGAATATGAAGACTTTCATAAGGCGACTCAAAAATTAAATGAAATTATCGAACAAGGCTATCCCAATGCCTTCGTGGTTAACATTAATCAGCTAAAATAAAAAACTTGGACTATCTAAGCGGCAGAATCACTCAGCTAAGAGCTATTGAACCCAACGATATTGACCGGATTTATCGATGGGAAAATAACACGGATATATGGCAAATCAGCAATACCTTAACTCCATTTTCCCGCTCAATCATCAAACAATTTGTGGATAATGCACACTTAGATATTTTTCAGGCCAGGCAGCTGAGGCTGATGATTGATAAAAAAGAACAAAACCCGGCTGAAACAATTGGCACCATAGATTTATTTGATTTCGATTCTTTTCACAAACGTGCTGGTATAGGTATCCTGATTGCAGAGCAAAAAGACCGGCAGCAAGGTTACGCTTCCGATGCACTAGATGTTTTAATAAACTATTGCTTTTCCATCCTTCAGCTGCACCAGCTTTTTTGTAATATATCATGCGACAACAAGACCAGCATAAACCTTTTTGAAAAAAAGGGATTTAAGCTTATGGGTATTAAGAAAGAATGGATATTGACCCCCAACGGATGGATAGACGAACAAATGTATCAACTCATAAATTCAGGAATATCTTTTAAAAAATAATACTTCTGATTTTCAACATCAATTTTACAGCAGTAATGCGCTAACCCATTGGTTACAACTAAATATTCTACATTTAACTTCATATTATATCGTGCAATCTGATCAAAAACGTGCTGATCGATGGTAACACTTGCTGCTTTGCATTCAATCATTAAAAAAGGGGTCCCTGATTGGTTATAAACTACCGCATCGCTCCTTTTGGATAATGTATTCAGTTTAAACTCCTTTTCAACGGCAATTAAAGATGCGGGATATTTTTTTTCTTCGACAAGGTATTTCAGGAAATTTTGCCGAACCCATTCTTCAGGTGTTAATAAAACATATTTTCTTCGGATAAAATCAAAAATATATTTTCTTTGTTCTATAAATTTTATATTAAACGAATAAGTTGGTAAATTTAGCCGTTCCATTCTGGTACGAGATTAGAATAAATATGACCGAAATATCATGTTTTTTAAAGAGAAAAAAAAATAATACCCAATAATATGAAAACAAAAGATGAAATAGTAAAAGACTGGCTTCCGAGATATACAGGATGTCCTTTAGATGAGTTTGGGGAGTATATCCTGTTAACAAATTTCAGTCATTACCTTGAATTATTTGCCGAGTGGCACAACGTATCGATAAAAGACCTGTCAGCGAACATGCCATGTGCTACTGCCGATGGAATAACCATGATAAATTTTGGAATGGGAAGTGCAAATGCAGCAACCATTATGGATTTATTAAGTGCTATAGAACCCAAAGCAGCATTATTCCTGGGCAAATGTGGCGGATTAAAAAAGAAAAATAACCTGGGCGATTTTATTTTACCCATTGCGGCCATTCGAAGCGAAGGTACTTCAGACGATTATTTACCCCCTGAAGTTCCTGCGTTGCCCGCTTTTAAGTTACAGATGGCGGTATCAAGTTCTATTCGCGAAATTAAACGTGATTATTATACCGGAACGGTTTATACAACCAATAAAAGAGTTTGGGAATATGATAGCAGATTTAAGAAGTATTTGCAGAAAACACGATCCATGGCTATTGATATGGAAACAGCGACCATATTTATTGTAGGGTTTGCCAACGAAATACCTTCCGGAGCTTTACTAATGGTTACAGACCAACCCATGATTTCTACCGGCGTTAAAACAAGTAAAAGTGATCAGTTGGTTACCAAAAAATTTGTCGATCAACATGTGAAAATCGGGATAAATGCCCTTAAAGAGATAAAAAACAATGGCGAATCGGTTAAACACTTGCGTTTCTAGTGTAAAAAAACCGGAATAAAAGGTTTGTGGTATGAAATATGAACAAATAATTACGGATCT
>JBNJFS010000136.1:0-6275 GCA_051747085.1 Bacteroidota bacterium
GTGGTGGTTTGTTCTTCAACAATATATCCTGCTTCCGGTAAAATTACATTTAATCCCTCTACCAGTTTTTGTTCCGATGTTTTGTCCACATAAGTTACAAAATCGTGTAATCCTTTTTCTTCAAAACGGATACTGGTATTGTTTTTCTTTTCGTTAAGAATAAATTTCCCTGTATTTCGGGTTAGCTCAATTACTTGCTGACAAATTTTTTCAAGATCCATAACCTTTTTTTTTCAAAGATAATAAACGATAAGCTGAACAGCTATTTTATTAACATTTTTTATAGCATCTCTGCATGTACATTTCCACTTTCAGATAAATTAATCAATCTTACCGGTATAATTTCTCCGGTCAGCATAGGATTATATGGGATTTCTACTTTGATGTAATTTTCGGTAAATCCAAACATTAATCCGTCTTTTTTATTCGATTCGAAAAGTACATTCGCTTTTGTCCCTAAGTTTTTCTGGTAAAATGCTCTTTGTTTCTCTTCGGCCAGTTGTTGCAATATTTTGCTTCTTTCATGGATCGTTCTATGGGGGACTTTATCGTTAAATGTTGCCGATTTGGTGTTTGGGCGCTCTGAATAAGAAAAAACATGATAATACGATGCATCCATATGTTGAAGGAATTGATAAGTATCCTCAAAATACTCATCGGTTTCGCCCGGAAAACCGACAATCACATCCACCCCAATAAATGCATCAGGCATTAATTGCTTAATTTTTTCGATACGCGATTGAAAAAGTTCCCGGTTATATCGCCGCTGCATCTTGGCCAAAATATTATTACATCCCGATTGAAGCGGGATATGAAAGTGGTTTAGGATTTTTTGGGATTGGGAAACCCATTCAATAATCTCATCTTTTAATAAGTTTGGTTCTACCGATGAAATACGGATTCGTTCAATACCTTCAACTTTTTCAAGCGCCTTTAACAGGTCATAAAATGTTTCCCCGGTTGATTTACCAAAATCACCAATATTTACACCGGTTAAAATGATTTCCTGAATGCCGGATTCGGCAATGTTAGATGCTTCGTAAACTAAATCGGTAATTTTCTTATTCCGGCTTTTGCCTCTGGCTAAGGGGATTGTACAGTATGTACAGGAATAGTCGCATCCATCCTGAACTTTTAAGAACGACCTGGTACGGCCGGCTTCGGAATGTGACGAATCAAAGTGGTCAACGGACTCAATTTCACAGGAATATACTTGTGGCGTTTTGTTCTTGCTTAAATCGTCGATATAATTTAAGATATTGAACTTTTCATTGGTTCCAAGGACTAAATCAACACCTAAGTTTTCAGCAATTTCACTGGCTTTTAATTGTGCATAGCAACCAACAACAGCAATATAGGCATTGGGATTTTTATGCTGTATTTTTTTTATCGATTGTTTACACTTTTTATCGGCCTGGCCGGTTACCGAGCAGGTATTGATAACATAGATATCTGCATCGGAATTAAAGTTCACTACCTCAAAGCCATTTTCTTTAAATGACCTTGCAATCGTAGATGTTTCCGAGAAATTTAATTTACAACCCAGGGTATGAAATGCTACTTTTTTCTCTCTTTCCTCTTTTTTGATCATTTTTCACCTCTTTTTCAGGGAGGCAAAGTTAAGGCATTTAATTTAATTTTTTTCGTTCAGGTAATCATCGTATAGCTCCCGGATAATTCCATCGGCAATACCTACTTTAGGGACAATAATTTCGTTAGCTCCAGCCCATTTTACAATTTTAAAAAGCAATTCCGAGGCTGGAATAATCACATCCGCACGGTCGGGATTTAATCCTAAAATTTTGATACGTTCCTCGTAAGTGTAATCTTTAATTTCGTTATAAACTTTTTTAAGTATTTCTGCTGGCAACGGTTTTCCTTCTTTCTTTCGGGAAAGCTTCAGCAGCTTATTTATATTTCCTCCCGAGCCGATAATTGTAAGCCCCGGGTATGACTTTTTGATTTCTTTCAGTTTTGACTTTAACGTATTAAATGTTTTATCATCTACCTGTTGATTCAGAAGCCGGATCGTTCCAATATTAAAGGAGTGCGATATTAATGCCTGTTTATCAAAGAATAAAGTAATTTCGGTGCTCCCGCCGCCAATATCAACATAAAGGTAAGGAGTTTCATTATCCAGCATATCTACAATACGATTGTGGTAAATGATTTCGGCTTCGGTTTTCCCGTCAATAATTTCGATGAGGATACCTGTTTTATTCTTTATCCATTCAACCAGCTCTTTGCCGTTGGCTGCTTCTCGCATGGCAGATGTTGCACATGCTCTGTAGCGGGTTACATCATGCACTTTCATTAGGTGCTTAAAGGCAATCATGGCATCCATCATCTTTTCTTTTCGGATATTCCCAATTTTACCGGTTGTAAAAACATCGGCTCCAAGCCTTATAGGTACTCTGGTAATAGAAGATTTTTTGAATGATACGGCATCTCCATTTTCAATAATATTGGTAAATAATAGCCGAATGGCATTGGTTCCGATATCTATGGCAGCAAATTTTAAGATTTTCAAAACGTTGCTTTTTAGATTTGATTTTTGGGATAATCGAAAAAATACTCAACAAGGTTGCTTTTATCGATTTTTGCCCAACTGTTTGTTTCAAATTTTAACCATACAACTCCGGTTGTAGGTATATTGTCTAACGGATTTTTTAGAAAATGGTTGGCTAAATCGGTAAAAGTAGGGTTGTGGCCAAATACCATTAATGACTCATGTGGCTCATGAACACCTTTTATTAAATTTAGCATGGTGGTTTTATCCGCAAAATAAATATCTTCATGAAGTTCTATATTTGGGTAAGGGTATCCAAACACCCTTGCAAAAATAGTTGAAGAATGTAAAGCCCGTATAGCCGGGCTTGAAATAATTTTTTGAGGGTTAAGTTTTTTGGCTAAAAGTCTTTCGGCCATTCCATAACCATCGTTAATTCCTCTTTCTTTTAACGGGCGGTCAATATCCGAAGTATTGTCATAACTCCATGTTGACTTTCCGTGGCGGACGATAAACAATTGTTTGTACATAGTCTATACGTTTATAAAATATCACTTGCCAGTTCGGCTAAATAACTACGTTCCCCTTTTACAAGATTGACATGGGCAAAAATATCCTGTCCTTTCATTCTATCTGCCAGGTAGCTTAATCCGTTCGATTTCATATCCAGGTATGGAGAATCAATCTGTTGGATATCGCCGGTAAATATCATCTTTGTCCCTTCACCTGCACGGGTTATAATCGTTTTTACCTCGTGTGGAGTGAGGTTTTGCGCTTCGTCAACAATAAAAAAGGAATTGGATAAACTGCGCCCCCGGATATAAGCCAATGGGCTGATTACAAGCTTTTCAGCCTTTTGCATCTCTTCAATAGCCATATATTCTTTGCTTTGTGATTTAAACTGGTTTTTTATCACCGAAAGGTTGTCGAAAAGCGGTTGCATATAGGGTGATATTTTTTCCTGAACATCGCCCGGTAAAAATCCAAGGTCGCGGTTAGCCAAAGGAACGATGGGCCTTGCCAGAAGAATCTGGTTAAACTTCTTTTCCTGATGTAATGCAGCGGCCAGGGCAAGCAGGGTCTTTCCGGTTCCTGCTTTGCCGGTAAGTGCAATGAGCTGCACTTCGGGACGGGTTAACGCATCTAACGAAAAGGTTTGTTCGGCGTTGCGTGGATCAATTCCGTAGGTTCTTTGCTTTTCTACCCGCTGTAGAACTTTTTCATTGGGTTCGTAATGGGCTAAAGCCGATGATTTTTGCCCTTTTAAGATAAAATATTGATGTGGAAGAGGTTTGAGTTTGAACTCATCCGCAGGGACTCCTTCGTGCGATTCATAAAGTTTGGATATCAACTCATCGCTCACATTTTCTACCGTTTCTACATCCTTATGTATTCTGTCAATATCTTTTATTTGGTCATTTTTATAATCCTGAGCCGGGATACCCAACGATTTGGCTTTCATCCTCAGGTTAATATCCTTACTCACCAAAATGACTTCGGTGGTTTTGTTCTTTTCTGTTACATCTTCGGTAATAGCCAGAATACGATGGTCTGGTGTTGGTTCAGGGAAAGATGATTCTAGCTTTTCAGAAAAAGGTTTTCCGGTAACTATCGATAATTTGCCCAACTCTTTTCCTAATGATATACCTCCGTTGAATAGTTTATCGCCGGATATTTTGTCTAACTCGCGGGTAAATTCGCGGGCATTAAAATTTATTTGACTTTCTCCTTTCTTAAGATGATCTAATTCTTCAAGAACTACTATAGGTAATACGACATTATTTTCCTGAAATTTATATAAACAATTGAAATCGTGAAGGATAACATTGGTGTCTATTACGAAGATTTTTTTCTTTTTTTTCATGCTTCTTCTTTTTTAGGTTAAGATACGGTAGTAATTTTTTTTGTTCATTGTTGATCTTATTTTTGTTAAATTTATAAACAAAACATAAGCTATGGAAATTATTCAAGGTATTTTAACGCGTAGAAGTATAAGAAAATATTCAGAACGGGAAATTACTAAAGAACAAATCTATACACTGGTAAAGGCCGGAATGTATGCTCCCTCAGCCCGAAATCAGCAACCCTGGCATTTTGTAATCATTGATGAGCGGGAGTTATTAAATAAAATAAGTGAAATCCATCCTTATGCCAAAATGTTACGAGAGGCTAAATGGGCCATTATTGTCTGTGGTGATGAGCAACTGGAGTTAAGCAAAGGATATTGGGTAGTAGATTGTTCGGCAGCGACACAAAATATTTTGCTTGCAGCACATGGTATAGGTCTGGGCGCCGTTTGGCTGGGGTTGCATCCACGGGAAGAGCGGAAAAATGCGATAAAAGATTTACTTCAATTACCGGATAATATTCAACCATTATCCCTTATTTCCATTGGTTATCCCAACGAAGAAAAAGAGCAACCCGAGCGATTTAAAAAGGAAAGAATCCATCATAATCAATGGTAAATTTGATTACTTTTGAGCCGAAAAATTGTTGGTATGACCTATCGTGAAACATTGAAATGGCTTTTTGAACAACTTCCCATGTATCAGAGGGATGGAAAAGCTGCATACAAGGATAACCTGGATAATACCCTGGCACTGGATGAATATTTTCATCATCCCCATACAAAATTTCAATCGATACATGTTGCCGGTACTAATGGTAAAGGGTCGGTATCGCATATGCTTGCATCGGTATTGCAGGAAGCGGGATATAAAGTTGGATTATATACCTCGCCACACTTAAAAGATTTTCGGGAACGCATAAAAATTAACGGACAAATGATTCCGGAAAATGATGTGGTTGATTTTTTTGACCAGCACAAGGAGATCTTTGAAACCATACAGCCCTCATTTTTTGAGATGACCGTTGCACTGGCGTTTGATTATTTTGCGCAAAAGCAAATCGATATTGCCGTAGTTGAAGTTGGCATGGGAGGGCGGTTAGACTCGACCAATATTATTCAGCCCGAATTATCGGTAATTACAAATATAGGATTTGATCATACGCAATTTTTAGGCGATACGCTGGAAAAAATTGCGAAAGAAAAGGCAGGAATTATTAAAGAAAATACACCGGTAATTATTGGAGAAACCCAGCCGGAAACGGAACCTGTTTTTTTAGCTACTGCCCAACAAAAGAAATCAGAAGTTTACTTTGCCGACCAAAATTATTTTATCGATTATGCCATGCAATCGGTTGATTTTAAGCCGGTATTTAATATAAAGGATGTAAAGGGGAGTATCGTTTTTCGTGATTTAAAGATGGATTTGTCCGGAGCCTATCAGCAGAAGAATCTACTCACCGCATTAACGGTCATTAAACAACTTCAGCGGTCAGGAGTAAAAATCCACGAAAGTGATATATATGAAGGGTTGGGCAATGTGGTAGAAAATACAGGTTTGTTGGGGCGTTGGCAGGTGTTAAATAATAAGCCATTCATCATTGCCGATACCGGGCATAATACCGAAGGGATAAATTATATT
Organism: Bacteroidota bacterium; assembly: GCA_051747085.1. Taxonomy (GTDB): domain Bacteria; phylum Bacteroidota; class Bacteroidia; order Bacteroidales; family UBA12077; genus UBA12077. The sequence continues at coordinate 5,998 of JBNJFS010000136.1, forward strand.
TTCGAACAGATTAAACAAACACCGCATAAACATTTACATGTGGTTTTTGGGGTGGTGAATGACAAGAATATTGAAAAGGTATTGGGAATGTTACCACGTGAGGCTACCTATTATTTTACCCGGGCTAATATCCCCAGGGCTTTGGATGAAAAAGTGCTGGCAGAAAAAGCAAAATTGGCCGGTTTAACCGGAGAAACTTACCCGGATGTTCAAATTGCATTAGCCGGTGCAAAAAAAAATGCAGGGGATAATGATTTGATTTTCATAGGCGGTAGCAC
>JBNJFS010000137.1:0-6244 GCA_051747085.1 Bacteroidota bacterium
CTGAATATTTTTACTATTCTCACGAATCTTTGCATTTCGTTCTTCTTCGCTCATATCTTCGGTAACTCCCTCCAGCGCTTTATCCGTAACGTCTTCGATTCTTTTTAGAAAAGTAGCTGTCAAACCCGGATTAGACAACTCTTCTTCTTGCGACATAGCCCAAAAACCATCGGTTAAGTAATCATGGTCAACTGAGCTGTGTTGCTGTATTGCTCCATATCCACAGTGATGATTAGTGAGAATTAATCCCTGGTTAGAAATTAACTCACCCGTACATCCACGACCAAAAATTACAATAGCATCCTTTAAACAGTCCTGGTTAATACTGTATATATCCTCTGCAGAAAGTTTAAAACCTTTTTCCTGCATGTCTTCAATGTTATACTTTTCAATTAACAGCGGAATCCACATTCCTTCGTCGGCTGACGCAAACCTCACATTCAATAAAAAAGTAACAAGTAATAAGAGTACAATTTTTTTCATAATTCTATTCATTTATATTTATAAATTGATCAAGTTCAGTATATAATTTCTGGATAGGTAAACCCATTACATTAAAAAACGAACCATTTATTTTTTCCACACCTACATAACCTATCCATTCCTGAATTCCGTAAGCTCCTGCTTTATCAAAGGGCTGATAATGATTAATGTAATAATCGATTTCTGCATAAGTAAGTTTACGAAAATAAACGTCAGTACAGGCAGTAAAAGATTGGGTTTTATCTTTTGATTTGATAGTTACACCGGTATAAACCTGGTGACATTGGCCTGAAATCTCTCGTAAAATTTTTAGGGCATCATCGTAATCAACGGGTTTTTGAAGCACTTTATTATTAAGCCAGACAATGGTATCGGCGGTAATTACAATTTCTTTATCTTCCAGCTCATCTTCAAATACCTGTGCTTTCTTTTCTGCAATAAACAAAGGAATTTGCTCCCTTACAAGGTGCTCGGGATAAGATTCATCAATAAATCGCTTTTTCTTGATTTCAAAATCAAGCCCAATTTCTTTTAATAAATAATGCCGTCTGGGGGATTCAGATGCTAAAATAATTCGATAATCTTCTATTCCGGGGATAAACATAAAAAGCAGAAAATTAAAAATGTTGTAAAATTAAATAATTAGCTACTAATGCATATAAAATACCTGCCAGCATAATCGCTTTAGATAAATTACTGGCAAAATGATAATCCTTTTTCTCTTTGGCAGTTAAAAGTTTATATAACAGCATTAACAATGGAATAATTAAGAATACACCAAAATACAACAATGTTAAAGTATCTTTCAAGAATATAAAATAAACATATAGTAATGAAAATTGGGTTAAAAGGATAAAAGTAATGATAACAATTTTAGTATTCATTACTCCCAATACAATCGGCATGGTATTTCTTCCATAAGCATTATCCCCTTCAAAATCTTCAACATCCTTAATTATTTCACGAATAAGGGTTAATAAAAATGCATAAAAAGAAAAAGCAGTAACCCAAAGAATAATATAATTAAAATTGGCCTTTAACTCAAGCATCAACAACCCATATTTTGCACGTAACAGGGGTATCTCGAATAATAAAACCATTAATGGGACTAAGGCAGTTAATAAAGCAACAATTACATTCCCAATTAAAAACTGGCGTTTATAGGTTGTAGAATAAAACCACAAAATGCCTGTAATCATAACAAAAACCAACGAAAGGATTGGCAATCCGATATAAAAGGAGATATAAGCGCCCAATCCTATACCAATGGTATTAAAAATTATATGTAATAAGATAGCCCAACGGCGATTGAGTTTACGCCCTAAAATAACTTTCTCCGGACGGTTTACAAGATCTGTCTTCGTATCAAAATAATCGTTAATTACATATCCGGCAGCGGTAATTAATACTGTTGCCATGACTAAAAAGAAAAAATGGAGCTCGGAAAATTGTAATTCAAACTGATTAACTTTTAATAGAGGCCTAATAATGCACCAACGCATTAAATATTGTGTTAAAACAATGATTAACAAATTCTTGTATCTTATAAGCCTTAGAAAATTCATCATAAACTAATTATTCATCAAATTTTGGCCATTTCCCCTGTAATCGTAAAACCTGCTCAATTACATCGCGCACACAACCTTTCCCGCCGGGGAAGGTAGAAATATATCTTGAAATAGATTTTATTTCTTCAGCAGCATCAGCAGGACATGTTGGTAATCCGGCTACTCTCATCACCTCATAATCCGGAAGATCATCTCCCATATAAAGTATTTCTCCGGGTTTAAGGTCATATTTAAAATAAAAATCTTCGAAATCGTTCATTTTATCTCGTGAAGCCATATAAATATCAGTAATTCCAAGATACTGAAAACGTTTTCTGGTTGCCTGGGAATCACCCCCGGAAATAATACCTATAATGTAGCCTTGCTTTAATGCATGGTTAACTGCAAATCCATCTTTCATGTTAACTGCACGAACAAATTCTCCTGAAGGTTCGAGATATATCTGACCATCAGTAAATACACCATCAACATCAAAAACAAAGGCTTTAATATTTCGTAAATCTTCTTTAAAATTTGCCATTCTATTTAAATCAATCTTCTTTTGTTAACTTATAAATACTTTCACTTACAAATCTATATATTTTTTCAAATTCGGGGTAATCTTTTAACATTTTCACATGCATATCGATGGTTTTTTTATCCTTACGCATGGCTGGTCCGGTCTGAGCATCCATTGGGTTCATTTCATTTGCCTTTTTAGCGGTTTCATTAATTAATGGATGCAATAAATTAAAATCAATATTTTTATCACTTAACAACTCAGAACCAATATTATACATATGATTCGTAAAATTACACGCAAACACTGCTGCCAGGTGTAAAAATTTTCGCTTTTCGGAATGAATTAACTCTACTTTTTTACTTAGACTTCTGCCCAGATTTAAAAGTTTATTTTCAGAATTACGATTATTTGCTTCAATACAAAGCGGAACTTCAGAAAACTCTAATTTTCTCGACTTTGTAAATGTTTGTAAGGGATAAAAAACACCAAAATTATCAAAATACGATTCGAAAATACTCATGGGGACACTTCCGGCTGTATGAACAACTATTCCATTCTGAATTTTTAGATTTTGAGCAATATCTTCAATAACCGTGTCTTTAATAGAAATTATATATATATCGGCATTATCCGGCAGTGTTTCCAAACGATTAGTATAAGGGGCATTTATTTTTTTAGCTAAGCTTTCAGCCGATTTTTCGGTTTGACTGTAGATTTTTTTTATGGAATAACCAGCTTTTTTTAAGGCTAAAGCAATGTGTGTAGCTACATTACCTGCTCCAATAACAACAATTCCATTTTTTAAGTGCTGTGAATAATCCATAAAGAGATTGATTAAAAACATAAAATTAAACGAAAAAAATCAGCAATCAAAACACAAAAAACCCCTAATCTCTCGAAAAGGGGTTTTAAAAAATATTTCAGAAAATATTAATAGCAATATTTATTTTCTTCGATTAGCTTGTCAGCAATTCTTCGACAGGCATCTTTAGTATTTACACCGTTAACTTTGGTATACACCTTAACTCCTTTGATCAGTTTATCGATTAGTTCCTCATCATCGATTGAGTATATTGCATCCATGGCGTGTTTATAAACTTCTGATGCCGTTTCAAAAACATAAACATCAAGGATATCTTTATACAATTTCATATCCTCAGGCGTTTTTATTGATTCCAGCTTTTTAATGCGAAGCATGGTTGATTCAGCCACATAAGTACTCATAATAATGTCGGCAATACTATTCAATACTTCCTGCTCGTGTACTAATTTTCGCTGGAATTTATTAACCGCTGCCTCAATTAACATTAGCGCAACATTCTTAAAATTAGAAATATAGAATGATTTATCTTCGAAGTAACCTTTAGACTTATACTTGTCGGATAGGTTATCCAATCCGGCAAGTATTTCTTTGGCTTTATCGAAAAGTTTAATTACTCCTTTTTGCCCTCTTTTAATAATTGTATCGGCAATAAGAATTCGGTTTATTTCATTTGTACCTTCAAAAATCCGGTTGATACGGGAGTCTCTGTATGCTCTGTCTGCAGGCATTTCGGCAGAAAAGCCCATACCACCCATTATTTGAACCGTTTCATCGGCAATATAATCGAGTGATTCAGACCCGTAAACTTTCAGAATAGCCGCTTCGGGGGCAAATTCGGCAAAAGCTTCCATATTTGCAGGACCATATTCTTTTCCGGCCGCTTTATTTATTTCTGCAACCACATCAACATCTTTGGTGGCGCGGTAAACAGCAGATTCGTTAGTAAAGGCTTTAATAACCTGTTCGGCCAATTTGTGTTTTATAGACCCGAACCCGGAAATAAACGTACCAAACTGTTTACGCTCATTGGCATAATTTACCGATTGAGTAGTAGCACGTTTACTTAATCCTATAACATTAGCACCAAGTTTTAACCGGCCCATATGTAAAATATTAAGTGCAATTCTGAAGCCTTCGCCTCGCCGGCCTAAAAGGTTCTCAACAGGCACTTTTACATCATTATAAAAAATTTGTACGGTTGATGATCCTTTAATACCCATCTTCTTTTCTTCCGGGTTGATAACAACACCCTCCCATTCTCTTTCTACAATAAATGCAGAGTGTACTCTATCGTTATCAATCTTTGCAAAAACAGTCTGAACATCAGCAAAACCACCATTTGTGATCCACATTTTCTGTCCGTTCAGAATATAATGTTTACCATCTTCGGATAAAACAGCTTTTGTAGTCCCTGAGTTGGCATCAGAACCGGCATTTGGTTCGGTTAAACAGTAAGATGCTATTAATTCCCCTGATGCCAGTTTAGGTAAATATCTTTGTTTTTGCTCTTCATTACCATAATATACCAATGGCAGCGTTCCTATTCCGGTATGCGCAGAAAAGGCAACAGAGAATGAGTATCCTGCACCTAACTTATCAGCCGAAAGCATTGATGTTACAATATTCTGTCCAAAACCTTCGTATTCTTCAGGTACTGATATACCTAACAATCCAAGTTCGCCTGCTTTTTGTAAAATCTCACGCATCAAACCCGGCTCCTGAGCGTCTATGCGGTCAAGGTTAGGAAAGACTTCGGTTTCTAAAAAATCATCACAGGTTTGAGCAATCATTTGTTGCTCTTCGTCAAACTCTTCGGGTATAAAAATATCGTTGGCATCAATCTCTTTTAAAAGAAATTCGCCACCTCTGATTTTCAATTCTTTTTCCATATCTATTCAGTTTATAATTCTAATGATAATTCAATTAATTCAGCAATATCGTAATTTTTTATTTGTTCTTCCTTGTTTTTATATTTCAACCCATCGGTCATCATCACCATGCAATAGGGGCATGCAGTAACAACAATATCGGCATTTGTTTCCAATGCATCTTCTATTCGTTCAATAAATACTTCCTTATCTCCTTTTTCTGCTTCTTTAAACATTTGTCCGCCACCTGCACCACAGCATAATGCAAAGCTTTTATTTCTTTTCATTTCCACTTTGTTGGAGGGAATTGCTTCCAAAACTTTCCGGGGAGCTTCGTACTCACCATTGGCACGGCCTAAGTAACAGGGGTCATGATAAGTTAAAATTTTATCTTTAAACAAATCACCAGTAATTGATAATTTACCCTCGTTAATTAACTGATGTAAAAATTGTGTATGATGAATAACTTCATAATTACCACCATAATCAGGATATTCATTCTTAAACGTATTAAACGCATGCGGATCGCAGGTTATTATTTTTTTAACTTCATAAGAATTTAATAATTCTATGTTCATCATGGCCTGCATTTGAAATAGCATTTCGTTTCCAGCCCTTCGTGCAATATCGCCCGATGATGATTCTTCAACACCTAAAACGGCATAACTAATATTCAGATGAGTTAAAATTTTTATAAATGAACGGGTAACTTTTTTATATCTATCGTCGAATGCTCCTGCACTACCTACCCAAAACAAATATTCTGGTTTTTCGCCCTTAGCAAAAAGATCTGCCATTACAGGGACTTCTATTTTTTGTTTATTTTCTGACATGATATCTTAATTTCACGTTTTGAGTTATGAATTTAATGTTTTTTGTTCATTGAACTTTAAAACTATTTTTCATTAATATAAAGCTCTTCGGCCCAAAGCATTCTATCGTCTTGTGAGAATTGCCATGGTGCTCCATTATTTTCGATATTGTTAAAAATCACATTCAG
>JBNJFS010000138.1:0-6243 GCA_051747085.1 Bacteroidota bacterium
GTCTGCATAATCAGTATCTTGTGTGAACTCAGGATCTGGTCCGTCTTTTGTACACTGGAAATGGATAGTATAATAGTTTGATGATAAATCATTTTCGTAGGTATAGAATGTTACATAATAATGAACATCTACCCCGCTAACAACTGCCTTGGCTTCCGGATACTTTTGTTTCAGCAGTATATCAATAGCTTCAGGAATCCTGCTCCAGATTTTGTCAATGGCTTCATCTTGGGTTAAACCATCAAATCCTGGGATACCAAATTCTGTTCTTTTACCTACTCTTAAATCAAAATTTGAATATTTAATTGCTGCCCCATAATAGTATTCTCGGGATCTGTCATTATATCCATAACTAGCATCTAGATTATCAAGTACCCACTCAACAATAATATTGTAATCTGATCCTACCATTGTAAATTCAATCGTTGGATCGAAAACCCAATTTTCTCCATTATGTATAAATTGCTGGGTTGTTTCATCAATATAATTGTAAAGTGACTGCCACTCCCCATTGGTGTATGTATATTCATCGGCTAAGGTTAATGTACCCTCAATACCGGTATAATATTTATATACAACAAATTTGCTTACCCCTTCGCCTGCGGTTGGGTACATACTTCTTAAAAGATTAGGAATATAATCTCTTGGGCTGTCATCGCCAGAGAAATTATCATAATTGCCCGGAGAGCCCATTGCATCATAATCTTTAGGATTTAAATAATATACTTCCGACATTTTAACCCACGCACCTTGATCGTATTGATAATAGTCATTTAATTCATAGGGTTCATCCTCTAATATTTTTTCCCCTTCTAGCACCTTGATGTCTGATATTTCCCAAGTAGCGGCATTACTAGTGCTTGATGTATATTTGAAGGCAATATTTATAGTTTCTCCTTCAAAAGCATTAAGGCTAACATCTCCTGATTCAACAAATGTCCATGAGTTGCCAGCTGGCATGTTTACATCATCTTTTATTGATGTCCATGAAGCAGTTGTTACGTCTCCTGTATAATCAGTTGAAACTAAAATATCTAATTGTTCCATTTGATCATTCAGGAAATTTATTGCCTGTATGATATTTAAGATGGTATTAACACCTGTATTTACAGTAATTTCAGGTGTAACTAACCAGTCCTCGTTTTCATTTGCTCCACCATCATAACCTGACATCTTAGCATATGTGTCAGAACCATAAGAGTCCCATTCCCATCTTTGAGCATCACCTACAATGCTAAATGTGTCAACAGCATTAAGATTTTCAGTAAACTCTTCAGAATAAGTTGTAACTGCTGCTGTTTCTGGAATTACGGGCTTTTTATCAGAGAATAAATAATTAACTCTGTAAATATCATCCTGTGTTGCATCTGTGATTGAAGAAGATAATATTCCTGGGATAAATAAATCAGGACTATAATCCGGGTAAAAATAACCAACTTCTCCAACAGATGAACTTATACTCTCATAGTCTGTGCTACTTAACTGGTAAAATATTGTATTTGTATACGCAGCTAATTCATCGGGCAGTTCAGCGATATGATTAAAAGTTACATTAGCTGCCGAACTCTTGTTGAGTGCAGGAAATAAATCGGATAATAAATAAGGAACATAATCTGCACCGGCGAAACTGTCATTGAATGCTTTAAAATTAGAAAGGTATTCAGCCCAGGTTGAATCCAGTTCATTCTCAGCATCAGCTAAAGCATAGGATGTTAAAGTTTCATAATCGTTAGAAGTTAGCGTATATTCAATATTTTCATGATAGGGTTCCACTCTTTCGTCTAATTCTTTGTAGACATCATCCATTTGTTCACAAGACCAAATGGATACTAATAAAATCGATGTTAATATTAATATTTTTTTCATAATAAATTTTTATTAAAAGTTAACTTTTAAACCAGTAGACCATGTTCTGCCAAATCCGAACCATACTGTTGAAGAATGTACATTGTGTGAAGGTCCGTCTGTTGCATCCGCAATATATTCAGTATCCAATGCATTGTTTAGGTTTGCATAAAGAGTCGTGTTAAAGTCACCTACTTTAAACTTATAACTTAGGTTGATATCAACTATGTATGCATCGGGCATTTGCCAAGCATCAACTTTGTCTTCTACAGTTGTTCTGTTCTCGGGATTAAAATCGGCAAAGTTTTTTCCATAATAGTTAAAATCTGCACCAATTTTAAGTTTAGGCAGTATTTCATAATTTGCAGACAAAGCACTTGTTATTTGGGCAGAATTACCAACATGAACCCCTTCCAGGTAAGCATTATAAGTTCCTTGTAATGTTTGATTTTGATCGTATAATTCAAAGTCAACATCATTAGACCATACCCAGTCGCCATAAGAGAACATTCCTTTAATATCCAGCTTGTTAATTGGCCTGTAGGCTACCTCAACTTCAACTCCCTGGTGTAAGGCATTTATACCCGGTATATTCGCGGTATAATCACCAAATGATTTAACTAATCCTTTATCTTTCCATTCTGTTCTGTAAAAGTTTATCTTAGCATTAATAAAGCTGGTTGAAAATCCATATCCCAGTTCGAAGGTAATAATGGTTTCATTCTTAGCATCCTCGTTAAAGTCGTTTGTATAACCTAAAAAAGCATTTCTAAAATAAGGAGCTCTGGAAACATAACCTCCATTTGCAAATACATTATGATTTTCATCAATATTATAATTTATTCCACCTTTAGCGTTATAAGACCAGAATCCAATCCAATCTGACACCTGTTCTTCAGGGGTATACTGGAAATAGTCCGTTCTTCTGTAACTATTATTTGCACCAGATAAAGAAATGAACGCGGAATATTCATCTTTTACATATTCGCCTTGAACGAATAGACCAGCCCATAATACTTCGCCTAAATTATAATAATTTACATAGTCTCCCTTATAGAGAGGAGTACCTGGATCTCTATTGATATTACTGCTATTTAGAAAATATTTACCTCCCAATAAATCTTCAATTTGGTAAGCATGATACCCCTTGTAATATCGTCCATCAAAACCACCAGTGATTTTAATGTCTCCTAATTGATTGGTATACGATGAAAGGACTCCGTACCAATCGTGAGAATTAATACCATTTGCAATTATTGCCGTTGATCCATTTGCTGCATTTTCATTTTCATCAATAACAGCATCATAGTTCAGATATCCTTCCGGAGTTAGTTTAGTATCACCGTAGGGTTTACCTGTGGTATAATCATAACTTAACCAACTCGAATTAGCTCCGTACACTCTTCTTCCGCCACCATCTGAGATAGATGCATAGACGGCTGTAGAAAGATTTGAGTTTTCGTTTATCGTCCAGTAGTGGTTTAAAGAAATTTGTGGTTTATGGTAGTAATTATAAGCGTATCCGGTATTATAAATCTCACCATTACGGTATCCAAAGTCTGAGTTCCATTTAACTCCTTCGGGATGTTCTCTGTAATCCTGGATATAGTGTTGGTTGCTTCTTTGGTTATGCCATTGTGGCGCACCAAATGCGGTTAATGAAATTCTGTGTTTTTCATTGATAATTTTTGAGATATTTCCAAAATAGGACCATCCTTCAAAATTTGTTGCCTGAATATATCCATCACCATAAGTTCTGCCGCCGGAGAAAGTTATGGCCCAACCATTATCCATTAGCCCTGTTGATAATGTTAAATTTTGTTTTCTGTAGCCATCGTTTCCAATTCCATAATAAACAGAACCCCCTTTTTCAGCTTCGGTACTTTGAGTAATAATGTTTATCGTACCTCCAACTGATGATAAAGCTAATTTAGACGCTCCAAGACCACGCTGAACCTGCATAGATGCTGTAACATCAGATAGTCCGGCCCAATTTGACCAGTACACCTTTCCGCTTTCCATGTCATTTACGGGTACTCCATTAATTAAAACCCCAATGTTGTTGGAATCAAAACCTCGTAAATAGATTCGGCTATCTCCAAAACCACCCCCTTGTTTGGTGGCATAGACACTGGGTGTAGATTTTAAAATTTCGGGATATTCCTGTGTCCCTAATTTTTCCTGAATTAGTTCAGGCTTAATGGTTGAAACGGCAACCGGGGTTTCCCGGTCTTTGGCAAATGAAGAAATAATTCTCACCTCTTCAAGACCAATTGCGTCGGCATCTAAGGCAACTTTGCCTAAGTCAATATCCTGCCCGGATGTTGCTGAAACAGTTTGAGTCTTTTCAATGTATCCAACATAAGAGAAAATTAGTTTTTGCTCACCCGAAGGAACGGTAATGGAAAAGCTTCCATCCAGTGCGGTGGCAGTACCAATGGTTGTTCCTTCTACAACAATTGATGCACCAATTAATGGTTCGTTGGTGTCGGCATCAGTTAAGACACCTTTTACTTTCGTTTGACTGAATGATGCAAAAGAGATAAACATCAAAGCCACGATTAGAATTTTAGTTTTCAGAATTTTCATCATTGAATTGTTTAAAGGTTTGGGTTTATTTTTAAAGTTTAAAACAAGAATACAAAAGTAGATTTTCTTGGAACATCAAAAGTAGAGAAAATATTAATTAATTATTAAATTATCAGGTAATAATATATTAACAGATAACAGGATTTGTTAATCTGTTATAAGTATTGCTGTAAGGAGCTTTTGTGGCTTTTTGAAATTGATTTGTTAATAAATGTTAATATTTTTATGACAAAGTAGTATTTATTGTATTGAGAATTTTTTCTGTAGCACCGGTTTTTTGTTTTACAAATGTTGAAGCAATTTCCCCTTTTTCGTGGATAAGATTTTTATCACTCAGCAACCTGTTAATGGTATGTTCAAAATCATTATAATTCTGAATCGCTATAGCACCTCCCACCTGAATCAGGGCAACAGCTTCCTGGAATTTTTCGTAATTTGGACCAAAAATTACGGGTATGCCGTAAGTTGCTGCTTCTAATATATTATGAATTCCTTTACCAAAGCCTCCGCCAATATAGGCTATATCACCATACCTGTATAACGATGATAAAAGCCCGATACAATCTACAATTAAAACATCGGCTTCCTCAATATTGTTAATGTTAGCCTCTGAATATTTGACAACCTTTTTATGGGTATCAAAAAGTTTTAAGATTCGTTCAATATTTTCAGCATTTACTTCATGTGGAGCAACAATTAGTTTAAATTTTTGAACCGTTTGGTTATAATAGTTAATGATAATTTCTTCATCAGGTTTCCAGGTGCTCCCTGCAATAAACACTCCTGAGTTATTTTTGAATTTTTCGATTAAAGGAAGTGCTTTTGATTGTTTGGCGATGGCATATACCCGGTCAAACCTGGTATCTCCCGTTACGGTAACGTTTTTAATATCAATCGATTGTAAGAGCTTTTCTGATGGTTCATTTTGAACAAAAAAATGGCTGAAAAACCGAAGCATTTTTCGATATTGTAGATTAAATGGCTTAAAAAAGCGTTGTTCTTTTCTGAAAATTCCGGAAACGAGGTATAATGGAATTTTACGTTTGTATATCTCTCGTAAGAAAAAATACCAGAATTCGTATTTTATAAAAAAGATAATGTCTGGTTTAACCAGATTCAAAAATTTTTTTGCATTTCGTGGAGTATCAAGGGGCAAATAAAACACATCATCGGCATGTTGGTAATTTTTGCGAATTTCAAAACCTGAAGGCGAATAAAAAGTAAGTAATATCTTAAAGTCTGTATATTTTTTTTTAAAAGCCTCAATTAGTGGTCGACCCTGCTCAAATTCACCTAACGAAGCGCAATGAAACCATGCTGTTTTACTTTCCCGGCTAACACGGGATTCAATTGTTTTTAATAATTTTTTTCTTCCGCGAATCCATAACTTAGCTTTGCGGTTAAATAGCGATGCAATTAATACTACAAAATAATATAGGTGTATACCTAAAAGATATATTCCGGTCATGAATTTTTTCTACAAATTTAAGGGTCTAATTTATTTTTTTGCTCTTTTTATTAGATAATTACAGTATTTGTTTTAAACCGTTGTTTATCAAGGGGTTGAGGGTTGATGTTTTTGCCTTATATCGCTGTACCTAAGATTAATATTGACTTTTGTTGATATTAATTTTATTTAAAATATTTGTTTTATGAATATTTTTTATATTTTAGCCCTTAAATATGGATTTCTTGATACCCTAACCCTAAAATTTAAATCCAAAGGTCTTCTTCAAAATGAAGGCCTTTTTTTTATTTTTAAATTAATCTCATTCAACATTTCTAAAATAATTCCGTTCTTTAAACGAA
>JBNJFS010000139.1:0-6242 GCA_051747085.1 Bacteroidota bacterium
GATAACCAATGATTATGATGATAATAAAAATTAATTAAAAATGGAATTAAAAATAACCAATCTATCGAAAACTTATCCCAATGGGGTGCAAGCACTAAAAAATGTTAACCTGACTATAAGTAAAGGAATGTTTGGCCTTTTAGGCCCTAATGGTGCAGGGAAATCTACCTTAATGAGAACCATAGCAACCTTACAGGAAGCAGACCAGGGGGAAGTAGAATTAAATGGGATCAATGTGTTAAAACATAAAGCCGATATCAGGAAAAAACTGGGTTATTTACCCCAGGAATTTGGGGTTTATCCCAAGATATCAGCGGAAGCGATGCTTGATCATTTTGCTGAACTTAAAGGTATTACAAACAAGAAAGAACGAAAACAAATTGTAAAAGCTTTGTTACAGCAAACCAATTTATACCATGTAAGAAAAAAGAACTTAAGCGGATACTCCGGAGGGATGAAACAACGATTTGGTATTGCTCAGGCTTTACTGGGAAATCCGAATTTAATTATTGTAGATGAGCCTACAGCGGGGTTAGATCCTGCCGAAAGAAACCGTTTTCACAATTTATTAAGTGAAATAGGCGAAAATATTATCGTGATTTTATCTACACATATCGTGGATGATGTTAGCGATTTATGTAAGAATATGGCAATAATAAATGAAGGTGAAGTTCTTCTTGATGGTAAACCATCTGAGCTTATTAAAAAAGTTGATGGTAAAATTTGGGAAAAGATAATTGATAAAAGCGATCTTAACAGCTACCAGGAAAACTTTAACATTATTTCTGCAAAACTTTATTTAGGGCAAATTATTGTCCATGCCTACAGTGAAACAAACCCTGATTCATTTGAAAAAGTTAATCCCACCCTTGAAGATGTTTATTTTTCTTCCATTAAAAATTCAACGTTACAAGCTAACTTAAACAATTAAGCATTATGTTTTTTAGAATATTATCTTTTGAATTAAAATACAAATTTAATCGCTCTGCAATCTATATTTACTGGGCCATATTATTTGGTTTAAGCTTCTTTTTTATTAATGCATTTAGCGGATTAGTGGATGGTGTTACGGTTGCATTAGGAGGGCTGGGGGGCAAAGTATATACTAACTCGCCCTATGTGGTCTATAACATGACTGCAGGATTTAGCTTTATGGCCTTGATTCTTTTACCTGCCTTAATAGGTAGTTCGGTATACAGAGATTATGAAAATAATGCACATGCACTGCTCTTTTCCTATCCTATAAGCAAGTTTGACTATTTAGGGGGGCGGTTTGCCGGAGGTTTTATAGCTTCGTTATTTGTTTTTACCAGCATCGGGTTAGGAATATGGCTTGCTTCTTTTATGCCTTATCTAAACCAGGATTTTTTTGGTGATAATATGTTTATGAGTTATTTCATGCCTTATTTATCCAATGTTATCCCTAACTTAATCATTGCAGGGGTAATTATTTTTGCTATTGCAGCAGTAACCAGGAATCTGTTAGCTACTTACCTGGGGTGTATTGCATTGCTCGTTTTATATGGTGTTGCAGGAACCTTAATTAACGATATTGAAAATATTACCCTGGCATCCATGCTTGACCCTTTTGGTTCAAAAGCCTTTGAAACGCTTACAAAATACTGGACCATAACAGAAAAAAATGAGCAGATCATTCCTTTTACTAAATTAATTTTTGTCAACCGGATAATCTGGATGGGGATAGCAGCTCTTATATTTATTTTTGTCCTGGCAAAATTTAAGTTTTCGCAAAGTGTTTTTCAGCTGAAATTTAAGAAAAATTCCCGGTTGGTTTTTGCGAATATCAACCCTGTATTAAAAGTGCTGAAATTAAATCTTCCTGACGTTAAGCAACAATTTAACTTAAAATCACGAATAAAACAGTTGGTTCGTTTAATCAAATTCGAAACCATTAATCTGGTAAAGAATCCATACTTTCTGGGCATCCTTGCAACAGGAATCCTCTTTGTATTAATTAATACAGCTCAGCTGGGTAAGTTTTATGGAACAACAACCTTCCCTGTTACCTACCAGGTGGTTGATATTCTAGGAGCAACCTTTACCCTGTTTGTTTTAATAATTATAACCTTTTTATCCGGAGAAATCGTTTGGAACGAAAGGAGCTTTAAGGTTAATGAAATGATTGACACAATGCCTGTTCCGACATGGACCATATATACCTCAAAATTATCGGCATTGTTCTCGGTACAGGTAATTCTTATGGCTCTTATTATGGTTATCGGAATTATAGCCCAGGCTGTGATGGGGTATTTTAATTTCGAAATTGATTTGTATATCAAAGGGTTATTTGGAATTAAGCTGCTCGACTTTATTTTACTATGTTTCCTGGCTTTTATTGTTCATGTGTTAGCCAATAATAAATATCTGGGCCATTTCATTATTATCCTGTATTACTTATTCAGCTCTTTTATGGGATCGTTAGGATTAGAGCACAACTTATATGACTTTGGTTCTGATCCGGGAATCATGTATTCGGATATGAATGGTTACGGACATTTTGTTAAACCATTTTTAATTTATAAATCTTATTGGTTTGCTTTTGCCATTATACTGGCAATCTTTTCCAATTTATTATGGGTCAGAGGCAACGAAACGACCTTTTCCAAAAGATTTACATTGCTTAAAGAGCGATTAACCCTGTCAACAAAAGTAAGCCTGGTTATATTTCTATTTCTTTTTGCGGGGCTGGGTGCTTTCATTTATTATAATTCAAATATCCTGAATGAGTATAAAACAAGTAAAGAGCATTTGCTTGAATCGGTAAACTACGAAAAACAATACAAGAAGTATGCGGGTTATGATCAACCGCGCATTGTTGAAATGAATGTTAATGTAGATATTTATCCTAAAAGAAGAGATGCTACGTTTGAGGGATATTATATTATTAAAAATAAATCAAAGGAGCCAATAGATTCGGTGTTTTTAAATTACAATCAATCCGCTGAATTTAACCGGTTAGCATTTGATATTCCTTACGAAAAGGTTTTTGATGATGAAAAAACAGGGTTTGCCATTTATGCGTTTAATAATCCTCTTGAACCGGGAGATTCTACTTATTTAAGAATCGACATGGATGTAATTACCAAAGGTTTTAGAAATAGTGGTTCTAATACACGGTTACTCTATAATGGAACTTTTCTTACCACAGGATTCTTACCCTCCTTTGGATATAATGAGGGGTACGAAATCACCGATGAGAAAAAACGGAAGAAATATGATTTGCCTGAAAAACAGCTTGTTGCCAAAATAAATGATACTACAGCCTTACAAAACACTTACATTTCAAACGATGGGGATTGGATACGTTTTGAAACGGTGGTAAGTACAACTCCCGATCAAATAGCTATTGCTCCGGGGTATTTGGAAAAAGAATGGGAGGAAAACGGGCGTAAATATTTTCATTACAAAATGGATAGTGAAATTTTGAATTTTGCAGCATGGCTTTCTGCTGATTATGAAAAGATTGAAGATGAATGGAACGGTATCGAGTTAGCTGTATATTATCATAAAGATCATGATTATAATATTCATGATATGATGAAATCGATGAAAAGGTCGTTAGAATATTACACTGAGAATTTTACCCCTTTTCAATTTAAACAACTAAGGATTTTTGAGTTTCCACGGTTCTCCAGTTTTGCTCAAGCCTTCCCAAATATGATCCCTTTCTCGGAAAGTATTGGGTTTATTGCAGATGTAAGGAAAGAAGATGTTAATTATCCATTTTGGGTAACAGCGCATGAAACGGCTCATCAATGGTGGGCTCATCAGGTTATTGGAGCAAATGTTGAGGGGGCAACCGTTACCTCTGAAATCTTATGCCAATACGCATCACTAAAAGTGATTGAAAAAGAATTTGGAATTGAAAAAGTAAGGGACTTTATAAAATATGATATGGATAACTACCTGACAGGCCGAAGCAACGAACCTCATTATGAGCCGCCATTACTGTATTTAAGACCAGGTCAGGGCTACTTACATTACAATAAAGGTAATATTGTAATGTACGCTTTAGCCGATTATATTGGTGAGGATAAAATCAATGCTGCATTAAAAGCATTTGCCGAGGATTATGCTTTTCAGGAGCCTCCTTTTGTAACATCCGAGGATTTTATCAAGTACCTGAAGGATGTAACGCCCGATTCTCTTCAGTACCTGATACATGATATGTTTGAAACCATAACCCTTTATGAAAATAAGGTAACGGATGTTTCGTACGAGGAGTTTGAGGGTAAATACAAAGTAAATTTTACGGTTGACTGTAAAAAATTCAGATCGGATAGCATTGGACGTGAAGAAGAAATCCCTATGAACGACTGGGTTGATATTGCTGTATTTTCGGAGGATGTTAATGATAGCACCCGTAACGAACAGGAGATATTTCTGCAGAAATTTAAGATCGAAGAAAATACAAAAGATTTTGAGTTGATTGTAGATTATAAACCTGGTAAAGTTGGTGTTGACCCTTATTTAAAATTAATTGACAGGCACCGTAACGATAATACAAAATCAATTTCGACCCTTGTGAATTAAATTAAAGAGAATTCTAATCGATTAAAAAGCAGGAGGGTGTCCTGCTTTTTTTTGTCGTAACAAATAGCACCTTAAAAACGTCTTACAGACAGATGCTGCTCAAAACATACTAAATATTCAGTCATTACACATTTTCTCCAGGTTTTCAATCCGTTTTGAGCAGTATCTTCTCATTAAAATGTTTATCTTTGATTTAGATAAAATCCACCCATATGAGAAATAATAAAATTATTATTCTGCTGATTTTAGTAGCTATCGTAGCCGGTTCATGTAACGTTGAGAATAGCAAAAAGGATAAGAATGTTCAGTCCAAAGATGATAACGCACGAATCAAAAAAGCATATTACGATAACGGGAATCTTAAATCTGAAATAACCATCAAAAATAAACGCAAAAACGGATCGGCAAAAAAATATTATACTACCGGTGAGCTCCACACCGTCGTTAATTATACAGATAATATGAAAGAAGGAGAAGCTGTTTGGTACTACAAAAGCGGGCAACCTTATCGAATCACCCAATATGAAAATAATAAGATTGAAGGGGTAAGGAAATTATTTTACGATGATGGAAAGCTAATGGCTGAAATTCCTTATAAAGATAATGAACCACAAATCGGGCTTAAAGAATATAATAAAAATGGAGAGTTATTAACGAATTATCCGCATATCGTATTTAATGCCAATGATTTAATAAGAGAACAAAATCTTTATATTATTACCTTTCAGTTATCCAACCACTCTAAAAAGGTTAAGTTTTATCAAGAGCTGAAAGGAACTGACGGAAAAGAGAAGTTGTTTGAAATCCCGACAAAAAACGGGATAGGGAAATTAGAATTTCATGTCCCCTCCAGAGTAAAAGACCAAAAGACAATTACTGTTTATGCCAGAATAAAGACGACGCTGGGAAATCCTTGTATTATTAAAGATTCCTATACATTTTCTTTGGATACTTATTAGCATGGGAGATATTTTTTTGATCTTAAAATTTAGGAAGAAATAAAATCAATTAGTTCCGGATAATGATAGTATGCAATTATCTCCGGATTGGATGAGTCGCCAGGTTTTACCGGCATAAACTTTTTGATGGTATGAGCTTTCATTTTTGATTCATCTATGGGTTTCATCATTTCTCTGATCTCTTTTTCTGTGCTGTTTTTATCTATCCATTGTAGTGCTTTTTCTGGTTCCAGAATTAGAGGCATTCGTTTTTTGGTATTATGAATTTCACCCACCAGCTTATTGGCTTCTACCGTAATTACTGCATACGTATTGATTATTTCACCGCTTTCGGTATCCGTCCACGACGACCATATCCCTCCAAAAACAAATACCTCATCATTTTGTAAGCTGATATAATACGGATATTTTTTTCCTTTTACTTTTTGCCATTCGAAAAAGCCAGAGCACAAAATCAGGCAACGTTTATTTTTTATGGAATGTTTAAAAGATGCTTTTTCGAAGATGGTTTCCGATTTGGCATTCAGGGTGTTGTTTCTTATGCTATGGGCTGTTTCTTTATCTTTTACCCAGTGAGGAATAATTCCCCAACGGAAAAATTGTATCTCTTCCGGTTTTTCATCTGTGATGACCGGCATGGCCGGATGCTCAAAACCGTTTACTAAAAAAGTATTGTCGAATAAGCTGAGCTGCTCCTCCCGGATAACTTTGTTTTCAATTAATTGAGTG
>JBNJFS010000140.1:0-6185 GCA_051747085.1 Bacteroidota bacterium
GGCTATATATTCAATTTAAAACAAAGCAGGTAACGGAAGTCAATTTTTACACTGCTGCAGAAAACTGATTATTGAATAAAAATGAGATTTGAACTAAGACTTGATATTTTCGCCCTTTTTATTTTTCTGGGAGTATGCCAGGGGATCTTTCTATCCTTTTTTTTTCTTAGAAAGGACACTCGAAAAAACAAATCCAACCTGTACCTTGGATTATTGATTCTTTCTCTATCGCTGGTTTCGTTAGATATTTTACTCAACTACACCGGCTATATGGTTAAAGTAATATTTATTGATAACTTTTCAGAACCCATCAATTTTGCTATAGCCCCTCTTTTCTATCTTTATATACGAAATACCATTTCGATAGATAAAACAAAAAAAGACTGGACCCATTTTATTCTATTTGGATTTTATCTTGCCTATTGCTTTTTTTATTTCCTACAAACCAATGAATTTAAATACAATTCATTCCTAAGCTGTTATCATCCCGATTGGGAAACAATTCCTTATAAATCAATTTTTTCCGATGATCCGCTTTACATAAGAACGTTTATCAATGAAACCATTCTGGCTCATTTCATTATCTATGTTACCTTCACTTTAATAGTATTATTCAGAAAATATAAAGAAAAAGGGTTGAAATTTTTTACAACCACAAAAAATCCATTAAATATTTACAGAAATTTGACATTACATTTTGTATTTATCATTTTTCTTTTTGTATTTGTGAAAACGCACTTCACTCGAGATTTGGGAGATTTTTTCATTGCTTCATATATTGCTCTAATTCTTTATATCATTAGTTTTTATGTAATCAACAAATCACTATTTATTTCCGAACCAGGAAAAGGGCCATTTGAGATTAAATACAATAAATCATCATTAACTGAACCACAAAAGATAGAGATAATTAAAAAATTGTATTCAGAAATGGATGGTAATAAATATTTCAAGAACAATCTTGCAACCCTGGAAAAAATCTCTAAAATAATAAACACTCCCAAGCACCATGTTTCACAAGCCATTAATGAAAAGTTAAATAAAACATTTTTTGAGCTTTTAGCTGAATATAGAGTAAATGAAGCTAAAAGTTTACTATCTGACGAGAAAAATAAAAATATTACCATCGATGAAATTGCTGAAATGGTAGGTTATAATTCAAAATCGGCATTTAATAATGCATTTAAAAAGTTAACGGGCAGTACTCCTGCGAATTACCGTAATCATAACCAGTCATAATTTAGTTCTTCCTTGCAGGGAAATACTTCTTCCGTGCAAGCACATTCTTTAGAATCAGTACGTTGATATTTTCTTTGTTCTGTAATCCAAAAAACTAAAATCATGAAAACAGAAAGAAAATATGAGATTGACTGGTTAAGAATTTTGCTTATTCTAAGTGTTTTCCTTTTCCATGTAGGAATGATATTTAACTCATGGGATTGGCATATTAAAAACGAAACACAATATCCCGGTTTAAGATACATTATGTCTTTTCTACATTATTGGCGAATGCCAATGCTATTTTTCATTTCGGGTGTAGGAACCTATTTTGCTTTAGGCAAAAGAAAAATTGGAGCTTATATAAAAGAAAGAACCAACCGGCTGATTATCCCTTTAATTTTTGGAATATTCCTTCTCGTTCCTATCCAGGTTTATATGGAACGTACAGAACAATATTCATCTCTCTGGAACTTTTATTTGCATCTATTCGATGGGATTTATCCTTCAGGAAATTTCAGCTGGCACCATTTATGGTTCTTAGTTTACCTGTTTTTTTGCTCAATGCTTATTATTCCTTTCATCAAGTTTTATCAATCAAAAAAATCTATAAAATTTAAATTATTCTTGCGAAGAACCATTCATTCACGATTTGGTTTATATTTATTTGTAGTTCCATTATTGATATCACAAATCATATTGCGTCCCTACTTTCCGGATGAAACACACGACTTTGTGAATGATTGGTCGTACATAACCCTTGATTTTTTATATTTTCTTTATGGTTTTATCCTTTTATCAAACGACAGATATATAAGAGAGATTTACAACAAACGGCATGGTATGATGATTATGGCTGCTTTTTTCACTATTATAATGTATTCTGCATCTTACATATTCCCAAAAGAAATTACCGGCACGGTTTGGGATGTGAGTAGTATATTCTTAAGCTGGTTTTTATGCCTTTCTTTGGTTGGCTATGCACAGAGCTGTCTAAGGATAGATAGTAAATGGAGAAAGATTGGTAATGAAATGATCTATCCTTTTTATTTGTTACATCAACCGGTCATTGTGTTTTTGGGCTATTACATTGTTCAATTTGATGTAAACGACTTTTTAAAATTCTTAATGGTCTTACTATCCAGTTTTGTCTTTACAATTACCCTTTATTTTTTGGTCATTAGGCCAAGCAAATATCTGCGAATAATTTTTGGGGTAAAAAAGTTAATACCGCTAGCTAGTTACCATCAATTCGCTATAAAACAATTTATCAGAAGTAAACTAAATAAAGCATCATGATTAATACAAACCCCGCTGATTTGAATGTTAATGTAACCGGTGGGGTTTGTAATTAATGGACAAAACTCTTATTTGGTGAGTTTTTTATACTTAAACCGTTTCGGAGCATCCGTACCCAAACGCTTTCTTTTGTTTTCTTCGTATTCGGAAAATGAACCTTCGAAGAAATGAACATGCCCTTCTCCCTCATAAGCCAATATGTGTGTTGCAATACGGTCTAAAAACCACCGGTCGTGACTAATCACCACAGCACATCCGGCAAAATTTTCAAGACCTTCTTCCAAAGCTCGTAGTGTATTAACATCAATATCGTTGGTAGGCTCATCCAATAAAAGAACATTTCCTTCGGCTTTTAAGGCCAAAGCCAGATGCAAACGGTTACGTTCACCCCCTGACAGTACGCCACACTTTTTCTCCTGGTCGGCTCCGGTAAAATTAAACCGGGCAACATAAGCGCGAGAATTTACCGTTCGATTTCCTAATTTCATATTTTCCAACCCGTCAGAAATTACTTCGTAAACCGTTTTCTCAGGATCAATCGCTTCATGGGTTTGGTCTACATAACTTATTTTTACAGATTCGCCAATTTCAATATTTCCTGCATCAGGTGTTTCCTGTCCCATAATCATCCGGAACAGCGTCGTTTTTCCTGCTCCATTTGGGCCAATCACACCAATTATTCCGGCTGGTGGCAGATTAAAACTCAAATCGTTGATTAATAAACGATCGCCATATCCTTTGGTTACTCCTTCCATTTCAATCACCTTATCACCTAAACGAGGGCCGTTGGGAATAAATATTTCCAGCTGCTCTTCTTTTTGTTTTACATCTGCATTAAGCATTTTATCATAAGCCGATAAACGGGCTTTTGATTTAGCATGGCGGGCTTTAGGCGCCATACGTACCCATTCTAACTCACGCTCAAGCGTTTTTCTCCGTTTGGAAACGGTTTTTTCTTCCATTTCCAGTCGTTTTGATTTTTGTTCCAACCATGAAGTATAATTTCCTTTCCAGGGAATTCCTTCGCCACGATCCAGCTCGAGTATCCATCCGGCTGCATTATCTAAAAAATACCGGTCGTGTGTGATACAAATAACGGTCCCTTTATATTGTTGCAAATGTTGTTCGAGCCAGTGCATACTTTCTGCATCGAGGTGGTTCGTAGGCTCATCGAGCAATAAAACATCCGGTTCCTGAAGAAGTAGACGGCATAAAGCAACACGACGACGTTCCCCTCCTGAAAGTTCGTTTACCGGTTGCTCGTCCGGAGGGCATTGCAGTGCGTCCATCGCGCGGTTTAGCTTCGTGTCAATATTCCAGGCATCCATTTGTTCAATTTTCTCCTGTAAAGCAGCCTGCTCAGTCATTAACTTATCCATAGCATCAGGATTCTCATAAACCTCCGGCAATTCAAATTTCTTGTTCACCTCCTCATATTTATTTAACACATCAGCGACTTCCTGTACTCCTTCCATAACAACTTCTCTAACGGTTTTGCTTTCATCTAACTGAGGCTCCTGATCTAAAAGCCCGACGGAATAACCCGGAGAAAAAACCAACTCTCCATTAAATGATTTATCAACACCCGCAATGATTCGTAGCAGCGTAGATTTTCCACTCCCGTTTAATCCAATAATGCCAATTTTAGCTCCCAGGTAAAACGAAAGGCTTATATCTTTTATAACCGTTTTATTGGGTGGGTAAGTTTTACTTACCTTATACATTGAGAATATTATTTTCTTATCGTCTGACATATATTTTTCAGTTTTGAATTTAAGTTCTGAGTTTTTAATTTTAGCAAAATTAGCAAAAGAAATGCATCAAAACAGGATTCTAATTAAAATTAATCATTAATTTTATTTTCAATTTCAAACACTATCATTAAAATGTAAAAATAGATTATGAGAAATTTAAAAACCTTGTTATTAACATCAATCCTAATCATTCAGGCATATGCATCTTATGCACAAAAATATTTTCAACAAGAAGTAAATTACAAAATTGATGTTAAACTAAATGACAAATCCAATAGCTTAAAAGCTTTTGAAGAAATAGAGTATATAAATAATTCACCCGATGAACTAGAGTTTATTTATTTTCACTTATGGCCCAATGCATATAAAAATGGACACACTGCTTTGGCCAAACAAAAACTGGAAACCAGTCCATACCGGTGGTTTGAAAATAAAAACTTAACCGGTTCTATAGATTCATTAAATTTTATGATTAATGGAGAGCCGGCAGAATGGGAATATGATAAAGAGCATATTGATATCTGTAAATTATATCTGAATAAAACCTTAAAACCTGGTGAGAAAATAACCATAACCACACCCTTTCATGTAAAATTACCCAGTTGTTTTATATCCAGGCTGGGACATGGGAACCAATCCTATCAAATAACCCAATGGTATCCCAAACCCGCTGTTTATGATCATCATGGATGGCATCCCATGCCTTATCTCAATCAAGGTGAATTTTTTTCAGAATTTGGTTCATTCGATGTTTCCATAACTCTTCCTAAAAATTATGTTGTGGGAGCTACGGGAGATTTGCAAACGCCTGAAGAAATTGAATGGCTCAATGAAAAGGCTGACCAAACCGCTCAAATTAAAGAATATGAAAAATCAGACTATCCTATTCCCCCATCGGATACTACCTTTAAAACGATACGATATACTCAGAAAAACGTTCACGATTTTGCCTGGTTTGCCGATAAACGATTTCATGTACTCAAAGGAGAGCGAGAAATGCCCAATACCGGAAAAAAAGTAACCCTGTGGGCTATGTTTTTAAACAGAGAAGCCCACTTATGGCAGCGTTCTTTGGAGTATATTGGTGATGCATTGTATTACTATTCGGAATGGTATGGCGACTACCCCTACAATAATTGTACAGCCGTACACTCATCGATTAGTGCAGGTAGTGGAATGGAGTATCCTAATATTACCGTCATTGGCAATTCCCGAAAAGATCTATCCTTAGAAATGGTTATCATGCACGAAGTAGGGCATAACTGGTTTTATGGGATGCTAGGATTTAATGAACGTGATTTTCCCTGGATGGATGAAGGCATAAACAGTTTTAGCGAAGCCCGGTACATGAAAGAGAAATATAAAGGCAATGATAAATTATACCCAATGGCTCTGAACGAAAAACAGGCTAAACTTTTAAATATTGATCATTTGCCATACAAAGCAATGCATCGATTGTCTTACTTAATGACTGCAAGATACAACATCGATCAGCCGGCTAATTTACATTCTGCTGATTATACTTTCAGTAATTATGGACAAATTGTTTATCATAAAGTTTCCCTGGTATTTGACCATTTGCATGCTTATTTGGGAGAAGAAAAGTTTAATACCATAATGCAGAACTTTTTTGAACAGTGGAAATACAAACATCCTTATCCTGAAGATATCAGAAGAGCTTTTGAAGAAAAAAGCGGAAAAGATTTGAGCTGGTTATTTGATGACTTATTGGGTACAACCAAGAAACTTGATTATAAAATTACCGGATTAAAAAATAATCAGCTCAAAGTAAAAAATACCGGATGGATAAATGCACCATTTCCTGTTACTGCTTTTAAGGATGATAAAGAACAATTTACGCAATGGTATGAAGGGTTCGAAGGCAAGAAAACATTAACACTTCCGCAAAATAAA
>JBNJFS010000141.1:0-2677 GCA_051747085.1 Bacteroidota bacterium
TTTCGTTTATGTTTTGATTCAAACATATTCTCCTGTCTCTTTTCAGCTCGCCGGGCTTTGCGCTCTGCACGACGTTCTTTTAATTTTTTAAAAGGATTTTTCTTCTTTTTCCCGTCATTGATGGTCTTTTCGTGTGACATAGCAACTATTATTTAATGAATAAATGAAAGTAGTTGGTATAATAAACTATAAATTTAAAGTCTGAAAATTAACTTGTCAAGTTTTTTGTATGTTAATAAAAAATGAATAATTTAAACTTCTATTCGTTTTTGTAATCTAACGGTAATAACTAAAAATTAAACATTGTTATGAAAAAACTATTATTACTTTTTATTTTACCTTGTATCTCAATTATGGGTGCCAAGGCCCAGCTCGATATTGAATATCAGAAACCCCCGGAAGAAATTCTCGAGCTTGCTGATGTTGACCTTCCACCATCAGTTTATATGAATGAAGAGGGTACTTTTTCTATCTTAATGTACCGAAATCAGTACAAAAATATTGAAGAACTCTCTGAAAAAGAACTACGGCTTGGAGGTTTGCGTATAAACCCTGTAACAAATATCTCAAGTCGTGCAAGATACTTTACAAAAATAGAAGTATTAAATGTTAAAAAGGATAAAGTATTATCTATCGATGATTTACCTGAAAAGGTCCGGCTTACCAATTTTTCCTGGTCGCCCGACCAATCGATGATGGCATTTACAAACACAACCAACAACGGTGTTGAGTTATGGATACTTGATGTAAAAAAAGCCAGTGCAAAAAAAATTACCAATGATAATTTAAACGCTAACATGGGCTCTCCATATGAATGGTTTCAGGATGGGAAATCATTCCTTGTGAAACTTTTACCGGATGACAGAAAACCATTAATTGATGTGAAAGATGCAATTCCTACAGGTCCGACAGTTTCGGTAAATGAAGGACAAAAAGCTCAAAACAGAACCTATCAGGATTTATTGAGCAATAGAAACGATGAGTTTAACTTTGAACAACTCACGTTATCGGAAATTGTACAGGTTGACTTAAAAGGGAATATCAAACCATGGAAAGAAAAAGCCATGTATAGAGGCATGAACTTCTCTCCTGATGGCAACTATATTTTAATAACAACCATTGAAAAACCATTTTCATATATTGTTCCTTTTTATCGATTTCCTTCCACTACCATTATTTATGATAAATCGGGTAATAAAATAAAAAAGATATTAGAAGTTCCACTTATTGAAGAGCTACCCAAAGGTTTTATGGCTGAAAGAGAAGGTATGCGAAACCTCTCCTGGAGAGCAGATAAACCGGCAACTCTATACTGGACTGAAGCATTAGACGGAGGAGATCCTGCAAATGAAGTGGAGTACAGAGATGAAATTTTTGAATTAAAGGCACCCTTTAATGGGGAGAAAAGGAGCTTGTTAAAAACGATTAATCGTTTTGCAGGAATAACCTGGGGAGATGATGAAGTTGCTATAGCAAGAGATAGATGGTGGAATACCAGAAATACCAAAACCTATCTGTTTAATCCTTCAGAAAGTAATGCAAAACCGGAAATTATTTTCGACCGTAATTACCAGGACAGATATAATGACCCGGGTAATTTTGTTACCTCAAGAAACAAATATGCACGAAATGTTTTGGAAATTGAAGGACAGAATCTTTACCTAATTGGCAGGGGATATTCTGAAGAGGGTATTCGTCCTTTTATTGATCAGTTTAATTATTCTACAAAAAATACAGAACGGTTATGGCGCGCTGATGGAGAAGAAACCCTTGAAAATATTATTGATTTAATAGATGTGAAGAAAGGGTTATTACTGACAAGAATTGAATCAAGCAATCAGTTTCCAAATTATTATTTCCGCAATATAAAAACAGGGGATTTAACCCGGATTACCGATTTTAAAAATCCATTTGTGAGTCTGCAAAATGTTCACAAAGAAGTGATTAAATATGAGCGTGAGGACGGACTAGAATTGTCAGGAACGATTTATTTACCTACTGATTACGAGGAAGGAAAGAAGTATCCAATGATCATGTGGGCATATCCACGCGAATATAAAAACAAAAATACAGCTGGTCAGGTTAGTTCATCTCCTCATGAATTTATTTATCCCTATTATGGCTCGCCGGTTTTTTGGATAACACGAGGCTATGTGGTTTTAGATAATGCTGCATTCCCTATTGTAGGAGAAGGAGACAAAGAACCAAACGATACATTTATTGAGCAACTGGTTGCTAATGGAAAAGCCGCCATTGATGCTGTGGATGAGATGGGATATATTGACCGTAATAAAGTAGCTGTTGGTGGACATTCGTATGGAGCTTTTATGACAGCAAATCTTTTATCTCATTCAGATCTTTTTGCAGCAGGAATCGCAAGAAGTGGTGCTTATAACAGAACGTTAACACCTTTTGGTTTTCAAAGCGAAGAACGAAGTTACTGGGAAGCTCCGGAGATTTATTATTCAATGTCACCATTTATGCATGCGGATAAAATGAAAACACCGCTATTGCTAATACATGGAGCTGCCGACAATAATTCCGGTACCTATACGATGCAGAGTGAAAGATATTTTAATGCATTAAAAGGATTGGGTGCAACCGTACGATTGGTGTTGCTTCCTAAAGAAAGTCACGGCTATGCAGCGCGAGAATCTGTACTGCATGTTCTGTGGGA
>JBNJFS010000141.1:2777-6114 GCA_051747085.1 Bacteroidota bacterium
TTATTGCTCATATCTGCATCTATGTTGATATAGCTTCTGATTTCTGTAAAACCGGCTCTTCCTTCTTCAGTCTTTCCCATCAAAAAGTCTTTATCAATATCCCCTTCGACCTTAACATCAATACCACGAACATTTAATCTTTTTTGATTCGAAATAATTTTACCAATAGCACAAATACATGCAGGCAATGAAGAAAGAAAAATTTCCAGTGGATTTGGTCCTAAATCCTGTCCGCCACCTTGTTTTGGTTGGTCGATTATAAAATTATGAGAACAGTTAACTTCTGTTTTAAATCCTTCTCTCACTTTTGCTTCTAATTTAACCGTTGATATAGGCATATTTTTTATTTTTAGTTTATAATTAAATTTAATTCCGTTTATGGGTATCAAAATTATTAATACCGTAGAATATATTTGATGATTTTTAGCATACACAATTGTGTTTAAAAGCATTTGATTTTTTTATAGTATTTTTTACATCGTGTAATATATATGTTTTTAAATGATACTGTTTTCAGAAATACATATTTTGGGTTATGATTAAACCATTTAAGAGAATATTCATCTAATTTGGTTGTTAATACTTACTCAAAATCATAGCATACCATGAAATTAAACGTTGTAAATTTTCTATTCATTAGTTTTATTGTTGTTTTTACATCATGTAAGCAGGAAAGCTTAGAAGAAAAAGCAGAAAGAATACATGATGAAATTGTATCCATTGATACACATACCGACACTCCTCTAAATTTTTTAGATCCGGATTTTGATATAGGGAAAAAAAATGATTATGAACAATCACGATCGAGAGTAGATTTTCCCAGGATGGAAGAAGGGCGATTAGATGCAGTTTTTATGGCTGTTTTCTTAGGACAAAGAGAGCGAAATGCCGAAGGTAATCAGCAGGCTAAAGAAAGGGCTCTGGAGATTTTTGATGCATTACACGAAAAAGTAAATGAATATCCGGAGATGGCGCAAATAGCATACCGTGCCGATGATGTTTACGCTATTAAAGAAGCGGGGAAAAGAGCTGTTTATATAGGTCTGGAAAACGGTTATCCTATAGGAGATGATTTAAATATGGTTGAAAAATTTTATGATTTAGGAGCCCGTTATATCACCTTATGCCATACTCGCAACAATGATATTTGCGATTCATCTACAGATCCTAATGGTCCGGAACACAATGGATTAAGCGATTTAGGTGAAGAGGTTGTTGAAGAAATGAATAAATTGGGAATGATAGTAGATGTATCACACATTTCTGATTCAGCTTATTTTGATGTACTCAAGGTTTCTAAAACACCTGTAATTGCATCTCATTCCAGTGTAAGAGTATTATGCAACAGCCCGCGGAATTTTTCAGACGATATGCTTTATGCCCTTAAAGAAAATGAAGGAGTTATTCAAATTTGTATTCTTAGTGATTATTTAAAAGAAGCTAAACCTTATCCTGCAAGAGATTCGGCTTTTAAAGCATTGCGAGAAAAATATAATCATTTTGACGGACTTTCTGAGGAAGAACACCAAAAAGCGGTGATGGAATGGCGAAAAACCGATAAAATGTTCCCTAAAGAGTTAGCAACGGTTTCCGATGTGGTTGATCATATCGATTATGTGGTAAAAACGATTGGTATTGATTATGTGGGGATAGGTACTGATTTTGACGGTGGTGGAGGGGTTGAAGGTTGTTTGGATGCCAGCCAAATGAAAAATATTACCATTGAACTGCTTCATAGAGGTTATTCTAAAAATGAAATAAAGAAAATTTGGGGTGAAAACTTCTTGAGAGTATACCGGCAGGTTGAACAATATGCAGGAAAGTAAAAGATTTTTTAATAAAATCTATGGGTATTTTATTAATTACCCATAGATTTTACTTGTTGCATATTAATGGATTGATAAATCTTTAACACCTCTTCTTTGGTAAATTCTCCTACAACATTCAGCGCAATATATTCTTTTTCAGATAGTAAGGTAACCAGAACCTCACGAATAGTTGATTCCTGTTCAATAATGTAAATGGAAATATCTGTTTGTTCCTGAGAAATATTCGTTAGAAGATTATAATTAAATCCTTTAATATTTCTATTCATCACATCCTTTACTTCATTGCTGGAGATTGTTGTCTCTGTTTCTTCAAAAAACAAAACCTTAATCACTTCAATTTTATCCGTTAAGTCACTATTAGATTGAGATTTATCTTCAGACAAGTTAAGCATAAGTTTAAACAGAACAGGAGGGAGGTGTAATACGACAAAACCCTGTTGTGTTTCAAACGCTTCGAAAATATCTGTTTCTTTATATTTGTCTTTATCCGTAATGCATGATTGTGCAAACAGTAAAGCAACAAATGCAATTAAACCTATTTTTTTCATTTTTCTTCAATTTCTTCCAGATGTTCTAAACCTTCAATTTGCATTGATTTTGATAACTTGGAAATGTTTTTTAAATCAATATTTCCCTGGATGCTGATTAATGCATTTTCGTTTTTCCCTCCGGCAATCAGCAATAATTCAATAATTTTGCCCTCTTTTTCATGGATGAGAAATTTAACGTCCTGATCTTTCTCCTTAATAACCATCAGCTCTTTGTATTTGGATAGGGGAAGCTTATTGATGATTTCGTTATAAAAATTAGCATTTCCAGCGTAGGTTTCGTCCGTTGCTAAAATCTTTATTCCGGTTAAATTTTTAACCAGTTCATCAAATTCAGGATCATCTGTTTCCATATCGGCAAACATGCTGAACATATAACTGGTGATGTACACCGATGTAAAACCTTCTTTGCCGCTGTATTTCTCAAATAGCTCATCAACAGGAGTGGTTTGCGCGATTAAGAAAAACGGACTAAACAGCAAAACTAAATTTAAAATTATCTTTTTCATGATTTATTTATGTTTAATATATTTATCTGTAACACTGTATTTTTGTACAGGTTTAAGTTCGTTTAAACCTTGATTAAAAGTGGTTAATATTTTTAACTCCTCTTTTCCTTCATTAATTTTCTGAATAGGTTTTAATTGCTCCGTGCCTGAGTTTAATTTTGACGATACGTATAGTAAAGCTTCTTTTGCTTGTAAATAAGCTAATTCAGGGTTTTCATACGTATCATTAAAAGAAACAGGACTTTGTTTATTTATTTCGTTTGTAACAAAGAAAAAGGATACCACAAGAATAGCAATACTTGCAGCAATACTTAAGGAATAGTGATATAACTTTCTTTTTTTAAGTTGTTTAATATTTTTATTTTTTTCAATATTATCCCAAATCTCATTCCCTAAGTCTGGTAATTGATTGGTTTCATTGGCCTTTTCTGTGGTATAAATAAAAATAGCC
>JBNJFS010000142.1:0-6113 GCA_051747085.1 Bacteroidota bacterium
ATAAGCCAGATATTGGATTAAGAAAGCAAAGGCATAAATAACCCCACTGATAATAATGATCTTTTCAAGCGTTTTAATAGGTATTTTTAATATGTGAAGTACGAAATAGAACGCATAGAAATACATTGATCGTTGGGCCCATAAAGAAATTCCAACGTCTTGGTTGTGTGACGTTTTGGCTATCAGCAGGCTTAAAAATATTCCCGTGAATATCAGAAAAATTGGTGTTGTAAAATGTTGTTTATAAAGTGGAATTTTCCAGTATATGGCTTGCATTAAAATAATCAGAAATAGAAAAAGGATTGTGGCAAATTGAATAATATAAATGAGGTTTTTACTTAAAAATGTTACCCGGAGAAAGAATACAGAACTTACAATAACCAGGATTAGTATACCTGTTTTAAAAATGTTGGTCTGTCTTTCTGAGGCAGGTTGCTCTGCAGGGTTAACGGTATAGTCTTCTATATTCATTGATTAGTCAAAAGTATTCTAAATAAACGTTTCAAGATACTGTTATTTTTATTGAATTTCAATATTTTAAGATAAATTTCCATTAGGAGAAACAACTCAATTGTTGATGCCTACTGGAATTTTATATATGTTTTATATTTTTTATTAGTGCCTTCTGGATAGTTTGTATTGAAGAAACTTTAAGCTTCCGATTACAGAACTTTTTAATTCGTACAGCAGAAAAACAAAATAAACAAGAAGCACAATCCATTTTGCCTGATTCCAGCTATAATATATCGAAGGTAAAAGAAGCATGCCAAAAATTAGACTTGGAATCCAGAACCTTAACATTTTTTTTGGTTTAAATTTAAAGGAGCGGTAAAATCCAAAATAAATATTAATCGGGATAATAAAGAATATATATCCTAACGTAAGGAACCTTATGATGTGCATTATGGAAAACATTCCGCCAATTATTACGAGAAGAATTGTTATAACGCTATTTACAAGGTTAATAAGAAAAAGATTTCGTTCTTTTCCGTATAGCAGAAAGACAGATGACATTGTACTTATTATAGAGTTATATACGACAACAATACCTACGTAAGGGAGAAACTGAGCCACCCCGGTCCATTCCTGGCCCCATAAAATGTTTACCAGCGTTTCAGGGAAAACAACCAATATAGCAACAATAGGAAGGTTGAATAATGTGATGATTCTTATAATATCGAGAAATTCACTATTTGCATTGCCTTTTTCTTCCATTAATTTTTTGAGGGAGGGGAACAGCACTGAGCTGAAAATACCTGTTACCAGTTGATTGGTGATTTTAATGAACCGGAAAGCCCGGTTATATAAACCAAGGTCAGCCTGCGTGTAAAGCCGGCCAATGACTACTTTATCCGCATGATTTGACCAATATCTTACCAGGTTATTCAATGAAAGATTACCCATAAGTGAGCGAATTTTATAGGCCATTCTTTTAGTAGCCCGCCAACCATAGACTTTAAGAGGCAGAGCTACCTTCTTTCTTAATAAGAGATATTGAACAATAGGGTTGAATATAATTGGAATGATCAGAGACCAATAGGAAAAACCTAAATAAGCAAAGATGATCATAAAAACGATCTGTACGCCTGTGCCAAAAAACCTGATTTTTCCTACAATGTTAAAATTTAATTCCTTTGAGAGGATTGCAAAAGGGATAATTGTAAATGAATCGAAAATAAATTTGATGGAAATTACTATAGTGGGTAGAATTAATTCCATATTATTGAAAAATATTGCAATAGGATAGGATAGAAGCGAGAGCGTTACGCTTAATGTAAAACCCAACCATATAGCCAAACTAAGTAAATGTTTGTGGTAAGTGTATCGATAGTCGCTTCGGACTACAGCTACTCCAACGCCTAAATTTGCAAAAAGTCTGATAAACCCTACGAAAATGTAGATTATGGCAACAAAACCATATTCTTCCGGGAGCAATAGTCTGGACAAAATTATCGTTGCCAGAAATTCAGTTCCCTGGGTCATGTAATTGTAAACGGCAAAAGTTGATATGTTTTTGAAAAAGGTTCTCTTAAAAGACATTAGAGGCTAGAGATTAATTTCTTTCATTTATATAGTTGTTTTAAACTTATTTGAAACTTTTGATTGTTTTTAATTGTAGCGTGTAAAGATTGTTGAATTCTATTTGCTAGTTACAAAAAAAACTTCATTATCAAAAGGAAAAAATCAATATGGACAGGTTACGGTAAAATATTTTTTGTAACTTGATAATGATTAAACACTTAATTCTTTTATTTGTTTAAGGTTTTAATTCAAATATTCAAATCGGTTTATTAAAAGAGAGTTAAAACTTCATTTTCCCTTTTTTTTAATAAATTAATAATAAACTTAATTTAATCTAAATGAACATTAAAGCTTTTATTAAAAGGATGCATAATGCCATGCATGATCCTGAACGCAAGAAAATAAAACGAATTATAAGTGAATATTTTTGGTTAAAATTGACTAAGCCATTGCTGGCTGAACAATATTTTTTAAAATTTCTCTTCAGAACTGATGCAGGTGATTTCTATAATTATATTAACACAAACAGGTTGAATAAAAAATATTGGAATATTAATAAAGAAGAATTTTTTCCGGCCTTTGCAATAAAAAACAATTTCGAAGCTTATCTTTCACAATATAATATTAATGTCGTGAAAAATCTTGCTTACAATCATAATGCATTATTTTTCAAAGACGGTACATTAAAATTAATCAGCTCACCTGAAGAATTCTTTGATTTTCTGTCTGCTTTACCAATTAAACGTGCTGTTTTTATTAAAAAGAAGGAAGACTCTTTTGGTGGGAAAGACATATTTAGAGTAAAAATCAATGAATTGAAAGAAGACAAAATTCTTCTGGAAAAAATATATAACCAGGTCATAAAAGCCGGATATGTCTTTCAGGACGAAATTGTCCAACATGAGGATATGAATCGGTTAAACCCGAATTGTATTAATTGTGTAAGGGTCGTTACTTATACAAATAAACAACAAAAGTCTGCGATTTTGGGGATTAATCAGAAAACATCTTTAGGGAATAATTATGTAGATAATATAGGTGCTGGGGGAGGATATATTCCAGTCGATATAAATACCGGTATTTTAAGGGATAAAATATATACTCCTTTTGTTAAAGGGGGAAAACGCTATTACAAACATCCTGTTACCGGAATTGATATAGATGGGTTTGAGATACCATACTTTAAAGAGGTTAAAGAATTAGCGTTAAAAGCAGCGAGAGCTGTTCCTGAAATTATTTTAGTAGGCTGGGATATAGCTATCCAGCCAGATGGCCCGGCAATCATTGAGGGGAATGTCCGACCAGGTATAAATGATCATGAAATTGTTCAGAAAGGATACCGTAATAACCCCGTTTATTTGGATATGCTAAAGGATGCTGGCGAAGAACCTATTTATGCCCACTGAAATTATTTGTGATTTATAGTTTCCTGAATTTGGGGGTTGATTCTAATGTTTTTTGTTACTTTATCAATATTGTTTATTTGTTCCTTGCTCAAAAAGGATTTCCATTTATCAAGACTTTCAGTTTTCAATGCTTCCGGATTAAATTCGTTCTTTATTTTCAGGAAATCGCTTAATTTCTCCAGGTTCTCATCCATATTTATAAGAAAATTATCATAATCAAATAAGATATACCGTTCTTTTAATACCGACTGAAGCCTCTGAAGTTCTTTTTTGTGTGAAACCCATCTATATGCACACTTTGATTCAATAGGCAAATCCTTGAAAAATGAACAATTCTCTTCTGTAATTCCAAGAAATCTGTTGGGTTTATCCAAAGGAAGCGTTTCATACCAGTTTAAAACCCCGGGATGATTCAACATGCTTGAAACAGTTTGATATGAATTTCGGATAATACCTACGAATAAAGAATTTGGGAGTTTATTCATCAGATACTCGGCGAACCAAATTACCGGATGGGTTTTATCCAGTAAAATCTCTGCGGAGGAGTTTTTTATAACTTTTTTATACTTTCTGATCACTCTGTGTTTTTGGATATCAATGTATATTTTGCTGCTTATATCTTGCTTCACTGCAATATTTACTGAGGGATGGAATAATTTTGGATCTTCTATGTGGCCTTCTATTAAAGGGTGAGAGCTTATTGTTCTTCCCAGTAAATGCGTTCCGGATCTTCCTGTACCAAGGACAAAAATTATCTTTTTCATGTTTTTGTTTATCTGGTTAACTTATTTATTAAATAATTGTTTAGAATATTAAAACTTAAAATTTGTTTGTATTAAACTTATTCAAGTTACAAAAAAAAGGTATAGAAATAACATGAATTTCTGAAGGCTAAGCTTTATTTTAAAGTTCTGTTGCTTTATAGGAGAGATGTTTATAAAATTATTTTTTATTAAAACAACCAAGCGGCTCTTGATTTTTTATAAAGTTATAACTAATTTGAATGTGTTAATAAAGTACTATACTTTATTCTATTTCAGGAAATCTGAAACATTGAAATAGACTTACAGAAAAAATGGAGAAGTTTTATTATCGCCGTTAGATAGTCTTTCAGCAACTCAGGCCAATAAGCATTCAATTCCATTTAGGTTTTAAAGTTGATTAATCATTTAATTTTTTATTAGTATGAAGATAAATAAGGTAAAAAAAACGATTGAAGGAGACAAAGTGAAACTGAGTTCCAAAATCGAGACCAGTCAGGGAGTTGAGGATTTATGGTTTACTGTGGATAAAAAATATGAGGAATACACTGTGCATGAAACGTTGGATGCATTTTTACTTGGACTTTTTATTCATGCAATGAAACTTAATGAAGATATATATCTCGACGCGCCTGTTTCAGAGAGACTTTATTATAATCTTACGAACAATATTATAAAGATTTATTCAGTCTTGAATCCAGACTTTCATGAGATCACAATACATCCCAAAGAATTGAATTATACACAAATGAATGCCGGCAGTAAAAATGTGGTAACGGGCTTTTCCGGGGGGATTGACTCATTTAGCTTGCTAAAGGATTATTATTTCGATGATATTAAAACACCTCATTATAAAGTAACCCATTTAATTTACAACAATGTGGGTGCACATGGTAATAATGCGCAAGAATTTTTTGACAAACGGTACGATTTTCTGAGGAAATTTGAAGAGGAAGTAAATCTGCCATTTATCAAAATTGACTCAAATCTTCATGAAATATTAGATTCTGGTTTTATGTTATCTGTATTGCCCAGAAATATTGCATCTGTAATGGTATTACAAAAACTTTTTTCAAAATATCTTTATGCTTCAAGCTATACCTATAAAGATTTTCTCACAACAGAGATTTTTAAGATAGGGTATACAGAGCCATTAACTTGTGGTTTGTTTTCTACTGAATCTATGGAGTGTGTTTTGGCGGGATCCGAACTAACCCGTGTCGAAAAGACAAAACAAGTGGCTT
The DNA here is from genome assembly GCA_051747085.1 of Bacteroidota bacterium. GTDB lineage: Bacteria > Bacteroidota > Bacteroidia > Bacteroidales > UBA12077 > UBA12077. The sequence goes on from JBNJFS010000142.1 coordinate 5,434, forward strand.
CGCTGGAAGCATCACACAAGCATTTGTATGTTTGTACAAACACTTCGCTCGATGAGGTAAGGAATTGCTCTGTGTGCTTTAAATGCTCCCGAACATTATTGACTTTAGAAATTTTAGGCCTTCAATATCTGTATAAAGATGTTTTTGATATAGAAAAATTCAATAAGATTAAACGCTCTTATATTGAATCTGTACTTTATGAGAAAGATCCTTTTGCAATGGAAATTTTACAGCTTGCAGCTGAAAATAACTACCGTATACCGCCAATATCAAAATTTCTGGGGAGGAAGTATGTTTTTCCAGTTGCTCAGGGTATTCGTAAGAATGTGCCTTATTCTTTACGTAAAAATGTAAAAAAAATAGTGGGTTTAGATAAATTGTAGTAGAAACAAAAAAAAAGAAAATGATGAATGTTTATGCCAGAAATACAATTAATAAAGCAGGATTTATTTTTTGGTTACTGTTATTAACTGCTTGTCAAATGGCTGGTTCAGGAAATCGTGTGTATATTGATCCGCAAAATATAAATAATGGTTCACGAAATGGAACCATTGACAATCCTTATGCCAGTTGGGAAGAGGTTGATATCACTTCGAATACTTCCTATTTTATTAAACGCTCTTCTGAATTGCCTTTATACCAAACTTTGAATATTTCCGGTAAGTCTGATATAACTATTA
>JBNJFS010000143.1:0-6110 GCA_051747085.1 Bacteroidota bacterium
TCGTTAAAGGTTATGCCCTTAATTTGGTAGAAAAGATGATTGGCAAGTCCTTCAAAAGTGTTTAAAACATCTTCCTGGTCTACAAAAGACATTTCACAATCAACCTGGGTAAATTCCGGCTGGCGGTCGGCACGCAAATCTTCGTCACGGAAGCATTTTACTATTTGAAAATACCGGTCGAAACCTGATATCATTAACAGCTGTTTAAAGGTTTGTGGTGATTGAGGCAAAGCGTAAAACTCTCCGGGATTCATCCTTGAGGGAACAATAAAGTCCCGGGCTCCTTCGGGTGTTGATTTAATAAGATAAGGGGTTTCAATCTCCATAAATTTAACACTATCGAGATATCTTCTGATCTCTTGTCCCATTTTATGCCTTAACTCAAGGTTTCGGCGAACCGGTTCTCTCCGTAAGTCCAGGTAACGGTATTTCATCCTTAACTCATCACCACCATCGGTTTCGTTTTCAATAGTAAATGGAGGGATCTCCGATTGATTTAATATATCAAGGTTTTTAACCTGAATTTCTATTTCGCCGGTAAGCATTTTGGGATTCTTACTGCTTCTTTCCACCACTCTCCCGGTAACCTTTATGACAAATTCCCGACCTAACGATCGTGCTTTACTCCTTAATTCATCGGTTGTTTGGTCATCAAAAACCAGTTGTGTTAACCCATATCGGTCACGCAAAGTAATAAAAGTCATCCCCCCTAAATTACGGATTGTCTGAATCCAACCACTTAAAGTTACTTCTTGTCCTACATTGTTTAATCTTAATTCACCACAAGTATGCGTCCTGTACATAGCTGAAAAAATTTTTCTGTTGTTAATGATTTCAAAATGCGAAAATAGGGTTTTATTTTCTTTTTAAAAACATCGTTTATATAAATGATTCATATTTAAAGGAATATAGTTGTTAAGTTTTTTGTTATTAATCTTTTAAAACGTAAATTAGTCTAAACTTATAAATATGAGTTATTTTTATACCCTAAAAATTCTTTTCAAAGATGGATCTGTTTTCTGATGAATATTTCATGAAAGAAGCTTTAAAAGAAGCTCAAAAAGCGTTGGATAAAGATGAAGCACCCATAGGGGCTGTAATTGTTTCCAATAACCAGGTCATTGCCCGGGCGCATAATTTAACCGAAACACTGAATGATGTTACAGCACATGCCGAAATGCAGGCATTTACGGCTGCAGCTAATTATTTAGGAGGAAAGTATTTGACCGGTTGCACCTTATATGTAACGCTTGAGCCTTGTGTAATGTGTATTGGCGCTTCGGCATGGACACAAATACCAAAAATTGTGTATGGCGCTTCCGATACAAAAAGAGGATATTCGATGTATCGTTCGGGGGTCATTCATCCCAAAACAAAAATTGTTCCCGGGATAATGCATGCTGAGTGTAGTGCATTGTTAAAAACATTTTTTAAAACGAAAAGATAAATGGTAAAAAGTGATGTAAATCACCCTTTTGTAAAGCTAATATCACCAAACATAAATTGTTAATTTCATTTAATCGAACCTATTTTGTAAAAAAATTATTTTAAAATTTAGTTATCATGAAAAGATTATTGTTATCTGTATTTATTATTCTGTTTATTACTAAATTTAATTATGCTCAGGTACAGGTGTCAAAGGCACAAGCCATGTTCTCCTATAATTTTACCAAGTTTTTTGATTGGCCACAATCGGAAAAACAAGGTGATTTTGTGATGGGGGTTCTTGGAAACAGAAGTCTGGCTTCAGAATTAGAAAAAGTAACTGCAGGAAAAAAGAATGTGACACAACCTATTGTTGTAAAATATTTTCGAAACATTAACGATGTGGAAAAATGCCATGTGATTTTTGTTGATGCCCTAAAATCAGGAGATATTTCAGAAATACATTCAAAAACAGGAACTCATTGTTTAATTATTACTGACAGTAATACGGGCATTAATAAAGGAGCGGCCATTCAATTTGTAACGGAGGGGGATCGTTTAAAATATGACTTTAAAAGCGAAAACGCTTTAAAGCATGGATTGAAGTTTCACTCCAAGGTAAAGGAGATGGCTCGAAACAACTACTAAACGGGCGATAAAGAAATGAAATTAACCATTGGGAGAAAATTAATTATTGGCTTTGGTGTAATTCTGTTAGCATTAGTTGTTAATGCGGTGGTAACGTTAAGTACCTCGTTGCAAAACAGCAGATTAAATAATCAGATTACAGAAATTTATAATCCTTCGAGCAATAATTTAACACAGCTGCGTAAGTTGTTGGTTGATTCTAAAATGCTCATCAAAAACTGGGTATATATAGAAAAGCAGGATAATACGCCGGATAAGCTATTGCTGAAAGAGGTGCTGGAAAATAAACTGCCCGCTACATTAGATCAGCTTAAATCACTTTCGGAGCATTGGAATTCTGAAAACAAGGATTTGCTGGAAACCGTTGAATTCATCATTACCGACTCTATCGTGCCCTTACACCAGAAGGTGATGGAGCAGTTGAATACTTTCGAAAGTTACGACGATATGATGGTGATGTTTGAAGTGATGCCGCTGGTTGAAGAGCAGGGTGATATTATTGTAGAAACTGACCGGGCCATTGCTTTATTAGACCAGATTATTGATTATCAGGCTGACTTATCTAATCGTGCCATCGAAGAGATGCAGCAGTCCTTTCAAAATTTTCCAATATTCATCATCATCACTACACTGGTTATCTTGGTAATATTTATTATTGTATTGATTTATGTGAATCAATCGGTTACCAAACCCATAAAAAAGGGGGTTGAATTTGCCCGGGCCATTGAAAAAGGAGACTTAACCGCTACCGTTGAGATTAATCAAAAGGATGAAATTGGCGACCTGGCGCAATCATTAAGCAATATGGCGGCTAAACTAAACGAAATGGTTGCGTCATTGTCCGAATCGGCCAATCAAATTTCCGGGAGGAGTGAAGGGATTACACAAAAATCGCAGGAGCTTTCCAATGGAGCAAGTACACAAGCTTCGTCATCGGAAGAGTTGGCCTCATCGATGGAAGAGATGGTTGCTAATATCGAACAGAATACCGATAATTCAAAAGAAACAGAAAAAATTTCACAAAATGCTGTTAGTATCAGTAAGGATGTGGGTTCTGCTGCACATAACAGCATGTTAGCGATACAATCGATAGCCGAAAAAATTGGCATTATCAATGATATTGCATTTCAAACCAACATCCTGGCATTAAATGCAGCGGTAGAAGCTGCCAGAGCCGGAGTACACGGTAAAGGTTTTGCTGTGGTTGCTGCCGAAGTGCGTAAACTGGCCGAGCGAAGTAAGTTATCTGCACAGGAAATTGAAGAGTTATCCAAATCAAGTGTTGATACCACCGAGAAAGCTGAAAAGCTTGTAAATAATGTTATCCCTGAAATCGAACGCACCTCGAAGCTAATCCAGGAAATTGCGGCCTCCAGCATGGAGCAAAATTCAGGGGCAAACCAGGTTAACCAGGCTTTACAGTCGCTAAATCAGATTACTCAACAAAATGTTTCGTTGTTTAACGCATTAAATGATGATGCGAATGATTTATCGTCCCAGGCCGATTTGCTTAATGAAATTATTGGTTTTTTCAAGATAAAGAAATAGTTTTAGGTTAGGGTTTTAGAATAAAAAATGGAGCAGCAACTAAGCTGCTCCATTTTATTATACTCCTTCTCACCTTATTGAACCCTGTAGGGTTTTAACTCGTCAAAAAAGATGTCGTTATTAGGAACATCAAAGTCCATTCCCAATATATTCAGGTTATTGTCGGTATTAAATTTAACCGTACCAAAATCAAACCAGGCATGTTTTTCATCCCAGATTATTTCCCATACATCATAATGCCAGTGTTTCAATGTTGCTGAAAGGGGTTCTGAATGCTCAAACTCCATTCGTAGCTTGTTGTCTTCCAGTGTGATATAAATATTCCCGTGAATATTGGAATAGTATGTTCCTGTATATTTTTCCAGTGGGAGTGAGGGTTCCGTATTTAGCACTCTTTTTTCTTTACGGCTGGATATCCGGGTGTCGGACTGTTTCCTCTTTTCCCCTTTTTCTAATAATTCAGCAGACCAGTCACGGGGTGTTAATCCTGAAAACAGTTCAAGTGCATAATTTGCAGCTGCGGTATAGGGTGTTTTCATTCCGTTGGTAAGAACCACCACGCCCAGGTTTTCGTCAGGGATTAAGCTAATACCTGTTATCATTCCGTCAATAGCTCCGGTATGTGCAACGCGCATGCGTCCGTGAAAATCACTTAATCCCCATCCTAAACCATAAGCGCTGAAGTGGGTATTAAAATCATTGGATGAAAAGTGGTCAATGACAAAATTATTGTGGGGAGTCCACATCAGGTTGATATTTTTTTTGGTAAGCAGGGTATCTTCGCCAACAATGCCATGGTTGAGGTTAAAAATCATCCATTTCGAAAGATCTTCAACACTGGAGATTACACCTCCCAAAGCACCAACTTCTTCCCAGTTTACCCATTCTATGGGGATGTTTTTTTCCTCCCGGCGGGCATGGGGGGTTACATAATTCCCTTTTTTATCCAGCAATTCAGGGGAGGTAATGCTTCGGTTCATTCCCAGCGGTTCAAAAATACGTTCTTTTACGTTTTCGCTCCAGGGCTTGCCTGTTACCGCCTTTATAAGCTCGCCGGCAGCAATGTACATGATATTGGAATAGCCGTAACCGGCCCTGAAATCAAATGCCTGGGGGATATGTTTTGCTTTTTTTACAATCTCTTCGGCCGAAAAATCTGATTTGTACCATATAACATCACCACTAAAGGTGCCGAGCCCAATCCTGTGACTTAGCAGGTCCCTGATCGTTGCCTCATGACTAACCCAGGGATCATAAACCTCAAAATACGGAAGATAATCCCTTACTTTATCATTCCAGTTTAATTGGCCCTCCTGCACAAGCATCGCAATAATGGCCGAGGTAAAAGCTTTGGAGTTGGATGCAATGCCATATAAGGTATTTGCATCGGGTTTTGCTTTTTTGCCCTCTTCCAGTACCCCGTAAGCTCCGGAAAACAAAAGCTCGCCGTCTTTAACCACTCCGACAGCCATACCGGGCACATCCCAGTCTTTAACCATTTGCTCATAGTAGCTGTCCAGTGCTTTAAAGTCAACCCGGCTGTCTTCTTGCCCCAGCAGGTAACAGGGGAGCATAAGAGTGAAGGCAATAAGAAAAATTGTTTGTTTCATGGTTTTTGTGATAAAATGATTAAATGTTCTTTGTAAACAAAAATAGCAAAAAATGTAATCTTTGGTTAGGGGTTAGCATGAAAAAGAGGCTGCCTTTTTTTGACAGCCCCTTTATAAACAAATGAAAAGGATCATTTATTTTAGCATCACTTTTGCTTTCATGTGTTCGGCATTGGTTTCAATATCAATGATATATACTCCTGAGGTATGACCACTCAGGTTAATATCGATTCTTCCTTGCTGGTTGTTGTTTATTTCCTTGATCAACTTACCGTTGATGTCATAAACTTTAACCATGGATTCCTCGGAAATTTTAGCTGATTGTACCGTGAAAAATCCACTGGAAGGATTAGGAAATATCTCCAGAGACTCATCTTCATCTTCCAGTTCAATAACAGGAGTAGTATCATCTTTTACAATTTGAAATACATTGGTCTCTTTTTCGGTAACCGGATCGCTCGATATTACCTTGATTTTATATCCATCACCAGCAACTGTTGTTCCTGGTAAGGAAACAGGAATTGTTCCATTTTGGATGGATGTAACATTTCCAATTTCTGTGTCAGCGGAAAAATCACCATTTTCATCCGATAAATAAGCAGTGAATACATTCCCTGCATTAAAATCAAGGTTCACATAGTAGATCACATCGAAATCAGCTCCCTGATCTTCAGGAACAACAATTTGATTATCTATATTGGCAATTGTAATTTCATGTTCAGTGGTAGCAGGCAGAGGTGTTTTCCATAACCCGCGGCCGTAAGTGGCAGCATACATTGTGCTGTTCGACATATCTTCAAGATCGTAATAGATTTCCAGCTCGTTGACAATAACCGAAGGAAGGTTTTGATTGAATGGAGCCCAGTCATCACTTCCTTG